>CANPWR010000130.1 GCA_947584825.1 uncultured Clostridia bacterium | reverse complement strand
GCAGAGGCTCGATACTTATTCCGTCGCCGAATGTTGCTGAAAATCATCAGTATTATAACGGAATGGTTCTCGATAAGGCAGGAGCAGGTATTTGTATAGAGCAAAAGGATTTCTCTGCTGAATGGCTTATAAAAAAGATAGATGAATTTTATAACAATAAAGAAAAGCTTGATATATTGTCAAATAATGCAGCCAAGCTTTATATAAACGATACACCTGAGCGGGTATATGGAGTTTTGTCTGCTTTGATTGATTAATCGTTCAATAGAAATATAGCCTCAAACACATCTCTGCAATAGCAGTAACTCTCTTTTAAGAATTTGCATAATATGAGATAAGCGAATTTGTTGAAAAGGAGAGAAGCTTATGCAAAGGCTGGTTATTGAGGGCGAAAAAAAACTTACAGGCGAGCTTGTTTGTCATGGAGCGAAAAATGCGGCTCTGCCCTTGCTTGCAGGCTGTGTTTTAGCAAAAGGTGAAACAGCGTTACATAATTGCCCGAGACTGAGCGATGTCTTTGCGGCGTGCAGAATTTTATCATGCTTGGGATGTGATTGTAAACGTGAGGCGGACAGCGTTCTGGTCAATACAGACGGACTTCTTCATTTTGACGTTCCCGATGATTTAATGAGAGAGATGCGCTCGTCAATTGTTTTTCTGGGGGCAATTTTAGGAAGGCTTGGAAAGTGCAAGCTTTCCTTTCCCGGAGGATGTGAGCTTGGTCCACGTCCGATCGATATGCATATTTCCGCACTCAAAAAAATGGGTGTTCAGATAAACGAGGAGCACGGCGTTTTAGACTGCTCTGTGCCAAGCGGATTGGTAGGTACTAATATAACATTCTCTTTTCCGTCGGTAGGAGCTACCGAAAATGTTATTCTGGCTGCTGCCACCGCCAAAGGAACAACGGTTATACATAATGCTGCCCGTGAGCCTGAAATAAATGATTTGGCAAACTTTCTGAACCGCTGCGGTGCAAAAATTGCAAATGCAGGTGAAAGCACAATAGTAATAGAGGGTGTTAAAGAGCTTCACGGCTGTGAGTATACCGTTATGCCTGACAGAATTGTAACTTCAACTTATATGTCTGCTGCGGCAATAACAGGAGGAGAACTAAATATAACGAACGTCAGAACAAGCGATATAGAGGCAGTTATTCCTGTTTTTGAACAGATGGGATGTTCTGTATATACTTATAACGACAATGTTTATATCAATGCAAGACACGGATTAAAGGCTGTTAAGACGATAAGAACTATGCCGTATCCGGGTTTTCCTACCGATGCACAGGCGACAACTATGGCTGCTCTTTGCAAGGCTCAGGGAACAAGCGTTATAGTTGAAAATATTTTTGAGAGCAGGTACCGTCAGGTTGACGAACTTGTAAGAATGGGCGCGAAAATCAAGACTGAGGGAAAGGTTGCTATTATAGACGGAGTAAAACGTCTTTACGGTGCAAATGTCAGGGCAACCGACCTGCGTGGCGGAGCGTCGCTTGTGATTTTGGCTCTTGCCGCAGAGGGAAAGACAGAAATAAGCGATATTCACCTGATTGACAGAGGCTATGAGATGATCGAGAAAAGTCTTTCGTCAGTAGGTGCAAAGATAAAAAGGGTATAACCATACACATTTGAAAAAACATCAATAGGAGGTATGCTCCTTACAGAGCGAGGTTGTTTAAAATGAAGGACATAGAAAAGACAAATCTTTCAGATGAACAATACAGAATAATCAATGGCGAAAAGGTTATTGTGTCAAGAAGAAAGCGCAGAAGAAATATGTCGCTTTATTATTTCATAGCTGTTGTTTTTATCATAATGGCACTTATCTTTTTGTCATTGACTGTTTTCTTTAACGTAAAGAAAATAGACGTTTCCGGAACAGATCTTTATGCGGACGAGCAAATCATTCAGATAGCGGGAATATCAGACGACGACAATCTATTCAGAATTGACACAGATCAGATGAAGTCTGATATTTTGAGTTCATTTCCCTATCTTGAGGACATTACTATAAAAAGAAAACTGCCGTCTACTTTGCAGTTTACTGCTGTACAAGCTGTACCTATGGCTAATATTCAGAACGATGACGGCACTTTCTGCGTTATAAGCACTACGGGAAGAATTGTCGAAACAGGTGTGCTTGATAAGAAAGCCGGCTTGGTCACTGTATCAGGAATGGATTTAAAGGTCAAGGATCTGGGAAAGACCTATGAAGATAAAGACAGTATGAAGACAACGATTTTAAATCAGATTTTAAGCGAGTTAAATACGCTCGGAATGACTAGTATGAACACGATTGACCTTAGTGACAGGACAAATATTAAGATGAAGTATGACGGAAGGCTGGATATAGAGATAGGAAGCTCTGTTGACCTTTCGTTCAAGATAAGATATGTTGAGGCTGTAATACAAAAGCTTTCCCCAACGTATCAGGGAACGCTTATATATCACAATGCGACAAGCGGACTTTCGGCAATACCGAAAACGGCTGAAGCGACGTCGCA
>CANPWR010000129.1 GCA_947584825.1 uncultured Clostridia bacterium | reverse complement strand
TGCTTCTTCTAATGCTGCTTTTGCAGCATCAATGTCGTTCTTTGTTGAGTTTTTGTCTGTTATTACTTTTTCTGCTTCTTCTATTGCTTTTGTTAATTGCTCATAGCTTTCTGCTGTAAATTTGCTGCTATCAATTTCTTTCGCTGCTTCTACTGCTTTACTTAATTCTTCTTTTCCTGTTGCGATTGCAGGATCAATTTCCAGACCTTCTACTGCTGCTGCAAGTTCTTCCTTAGCTTTTACAATATCCGCTAATGCAGACTCTTCCAAGGTTATACCCTTTGCTGCTTCTAATGCAGTAGTTACCTTTGCATAGCTTTCAGTTGTGTATAGTCCTTCTTTCAGCTTCTCAGCTTCTGAGATCGCGTCCTGAAGTTCATTATACACTTCTTCTACAAGTGCATTAAAAGTTCTATTAATTGTGCTTGTAGCATTGTGAATTGTAATCTGACTGTCTACGCTTTCCTTATCATCAAGCATTGCTTTTCCTGCATCATATGCATCCTTTAATGCCTTAAATGCATCTGCGGGATACTTACTCTCTGCATCGGAATCTGTTACTACTGACTCTACACTTGCTATTGCATTTTCTAGTTCTGTATAATCGAACTCTGTTCTTTCTTCAAGTTTATTGAATGCATCTTCTATAGCACTAAGTGCTTTCGTTGCTTCGTCAGTACTTACACTTTGTCTGCCTTTATTATACACTTTTTCGAATTCTTTAAAAGCTTCACTAAAAGCTTCAAAAGATTCTGCTGTATAATTGAGAGATGACAGATTGCTGTATGTATTATGTGCTAGAAGCATTTTATCATTCCAATCTTTTTCTGAAAGGATTTCTGATGTTTTTACGAGTGCATCCATTGCTTCTCCTATTGCCAATGTAGCATTAGAAATTTCTGCTCTTGTAGCGTCCAGATTCTTATATACTGTTTCTCCTGCGCTTATAGCTTTTTGTAGATTATTAAGTGTTGATGAAGTGTATACATCTGACTTAGCTAATTCTACATTTGCTTCATCAATTGCAGCTTTTAAACTATCTTTAGCGCTCTGGAATTTCTCAGTAATAGTAACCTCCAGCGGTTCTGACATTCCAATTTCATATTGTTCTGCTACTGCAGGCACAGTAGCTCTCAGATAATATGTACCAGGTCTGGTAGTTGTAGAATAAGTAACCTTTTGAGTGCACTTATTATCGCTAAACAACTCATATGTAACATCTTCTGTCTTAACTTCGACCGGAGCATCATTTACCTTTACAGTTACTACCGGCTTAAATCCACCTTCTGTTCCGTAAGGTATTGATGTTTCAAACTTTTCAGTATCAAATGTTACTACCGGTGTCGGCAGCCCGCTGCCTAAGTCGACTACGATTTTGTCTTCGGTAACTTTGTAAGAACCAGTGGCAGTAGTATCCACTATTGTTTTTTTGACAGTTTCATTTGCTACATGAATTTTGACAGAATTGTTAATATCACGAAAAGCAGTTTGGTTAACATTAACACTAGCAGCATAAATATATACTTCTTTTACAACAGAATTTCTAAATAGATTATTTCCTAATGTCAATACATTCGAATTTTTCCAAGTAACTTTATTGATAATTTTAAATGGTCTAAATTGCATATTTTTACTAGCATCCGAAACACCTATAGGATATGTAATACTTGTAATAAAAGAATCACTCACAGTTGATAATAAACCAAAATTGTCTGCTATTTTAACTTGCGCTGAACCATGTTCATTATCATCGTATGTTTCAGGTATTATCAAATCACTAGTTGACATCAAGCTAGAATAGTTATCTTTAAGAACTACACTATATCCATTGGAGTTTGAATCATATGTAAATGTCAAATAATTATAGCTATCTGCCATAACTATAATTGATTCTGGAATATAAACAAATAACATTACAAAAACTAACAGAGAACATATAATTTTTTTGATATACATATATAACAATCTCCTTTAAAATATAATATACCACATTATATGCTCCAAAAATAATAATTATTCCCACCTTTGCTTTAAAGCAAAGGTGGAGAATAATTAATTAATTTAATATTATTTACCTGCATTGTATCCAGCAATAATTTGATCAAGTATAATTTTACCATCAGCAGTAATTGTATTATTAGTTCTGTCAAATAATGCTGTACCACCAACTGATGATGTACTTCCATTATCCCAGTATGCTGTTACTATTCCATATGTAGCCGCATAGTAATTTACCCAATAATTATATAAAGCTACATTAGAAATATTGTTCTTAAACATAGGTCCATATTCACCAATTAATACTGGCAGACCTAATTGGGTCATTTTAGCAAACTCGCTATCCATAAGTGCTGTTCCATATTGACCATTTGGATCCCAATAAGATGTACCAGGTTCAATTAATGTATAATCTGATGGTAAATAATAATTAAATGACATCATTAATCTGTCTGATTTTGAATCTTCTGGTATTACAAATCCATCGACATAATCAACATCAGATCTGTAACATACAACTGC
>CANPWR010000128.1 GCA_947584825.1 uncultured Clostridia bacterium | reverse complement strand
GCTTTAGTATTCTGGATGCAGGCAGGCTTTGCAATGGTCGAAACGGGCTTTACAAGAGCAAAGAATGCCGGTAACATCATTATGAAAAACCTGATGGACTTCTGTATCGGTACAGTTATGTTCATCTTCATCGGTTTCAGCCTTTTATTGGGCGAGGATCTAGTCGGCTTTATTGGTAAGCCAGGATTGGATATTCTAACAGCCTATGAGAGCTTTGACTGGTCGAACTTCGTATTCAACCTCGTTTTCTGTGCTACTACC
Source organism: uncultured Clostridia bacterium (assembly GCA_947584825.1). Classification (GTDB taxonomy): domain Bacteria; phylum Bacillota; class Clostridia; order Oscillospirales; family Ruminococcaceae; genus UMGS1601. The sequence continues at coordinate 2,348 of CANPWR010000128.1, read as the reverse complement.
GCAACTATAGTTTCGGGTGCTATGGCAGAGAGAACAAAATTCCTTTCATACTGTATCTACTCAGCAGTAATTTCCGCTCTTATCTACCCTATCGAAGCTCACTGGATCTGGGGTAACGGCTGGCTTTCACAGCTCGGCTTCCACGATTTCGCAGGTTCCTGCGCTATTCATATGGTCGGCGGTATCTCGGCTCTTATTGGTGCTAAAATTCTCGGCGCCCGTATTGGAAAATTCACAAAAACCAAAGATGGTAAGATCAAGGTTCACGCAATTCCGGGACACAACCTCACAATCGGAGCTTTGGGTGTATTCATTCTCTGGCTCGGCTGGTACGGTTTCAACGGTGCTGCCGCAACAAGCGTTGAGCAGTTAGGTTCTATCTTCCTGACAACAACGGTTGCTCCTGCTGTTGCAACTGTAGCTTGTATGATCTTTACTTGGATCAAATATGGAAAGCCTGATGTTTCAATGTGCTTAAACGCTTCACTTGCAGGACTTGTAGGTATCACGGCAGGTTGTGACGTTGTTGACTGCACAGGCGCTATTATAATCGGTCTTGTTGCAGGACTTTTAGTTGTATTCGGCGTTTGGTTCTTAGACTACGTTCTCCACATTGACGACCCTGTTGGTGCTGTTGCTGTTCATATGTTCAACGGTATCTGGGGTACACTTGCTGTAGGTCTTTTCGCAACAGATTCTGTTCCTGGAAATGATTTAGTTGGTCTTTTCTATGGCGGAGGATTTTCACTTCTCGGCAAGCAGTTTACCGGTTTTGTTTCAGTAGCAGCTTGGACAGCCGTTACTATGACAATTGTATTCTTACTTATCAAGGCTATTGTAGGTCTGAGAGCTTCAAGACAAGAGGAAATCATCGGTCTTGACACTACTGAGCACGGTCTTGTATCGTCATACGCTGACTTTGCTCCGGCAGTTTCAGCTATCTCGGCTTACACCTCAGACGACGCACACAGCGTAGAAAAGGTTACACCTCCTCCTACACCTACTGTTCCTGTAAACAAGGCTGTAGAGGTTGAGGATTACACAGTTGGCAATCCTAAGATAACAAAGATAGTTGTTGTATTCAAACAGCAAAAGCTGCAAGACTTTATCGCTGCTATGGAAAACATCAACGTAACCGGTATTACCGTTACAAACGTACTCGGCTGCGGTATGCAAAAAGGTCAAGCAGAGTTCTATCGTGGAGTTGAAGTTGAAGCTAACCTTCTTCCTAAGGTAAAAGCAGAAGTCGTTGTATGCAAGGTTCCTGTAAACACTGTTGTAGACGCTGCTAAGTCAGCTCTTTACACAGGTCATATCGGAGACGGTAAGATATTTATTTACGACATCGAAAACGTAATCAAGGTTCGTACCGGCGAACAAGGCTACGACGCTCTTCAAGATGACTAACCGGCGAACCGCCGGTGGCACTGCTGCCTTTGGAAAGTTTGCAAAATGTGTTTACTTTGTTAAACGGCAGACTAGTACTTTGGTTATCAAAATTAAGCGAGCCGGCAGGGGTGAACCATGCACGCTCTGCTGACTTTGGGCGGCTAGAAGCAAGAAATTTAGAAGCAAGAAACAAGATATTACTATTAGAACTTTTGTGAGAAATTAGGTCTTGCATCTTGTCTCTGGTCACTTGCCTCTAATAGGGCAGGCTTTACTAGTTGTATTAAATATAGATTAAGAGTGATGAGAGGTAACCTCCAAAACATTTTACTTTGCCCCCATCCCACTTATAAATTATTTGCAAAACGCACTCAGGCTTTAATTAGCTTGGGTGCGTTTTGGCAGGGGTAGACCCCTGCACGCAGTACTGCCTTTGACAAATTTGTAAAGTGTATTTACTTTGTTAAACGGCAGACTAGTACTTTGGTTAAAAAAACAGAGAACTACAACGGAAACCTATGCACGCAGTGCTTCCTTTGATCTTAATTTCTTTAGTATTTTAAATACTTTTTCACTTTTACAAACCTCCTACTCTTTATCTTTGGGTTCAACTTCAATCGGACCTATCTTTGCTTCATACTCGGAAACGCAGTTTTCTATTAAATGAATTACCTGCTCTTTTACAGAAATTCCGTAATGTGCGGCTATGTAATTAATTTTTTCGAGCGTTTCAGAGTCTGCTCTAAATTGAATACGCTTACTTATCCATTTTTTAAACCTCACTTTCTTATATTCATTATATCATATTTAGATAGTAATTTTTATTCAATTTTGGAATAATTCCAAAATTGAATAAAAACCTGTCAAGGCTTAATTTTTCCTTGACAGGTGCTTGACATATTAAAAATGTGTGTTATAATATAAATATAAAAAGGGTGCTGTACAAAGTCTTACGGCTT
>CANPWR010000127.1 GCA_947584825.1 uncultured Clostridia bacterium | reverse complement strand
CTGTCGAACTCATAGCAATACATCTGACAATATCATCACCTATATGCTGTGCGACTTCAACGACCAGTCTTTTTCCGTTATTATCAATTTCAATAGCGTGCAGAAGATTTGGAAGATTATCCTTATCAAACTGAATATCGACAACCGCACCGACTATCTGTACAATCTTTCCGACGTTTTTATCACTCACTATTCCTGCCACCTTTCTAATTATTACCCAATTGTCCTGCGACTATTTCGTTTAACTCCTGAGTAATCTGAGCTTGCCTTGCTCTGTTATATAAAAGAGATAAGCTGTCAATCATCTCGCTTGCATTATCGCTTGCCGATTCCATAGCAGTTCGCCTTGCGGCCTGTTCTGATGCATATGAATCAATGATCGAACAGAATAAAAGTCCTGAAATATATTTTGGTATAAGTCCGTCAAATACCTCCTCGGCTGACGGCTCATAAAGTGTCAATGCAGATTTTTTAGACTTAACCGAATCCGTTGAGTCATCTTGTTCCCTATCCCTTATATCATTGCTTTCAATAGGTAAAACAGTAACGCTCAAAGCATTCTGCACAAGAGTAGAGACAAATGTTGTATATACTAGCTCAACCTTATCATATACGCCGTTTCTGAATCCTGATATGATACTTTCGCTGAGACTTAAAGATTTATTCATCGTAATGTTATCGCTTATCTGATAATCTTTATTGTATATTTCATATCTGCGCTTTTCAAAGTACTCAACAGCCTTTTTGCCAATGGGAAAAACCATAACGGTCCTGCCGTCCTTCTCAAGAGATTTTATCTTCTCTTCAGCAAGCTTTAGTACATTGTGATTAAAGCCTCCCGCAAGACCTCTGTCACCTGCCAAAACTACAACTAGAACAGTTTTTAAAAACTCTTTTTTAGTATATATCGACTTAAATCCCCTGTCCTGCTGGATCTCGCACATTGTCTCATAAAGCGTATTAAAATAAGGCTGTGAAGCAACAGCTCTTTCCTTTGCTCCTCTCAGCTTTGAGGTTGCAACAAGCTCCATTGCTTTTGTGATCTGCATAGTGTTCTCGACGCTTTTTATCCTACGCTTTACGTCTTTAATGTTCGCCGTCGCCACATTATCACCTGCTCTTTAAGTAAACTTTATTTCTCGGACGCCTTAAAGTCCTCAACAAATTTTGTCAAAGCCGCTTTCAGCTTTTCCTCAGTTTCCTTTGAAAGCTCCTTTGTCTTGGAAATCTCACTTATAATATCAGAACCCTGGGAATCCATATAACTATAAAGCTCTGACTCAAATTCCTTGATTTTATCTACAGGAATATCTTTCAGATAATCGTTTACTACAGCGTAAATGATAACAACCTGATTTTCAACTTTGATAGGCGTACTCTTATCCTGCTTTAAAACTTCAACTATTCTCTCACCTTGGTCAAGTCTGCGCTTTGTGTCCTTATCCAAATCAGAACCAAACTGCGAGAAGGACTGGAGCTCTCTGTATTGTGAATACAAGAGCTTGAGCGAGCCGGCAACCTTTTTCATTGCCTTTATCTGAGCCGCTCCGCCGACTCTTGATACTGAAATACCCGGGTTTACAGCAGGTCTTACACCTGAATGGAAAAGCTCGCTTTCTAAGAATATCTGTCCGTCAGTAATTGATATAACGTTGGTAGGAATATAAGCCGAAACGTCTCCTGCCTGTGTTTCTATAATAGGAAGTGCTGTCAATGAACCTCCTCCGTAGTCTTCATTGAGATTGCAGGCACGCTCAAGAAGTCTTGAATGAAGATAGAATACATCTCCCGGATAAGCCTCACGTCCCGTTGGTCTTTGTAAAAGCAAAGACATCGTTCTATAAGCAACAGCGTGCTTTGAGAGATCGTCATAAACGCAGAGAACATCCTTACCCTGCAACATAAAATGCTCGCCGATTGAACATCCTGAATACGGTGCTATATACTGCAGAGGTGCTAACTCCGACGCTGATGCACTTACAACAACTGTATAATCCATAGCCCCTGCCTTTGTAAGAGTGTTCACAACGTCTGCAACCGTAGAGCTTTTCTGTCCAATAGCAACATAAATACAGATAACGTCTTTACCTGCTTGATTGATTATCGTATCAAGAGCAATGGTTGTCTTACCTGTTTGTCTGTCGCCTATAATAAGCTCACGCTGTCCTCTGCCGATTGGGATCATCGAGTCAATCGACTTAATACCTGTTTGAAGCGGTCTGTCAACAGACTTTCTTGTAATAATACCAAAAGCCGGACACTCAACAGGTCTTGTTTCCTTAGTGAGTATAGCACCCTTTCCATCAATAGGCTCACCGAGTGCATTTACTACTCTTCCAATAAGCTCGTCTCCTACAGGAACTGATACGATTTTACCGGTTCTCTTAACAAGCGTACCCTCTTTTATATTTTCTTCATCGCCCAGCAAAACTGCTCCGACAAAGTCCTGCTCCAGATTAAGAGCCATTCCGAACACGTCGTTGCCAAAGTCAAGCAGCTCGCCGGACATACAGTTATCCAGACCGTGTATTTTTGAAATTCCGTCACCGACTGTTACAACTGTACCCACATCAGCATATTGAATTTCACTTTGATAGTTCTTAATTTGTTCTTTGATTATACTTGTAATCTCATCAGGACGTAACTTCATAA
>CANPWR010000126.1 GCA_947584825.1 uncultured Clostridia bacterium | reverse complement strand
TTTGCATTTTGTCTGCTTTTATCCTTCTGTGCTGAATTTTTCTTCGGTGTTGCAGACATTACAGGAGCATACATTGCAGGTCTTGCGATAGCAAAGACCTCGAAAACCGAATATGTTACCAAAAAATTCGATACTCTTTCATACTTGCTTTTATCGCCCATCTTTTTTGCAAGCATAGGCTTAAAGGTCAACTTCTCCGGAATGACATCGACCATATGGATATTTGCTATTGTTCTGACGTTGGTTGCTATCATAACTAAAATTCTCGGCTGCGGTCTGGGAGCAAAGCTGTTTAGATTTACGACAAAAGAAAGCTTACAAATCGGTATAGGAATGATATCTAGAGGAGAGGTCGCGCTCATTGTCGCAAGCAAGGGCGAAAAAATGAAACTTATGCCGCCTCAATATTTCGGACCTGTCGTTCTTATGGTCATTGTCACGACTATCATAACCCCTGTACTTTTAAAAATAGTCTTCAAAGACCGCCGAGCCGGCGGTGGCTCTCTGCCTTTGGAGAAATAGCACAATGTATTTACTTTGTACAACGGCAGGCTAATACTTTGTAAAAAGGTGAATTTTTGCCTCTACCTTCTATTCTCTAAATAATGACGTTGCATCCAATCCGCCTTTGGAGAGTTAGCATAATGTGTTCACTTTGCACAACGGCGGTTAGTATTTTGTATAAAAGGTAAGTGGCAACGGTGACCGTCGAGCCAGCGGTGGCTCTGCCGCTAGATGCAAGAGATTTAGAAGCAAGAAGCAAGAAATAAAGTTTAATACTTTGTTCAAAAGATAATTTCTTGCATCTTGTCTCTAATCTCTAGCTTCTAATCGGTGACGTTGCATCCAATCCGCCTTTGGAAAGTTAGCATAATATGTTCACTTTGCACAACGGCGGTTAGTATTTTGTGTAAAGGTAAGTGGCAGTGGTGACCGCTGAGCCGGCGGTAGCTCTCTGCCTTTGGAAAGTTAGCACAATGTATTTACTTTGTACAACGGCAGACTAGAACCTAGATGTAAGAGGCTAGAACTAATCTTTTCCACAAAGTATAAGTCTGCCGTTTCTCAAACTATAACACTTATCAAACTACCCAAAGGCAGACTGCGTGCAGGGCTCAGCCCTGCTCTTGCTTCTAATCTCTAGCTTCTAATCGGTGACGTTGCATCCAATCCGCCTTTGGAAAGTTAGCACAATATGTTTGCCTTGTACAACGGCGGTTAGTATTTTGTGTAAAGGTAAGTGGCAACGGTGACTGCCGAGCCAGCGGTGGCTCTGCCGCCTTTGAATAGTTTTATAATGGAAAACCCGATAGCACTGCTATCGGGTCTGTTTTTTACTACGCTTTTTTAAGCTGTTTTATCTTTGCTTTGGTAGTTCTTATCGCCCAGTAATATTTATTGTCGTATAATACCCTTACTATATCCCTGCCGTCTTTAATCTTTCCGCTTCCTGCAACTACCTTTACTGTTCCTGTCTTAATACTTTTAACCTTGTTTTTCTTTTTTATATTAGCGGACTTATATAATCCTATTTTCCTGTTTGCAGTCGTTATCTTAAAGTTTATAAGTTTCTCCTTTTTTACAACTACATGTCCCTGAAGATTTGGCTGGTTCATCCAGCTTGTCATAGACATCTTTTTTAATATTCCGTCGCTTGCGTTAAGCTGATTATCAGAATTTTCGTTTGCCTCTGTATAATATACGTTATCTGCTATAACATACTCCACATACCTAACATGACCGTATGTGCCGCCGTTATAGCAGGCAATAGAGTTTGATTTAGGATACTTTGATACCTGAAAGCCGTCCCTTTTACAGCTTTCATAAACATCTTTACCGTTTCCTCTCGCACCGATATAAACACCCTTCTTCTCATTAGCTCGCCCCTGTGTGTACCACACACACTGACCTCTAGACGCTGTGTTAAGCGGTGGGTTGTAATATTTTGTGCTGAAATCGGCAAGCCTTTTACCTAACAATTTGTTGTATTTTATTCCCATTATCATATCTTGCTCCGTTTGAAGCAAGCCTCCTTTCGTATTTTTTTAATGTTCGTAATTTTGATTTTAACTTCCCTTTCATTATATGAAAATATTTTTAAATGTTGAAGTCGAAAAAAATTATGTATATTTTTTTCTTTATTGCTAAAACTATTAACAGCAAAGGAGGGATAAAAATGTCTGAAAAAAATCAAAATCAAAACAAAAACCAAAATCAGAACCAAAACAAAAACCAGAATCAAAGCAAAAATAAGAAGTCTGAAAATAATCAGTGGTCTAACTCAAATCAGAATAATAATTTCGACAATCGAGAAAGACAAAACGGACCGGGATGCAATTAATCTTATCCTCGCTTATGCGAGGATTTTTGTTAGACTAGCTTTATGAAATTGTTAAAAGATATTAGAGAAATACAATTAACAACATAAAACACCATACAGTTTCTATAATGCAAACAAAAAAACCGTCCTAGCTAGGGCGGTTTTGTTTTAATGATATCGAATAAAGATTTTTTATACTATTGCAGTACAACAGCAGTACATATAACATTAAAAAGATGTAACTATTAACGCGAGATATAAACAAAAAATCCACGCACTATATCAGTACGCGGATCGGATGCAACGTCACCGTTGCTGGCTGGGGTAGAAGGATTCGAACCTTCGGAATGACGGAGTCAGAGTCCGTTGCCTT
>CANPWR010000125.1 GCA_947584825.1 uncultured Clostridia bacterium | reverse complement strand
GCGGGCATAGCTCATCTGGTAGAGCGCCACCTTGCCAAGGTGGAGGTAGCGAGTTCGAGCCTCGTTGCCCGCTCCAAAAACGGTGACGTTTTATCCACTCCGCCTTTGGCAAGTTTGCTAAGGGCGATTTTTTATGCAACGGCGGACTGAGATAAATGTTTTTTTTACTTTATTAAAACATAAAATAAGATAATAAATATAGCAAATCGAAAGATAAACTGAAGAAGAAGGTATATCAGTTTTGTTGAAATTATACAAAACTGTCAATAAAAAATAACAAAATTTAACTAATTGTAAATATTTTAAGCTTGTCAATTTCTATTTTGCACAAAAAATTACCTAATAATTTGATTAAGTATACAAAAATAATGAAAAACATTCAAAAACTATTGCTATTTAAAAAAATAAATGCTAAAATGTAGTTGTATCAATATAACGATATACAATAATATTTAAGGAGGAATTTTAAATGAAGTTAAAGAGACTTCTTGGTGGTGTAACAGCAGCAATCATGGCACTGTCATCAGTTGCTATTGCATCATTTTCATCTGCTTCTGCAGCAGACGATCCATATGTTTATATGTGGTTTAGAGGCTACGGCACAGCAGATACGACCAGCGTAACAGTTGCTCAGGGTGTAGCTGACGCTGAAATGGCAGGAGCTACGCAGGCAAAGGTTACTTGGAATATGCCTAATGGTACATACTTCAACCCACAAACATGGTTACAGCTCTCTTTTAAAGCTGGCTGGGATGAAGGAACCCAGACCTTTAAAGGTAAAGACTGGATGGAGAATGGCGGTACCTTTGACGCTACACTTGACTTAAAAACAACTTTGGCTGAAGGCGATGGCTATGTCATAAAGGCATACTCAGAGAGTTGGGAACAACGTACTACTGAGGAAATGTGGACTTGGGGATTCACTAAGGTTGAATTCCTTGACGCAGAGGGCAACGTTTTGAAAACGCAAACTGAGGTAGGAGATGAACCTGTTACAGATCCGCCTCCAGCAGGACAGTTACCTGTTAGACTAGTTAATAATGCCGGAGCTGACTTGACAGAGCCGGTTGTTGTTACAAAAGACGGTCAATATGAAATTGAGTCAACAGAAGAGTTTAGTGTTGAACCTACTGATGGTTCATTAGGACTTTATTGTTCATATGCAGGTCTTGTTGCTAATCCTGAAACAACAACAATATCTATTGATAAGTTAGAGGTAAACGGTTCAGAAGTAATGCTTTCTAATGCATGGACAGATAAAAAAGCTATTGTCTCAAATGCGCTTGCAGTATATCCAATAAACTCTTATGATGATAGCGGCAGTTGCTATGTACCTAGTGAAGCTGTTACTTCTGTAAAGATAACATTCACTATTAAGAACTCACAGCTTGGTGAGTATACGCCTCCGGTAACTCAGCCATCTGTTAAAGCTGAAACTATTGAGTCTATTCAGTATAATGTCACAGTTAATGAGTTTGGTGAAGCTTCTCAGATAGGCTTTGAGGCTGCGGCAGCATCATCAGAAGGCTGGACTACTTTCAGTAAGTCTGTTGATATTACTGACGCAACTGACTATTCAATCAAACTTGAAAACATCAACAAGACTAAGATGTCAAACTTAGGATTTTACTTTGAAGATGGTGATGACAAACAAAAAGAAGGTACAGGAAGCACTGTAATTACAGTTAATACAATTGTTTTAAATGATAAGTATACATTTACTGTAAACAAAAGACTTACAATGACCGGAAAAAATGCAGCTGGTGAAGCTGAAGCCGGACTAAACGGAATAGCTAACGTTTGGAATGATGATGGTAAAGCAGAGGTAGTACCTTATACATGTCCTGACGCATATCTTGCAGGTTCATCGGATGATAGTGTCGGAATAAGACTTGTATTAGGAGCTGCTCCAACAATAGATCCATCTGACCCATCAGACCCAGTGGAGCCAGTTGAGCCAAAGGATTCATATGAAGCATTCTTGATGTTTGGTTTTGAAAACAACCCTGCATGGGCAAACTGGGTTCCTAACTCAAAACAGTCAATCACACAAAAGGATGATGGCAGTATAGTTAAAGACGGTTTTGGTAATGATGCTGCTGTCACAGGAAGCGGTACATATACTGTAGGAGTTGGTCCTGCGTGTGCACAATGGGAGAACGCTACACCTACAGGAATAGATGTAATGTGCGCAGACATTGTTGGTTATGCTGCTGGTATAGGCGCAAGCACTAAAGGATTAGGAGATAAAACTGCAGCAGAAGCAAAAGAAATTGCTCAGAAGGCAGGAGTAAACATTACAGATGTTTCAGTAATCTTAGACGGTAAAGAGTATTACAAATATAATGATGCAGATATAATATTCGGCGATATTGAAGGAAACGGAAATCTAAGAATAGAAATCTACAACAAATATGGTAGTTCTAAAGAGACAGCTCCTCAGGAATTAAAAGATCTTGCAGCAGGAGGAATACTCGGAACTAAAGAAAGTGTTGAAGTTAAATTCACACTTACTTATAACCAGCCGGCAACTCCTGGTGATAATCCTGGTGGAAACAGCAGTAACAATAACAATAATAATAAGCCTGGAAACAACAATGGTGGAAACACAGTTAACAAGGCTACAACAGCACCTACAGCAAAGGTAACACCTGTAGCTCCAAAGACAACAAGCAAAGCTCAGGCTAAAAAGGCAATGAAGAAAGCTAAAATTAAGAA
>CANPWR010000124.1 GCA_947584825.1 uncultured Clostridia bacterium | reverse complement strand
CTGCCGGATATAAGGCTGTTGAACTTATGAAACAACACGTTGCAAAAACAATGACCCCTAATGTGCTTTCCGGTCTTGGCGGCTTCGGAGGTCTTTATGAGCTTGACCTAACAGGTATAAGTAAACCTGTTCTTGTCTCCGGAACAGACGGCGTTGGCACAAAGCTGAAAATCGCCTTCCTGATGGATAAGCACAACACAGTCGGCATTGACTGCGTGGCAATGTGCGTAAACGATATTATCTGCTGCGGAGCTAAGCCACAGTTCTTTTTAGACTACATCGCAGTAGGTAAGAATATCCCTGAGAAAATAGCCGATATAGTTTCGGGAGTTTCAGAAGGTTGTATTCAGTCAGGATGTGCTCTGATAGGCGGAGAGACCGCTGAGATGCCTGGATTTTATCCCGAGGACGAATACGACCTGGCAGGCTTCTCCGTTGGAGTTGTAGACAAAAACAAAATCCTAAAACCTGATACCCAAAAAGAGGGTGACATAATAATCGGCATTAAGTCAAGCGGAGTTCATTCGAACGGATTTTCGCTTGTTAGAAAGGTATTCTCAGTAAGCGAATCAAACCTTGCAAGACACGTCAGTGAGCTTGGTGCTACGCTTGGTGATACGCTTTTAACTCCTACTAAAATATATGTTAAAGCAATAATGAACGCACTTGACGCCTGCACTATAAAATCAATTTCACATATTACTGGCGGCGGCTTTTATGAGAATATCCCACGTTCTCTTCCAAACGGCATCTCAGCAAAGATTGATAAATCCGCTGTGCAAGTTCTTCCTATATTTGATGTTATTAAAGGCACTGGAAAAATCCCAGAAAGAGATATGTTCAACACCTTCAACATGGGAGTTGGAATGACTGTGGTTGTCGATAAAAACGACGCAGACAAGGCAATAGAGGCTATCAAAGTTGCCGGCGAAGAAGCATATGTACTCGGAGAGCTTGTTAAAAGCGACGAAGGAGTTATTATCGTTTAACAGCAAATTTACCTCTTTCATCTATGACATATGCATCTTGTATCTGAAAGGACAAGTGATAAAATAATGAAGAAAATCGCAGTATTAGTTTCCGGCGGCGGAACTAATCTTCAGGCACTTATAGACGCTCAAAACAGCGGAATTATCAAAAACGGAAAAATAACATGTGTTATCTCTTCTAATCCTGACGCTTATGCACTTGAACGAGCAAAGCAAAAGAATATTCCCACAATGGTTATTCCAAGAAAAGAATATAACAGTGTAAGCGATTACACAAGGGCAGTAACCGACGCTCTTATTGAAAAAAAAGCCGACCTTGTAGTATACGCAGGCTTTATGACTATTCTTGACGAGCAAATAGTTAAGGCTTTCCCGAACAGAATGATGAATGTTCATCCGTCGCTTATCCCATCTTTCTGTGGAAAAGGATATTACGGACTTCACGTTCATGAGGAGGTTCTAAAAAAAGGTGTTAAGCTGACGGGTGCAACTATTCACTTTGTCACTGAGGAATGTGACGGAGGTCCTATAATTCTGCAAAAAGCGGTTGAGGTAAGAAACGACGATACTCCGGAAGCCCTGCAAAGACGGGTTATGGAGGAGGCTGAGTGGGTAATACTTCCCCAAGCTGTATCGCTGTTCTGTGAAAACAGAATAGAGGTAAAAAATAATAAAGCGTACGTTAAGTGATATAGTTATAATATTAAGCAATTAGGAGGAATAGATATGAAAACTATCGACATTTATGAAGAACTTAAAAGCAATCCCTATCCCGGCAGAGGAATAATAATCGGCAAATCAGCCGACGGTAAAAACGCAGTTACCGCTTATTTCATCATGGGACGCAGCGTAAACTCAAGAAACAGAGTATTTACTGAGACGGCTGATGGTATAAAAACAGAGGCATTTGACCCCTCACTGCTTACAGATCCGCATCTTATCATTTACTCACCGGTAAGGGTTTTGGGGAACAAGACCATTGTTACAAACGGCGACCAAACAGATACTATTTACGAACTAATGGATAAACAGCAGACATTTGAGCAGGCTCTGCGTACCCGTGAGTTTGAGGACGACGCACCGAACTATACCCCTCGAATTTCGGGAATTATGCACATTGAAGACGATACATACAATTATGCACTTTCTATTCTAAAATCTGCAGGCGGAAATCCTGAATCGTGTGAAAGGTTTACATATTCATACACCAATCCGCTTGACGGCGAAGGCAGATTTATTCACACCTATATGGGCGACGGGAATCCGCTTCCTAGCTTTGAAGGAGAACCAAAGAAAATATCTATACCAAACGATATAAACGAGTTTTCCAATTCGCTTTGGAACAGCTTAAATGAGGATAATAAGGTTTCTCTTTTTGTAAGGTTCATTGACCTTAAAACAAAGAAGTATGAATCTGTAATAATAAATAAAAATAAAAAGTAGTAAAATAATAATTTAATATAAAATCGAGAGGAGGAAATGCTCCATATCATAAAGGAGCATAAATAAAAATGAGTGTTGAAATGCAATTAAAGTACGGCTGTAATCCAAATCAGAAGCCATCAAGAGTTTATATGGCTGACGGAAGTGAGCTTCCGATAAAAGTTCTTAACGGAAAACCGGGTTATATCAATCTGCTTGACGCATTTAACGGCTGGCAGCTTGTAAAAGAGCTTAAAAAGGCAACAGGTATGTGTGCGGCAACATCATTCAAGCATGTCTCCCCTGCCGGAGCAGCCGTAGGCAA
>CANPWR010000123.1 GCA_947584825.1 uncultured Clostridia bacterium | reverse complement strand
CTGAAAAGCGGTAAAACCTACTATGTACGAGTAAGAGCATATGCTACATATAAAGATAAAAACGGAGTAGAATGTAAGGTATATAGCAAATGGAATAAAAAATTAAGAAAGGTAAAAGTAAAATAATGACAACATCCTTCTAAATTTATATATCCCAAAACGCAAACCCACCTGAGTATAATGCTCAGGTGGGTTTTTGTGTAGTCATAAAGTAAGCATTTTAAAATGAGTACACACCTAAGATTTGTAAAATCTGTAAATAATAAATAAAAAATTTGAAAAATATCTCAAATAATAGATAATTGTGTATTGTAATTTTTGTATAATTTTGGTATAGTATTATGGGGAAGGTGATAAAATGTATAGAATTGCCATTTGTTATAATCAAGATCAAATAATAAATGAAATTTCAAAGACATTATATGAAATTGCTCCTAAATTCAAAGTAGAGATACAAGTATTTACCTATACTGATGTAAATGAATTACTGAATTCACACATTCGATACAATTTAATATTTCTAGGTATAAAGCTAAAAGGGGTAAATGGTATTAATTTAGCAATGGAGATACGAAAAACCGATCCACAAGTACAGATTGTATATGTAACCAAATATTTAAGCTATTTAAGGGAAGCGTATAAGATACACGCATTTGATTACATACAGCGGCCGTTCAAGAAGGAGGATATAAGTCGAGTTTTAGAAGACTATTTAAAGTTTGTAAATTTCATAAAAGAAGACGTAATTAAATTCAGGCAATTAAACGGCAGAGAAGTACTATTATATGCAGACAATATAATATACATATCGTGCGGAACGAAAAAGAGGGAAGTCATAGTAATAACGAAGGATAAAGATTATACATGCAAAGGGGTAATAAGCGAAATATATTCAGAGCTTAACAATTTTGATTTTTTCATACCACACAGAAGTCATATTGTCAACTTATCGCAGATAAAGACCTACATAAAGAACGAAAAAATATTTATGATAAACGATGATGAAATTCCGTTAGCTAAAGGCCGGTCGAAGGAATTTGAAATAAAGTACAAAAGAAAGATGAATGAATATAATTATGAGCAGAATAATCCTGCGTTAGTATAATAATGGGGGGGAATAATAATTAGTTTTGTCTAAAAATGTCGTATTAAACTAAGAGATTTTATATACAATGCATATGATATTTTGTTATTTCGAGACAAAATATGGAATTTCGGGACAAATTTCTTGACATTGAACAAAAAATACATTAAGGTAAAATTAGACAATTAAATAATAAACGTGGTTAACCAAGCATTAATATTTAATTGTGAACATAAGCAAATTTAATCATTAAAATCTGCTTATGAACAATCGTTAAGCGTTTAACGGTAGAAAGTTTCTAGAGCCTTTATGCCGGAGGACGTAAAAAATTTTAAAATTTCTTTTAATAGGGAGGTTCAAAAGATGAGAAAGTTCAAAAAACTTATTTCGTGTGCAGCTGCAGTAACACTAGCAGCTACAAGTCTCGTAGGAGGCTCTTCATTGAGTGCAAGTGCTGATGACTTAATTGAAAATTATGGTCCTTATACTGAAGATGCCTTTTACATTGGAACATTCATGAGAGAACAGTATTATACTGATACCGCATTTAAAATTTCATTTAAGTATGATGCTGTAGGAACACCTTCACAGCCAGTTCCTGATGAACAAGGTAATGTAGATGAGTATGTTGGTTACAATGATACCTTTGAGTTCCTTGTATTCGACACAACTTGGGGCGGTTGGAATAAGACAACTGTAGGTCCTGCAGGTATTGACATTACAGCCAATCCAGATCAAAAGCCAGTAGAGGGTCAGGTATACACATATACTGTACCTATTTCGACAATTGAGAGCAAGCTAGCAGAAGGTACAACACCATATGGTATTAACCTTCAGACTGGTTTGATCGGTACATCAACCGTATCAATCGTTTCATTAGAGCTTGTATCAGAAGGTGAATATGTTCAGCAGCCATTTACAATCACAGGTAACTGGACTAAGGGTAAAGCAAGTGTAATGGAAGTAAGTCCTGCAACAGCAGCAACAGTTAATGCAAATGAGTATAACATTGAAGTTTCTGCAATTGACCTTAGTGCATGGACAAACCCGACTGTTCAAGTTACAGTAAATTATGCTTCATCAAGTACATCTGAGCCAGACGAAGAAGGCAATTCACATGAATTTGCACAGGCTGAAATTGCAGTTCCGACAGGAGAAACTGACTCACAGGGTAATCCGGAATATGAAGCAGTTGATCCTAACTACGTTAGATATCAAAAGGGTACAACTACATACACAACAGAGATTCCGAATTTAACAACAAAATTCATAGCTGCATATACTGAATGCACAGTTACAAAGATTTATGTGTATGATAATACCGAAGGCAATGTTACAGAGTCAGTAACAGGTTTAACAGCTAGTAAAGTAGCAGAAAACATGGGTCTTGCATGGAACTTAGGTAACTCACTTGACGCAGTTGATGAACAAGGTAACGTAAGTGAAAAGGCATATGGTAACCCAAAAACAACAAAGAAGCTTATACAGGCTGTAAAGGCTGCAGGATTTAACACCATTAAAATACCTATTACTTTCTTTGATATGATTGAAGATGGTAATAAAATCAATGATGCGTATATGGCAAGAATTCAACAGGTTATAGATTATGCATATGACATGGGTATGTATGTAATAATCAATATGCAAAATGATGGCAGGCCATCATTTGATAAATATTGGATTAACATTAGCCA
>CANPWR010000122.1 GCA_947584825.1 uncultured Clostridia bacterium | reverse complement strand
GATGGGCGGTTCAATAACAGCTTTTAGTCAGGTACCGATCGTGATTATCGGTTACCGCTATGGCTTTAAGTGGGGAGCTTTTACCGGAATCGTATACGGTGTACTGCAAATGTTGCTTCAGGGTCTGGGTAATTTCGCATACGTTAAAGGTATCGGCTCATATTTGATTCTGATTTTTATGGATTATGTAATTGCATTTGCTGTTTTAGGTATAGGCGGAGCAATTTTCAGAAAAGCAATCAAACAACAGGCTGTTGCAATTGGAATAGGTGCCGCTGCAGCATCGTTGCTGCGTTTTGCGTGTCACTTTATTTCCGGCGTTACCATTTGGGGAGAATATGCAGACGGTTGGAAATCTGTTTGGGCTTATAGCTTTGGTTACAATGGTTTTTATATGCTGTTTGAAGGCATTATAACTATAGTAGGTGTAGTTGCACTTGCTATTGCCTTTGATTTTAAAAAACCAAATCTTATAAGAACAAAATCGTAGATTACTTTTGTTGTTATTTAATATATTAATTTCCTTAGCAAAAAAGCCTCCTTTTTTCGGAGGCTTTTGTTTTACCCTAATTATTCCTCTGTCTCTTCAATTATACTGTTTATCTGCTGTTCAACATAGCTGTTGTCTAAATTGATTATTGCAGTACAATGATTGTCATATTCATTTATTTTTCTTTTTATGTTAGAAATAATTTCTCTCTCCTGCTCAGGAGAAGTTTCAAGGTCAATGACTAAATCAAAGATAATATTTATATTATCTTTCCCGTCTGTAATTCTGAAATCGTGTATCGAAAAGCTGGGACTTTCTTCACTTACTATTGACTTTACCGCTTCTTTAAGACGCAGAGCCTTTTCGTTATTTACCGAAACAGGATCCATATGAATTACAAGGTCAATGCCAAGCTCGCTTTTTACCTTCTTTTCAAGCGAATCTATTGTTTCGTGAATTGCAACTATGTCATCGTTATCGGGTATTTCTGCATGAACAGAGGCGAATACCCTATTCGGTCCGTAGTCGTGAACTATAAGATCGTGAATACCGATAATTCCATTTGCATTGGTAAGAATGTTGTATATGTTTCTTATCGTCTGTCTATCGGGAGCAGAACCAAGCAGAAGCCCTACAGTTTCTTTTGCTATTTTCAAGCCGTTGAAAACTATAATGACTGATACGATTATGCCGATTATTCCATCGAAAGGAAGATTTGAAAAGAAAGAGCCTATGGTAATTGCCAAAATAACGGCAGAGGTTGAAAATACATCATTCAAGCTGTCCCTTGAGTTTGCAATAAGAACGCCTGAATGTATTTGCTTTCCTGCGTATTTATAACTGAAATACATCCACAGCTTTATCAAAATAGAAATGACAAGCAAAACAATAAGAGTGGTATTAAAATTTACAGGCTCGGGATTTCTGATCTTTTCAATCGACGACTGAAAAAGCTTTAAGCCTACCAGCAAAATTAAAAACGAAATAATCAGAGACGATATGTATTCAACACGTCCATGTCCGAAAGGGTGTTCAGCGTCGGGTTTTTTGTTTGACAGCTTAGCTCCGATAATAGCAACGATACCAGAACCTGTGTCAGAAAGATTGTTAAAAGCGTCGCCCATGATGGCAATACTGTTCATAGCTGATCCAATAAACAGCTTTATCAAAAACAAAATTATATTACAAAAAAGTCCGACCGCTCCGCAAAGCACAGTATATGATTCTCTGACCTTTTTATCATTAACATTTTTATAATTCTTGATAAACTTTCTTATCAGCAGTTTTATCATTATAATCACCGTTTTACATTTATGTGTAGTTATATTATAGTATATCACAAATAATAAAAAATGAAACAGCGAATTTTAATATATATTAGATTTAAATATCAAAGTTATATCGCAAAGATTTTCTAAAAATTTAAAAAATTCTATGCGAATGCAAACGTAAGCAAACTCCACATATATTCTGGCTTTATTTTCTCACTTTCTCACCATAACATAATAACCGCTCTCCCTGCCGCCGAAACGGTAATCACCGCTTTTCCATTCAATGATGAGATATTCTTTACCGCTAAACTTCTTTATTTCATAAGCACAGGCATTGCTGTTCCACTTACGCAGCCAGTAGCCTTTTGTCCATGTGTGCTTGTCGTCGCCGCTTATTACCTCATCGCCATAGATCGCAGTAACATGACCTCCTTCCATGAATTCTATCTCTTTGAAATATGGCTCGTCGATGTAATTCCAAGCTCCCTTCGGCGGATTTTTATATGGCACAAAGTCTTTCTTTTTAAGTTCAATAGAATCAAAGGTGCAAAACGCCTTCCATCTGCCAAGAACCTTGTCATCAGGGATAAAAGGCTTGTTTATATCGTCCTTTTTGGAAATTTGATCTTTTGTGTAGTGAACGCTGTCAAGTTTACGCAGGGCTACTGCTGTAGTCTCGCCCGTTTCGGGATAGTCCTGCGATTTGAAATCAACTATCATATACAGATTGTCGCCTCGCTGTTCAAGACGGTAGTCGTTTGCAAAACGACTCTCACCGTTATCAAAAAACAGCTTGCCCTTAGTCCAGCCATAGCACCAGTAATACTCACCATTCGGCAGAAAATACAGATACCTGTTACCGTCACCTAAAAGCAGAGTGGGATAATTATCACTGTCACTGTATTCGCCCAGCACCAACCATTTGCCGACGACTTGCTCATCGTTCTCAAACGGCACATTCACATCTTCTACAAGCGGTTTATACTTCTGTTCCATAACAATACCTCCATTTTGTATCAAGATTTCGAGATCACGGAGCTGCCGTTCAAGCACTGCCTTGCGTGCGGAAAATATGTCCT
>CANPWR010000121.1 GCA_947584825.1 uncultured Clostridia bacterium | reverse complement strand
CTGCGTCACCTTCACCGACTGCTCCTGTTGCAGACGGTACAAAGGTTTCTGCACCGATGCCGGGAACTATTCTTGACATTAAGGTTTCGGTTGGAGACATGGTTACAGAAGGTGCACCTTTATTCGTTCTTGAGGCTATGAAGATGGAAAACGATGTTAATGCTCCATGCTCGGGTAAGGTTGTAAGCATTAACACTACTAAGGGTTCAGCTGTTGAAACAGGAACGGTGCTTGCAGTAATTAATTAATAATTGACAGTTGACAATTTATAATGGATAATTAATTGTCTATTTTCCATTATAAATTCTCCATTAAAAATTGATCTTTATTAATTTCATATGTATTATTTACTATTTTCAATTCTACTTTTGAAGGGAAATTATTATATGGCTAAGGTTAATATTACTGAAACAGTTTTAAGAGACGCTCATCAGTCGCTTATTGCAACAAGAATGTCTCTTGACGAAATGTTGCCTATTTTGTCGACAATGGATAAGATTGGCTTTTATTCGTGTGAGGTTTGGGGCGGAGCGACATTTGACTCTTGTCTGAGATTCCTTCACGAGGATCCTTGGGACAGACTTCGCACAATAAGAAGGGAAATGCCTAACACAAAGCTTCAGATGCTTTTCAGAGGACAGAATATGCTCGGCTATCGTCATTATGCCGATGACGTGTTGGAGTATTTTGTTCAGAAGACTGTTGCAAACGGCATTGATATAATCAGAATTTTTGATGCTTTGAATGATATAAGGAACCTAGAAACTGCAGTCAAGGCTGCAAAGAAAGAGGGCGCTCATGCACAGATTGCAATTTCGTACACTCTTGGCGATGTGTTTACAGACGAGTATTATGTAGATTACGCAAAGCGAATTGAAGCAATCGGAGCTGACTCAATATGCATTAAGGACATGGCAGCATTGCTTACTCCTTATGCTACCGAAAAGCTTGTCAAGGCAATAAAATCAGCAGTTAAGATTCCTCTTCAGCTCCATACACACTACACCTCAGGATTGGCTTCAATGTGTTTGTTGAAAGGTGTTGAGGCGGGCGTTGACGCTATCGACACAGCTATGTCACCGCTTGCTTTGGGAACCTCTCATGCGCCTACCGAGTCAATGGTTGCTGCTTTGCAGGGTACTAAGTACGACACAGGTCTTGACCTTGTTAAACTCAATGAAGTAAGGGATTATTTTATGACGCTTCGTCAGAAGTATCTTGATAACGGTCTGCTTGACCCAAAGATGCTTGCAACTGACGCTAATGCACTTATCTATCAGGTTCCCGGCGGAATGCTTTCAAATCTGCTTTCACAGTTAAAGCAGGCAGGAAAAGAGGATCAGCTCACTGAGGTTTTGAAGGAAGTACCTAGGGTGAGAAAGGATTCAGGTTATCCGCCGCTTGTTACTCCTACTTCTCAAATTGTAGGAACGCAGGCTGTGTTCAATGTTATTATGGGCGAGAGATACAAGACCATTACTAAAGAGTTCAAGGGGCTTGTTAAAGGTGAATACGGAAAAACTCCTGTTGAGATCTCACCTGAGTTCCAGAAGCGGATTTTGGGCGATGAAAAGCCAATAACTTGCCGTCCTGCTGACTTGATCGAGCCGGAGCTTGAAAAGCTGAGAAAGGAATGTTCTGAGTGGATTGAGCAGGACGAGGATGTTCTGAGCTATGCACAGTTCCCAAAGGTTGCACCTAAGTTCTTTGAGGAGAGACGGGATAAAAAGCTTGGCATTGATATGGCTCACTCTAATTCAGAGACAAAGGTACATCCTGTCTAGAGGCAAGAAAAAAAACAGAATATTGTCAGTATAAAATAAGGCCGCAGTCATTCATTAGAATGATTACGGCTTATTTTGTATTATATTATACTGAGTTTGTCGGTTATAGGCTTTCTTCCAACGCTTGCGCTAACTGTGCAGGGCAGGAGGTTCCTCTGCCGCCGCAGTCAACATCTTTTAAAAGTTCAATTACGTCTTTGACTTTCATTCCCTTTGCAAGTCTTGCAACGCCTTGTGTATTACCCGAACAGCCGCCTATAAATTCAACATTTTTGATTATTCCGTCCTCAACCTCAACGTTGATCTGTCTTGAACAAACTCCCTTAGTTTTGTAATTAATAGTCATACATTATATCTCCTTATTTTTTATTTTTGCAACTCCGCTGTCAATTGCCGCCTGTGCTACTGCTTTTGCTACAGCTTTCGGTATTTTTCTGTCAAATGCATTAGGCAAAATAAAGTCTGCACAAAGCTCACTTTCATTTACACATTCAGCTATCGCCTTTGAAGCTGCCATTTTCATTTCTTCATTAATGTCGCTTGCCCTTACAGCTAATGCACCTTTGAATATTCCCGGAAAGGCTATTACATTGTTTATCTGATTAGGAAAGTCGCTTCTACCCGTTCCTACAATGAATGCTCCTGCCGCCTTCGCCTTGTCGGGCATTATTTCAGGAGTAGGATTAGCCATAGCGAAAATGATAGGCTTGTCATTCATTGATTTAATCATTTCTTCTGTAACAAGATTAGGCTTGGATACACCTACAAATGCGTCTGCACCTTTCATAGCGTCGGCAAGGTCTCCCGTTACGCAATCTTTATTTGTAAGTTTGGCAAGTTCTTTATGTGTATTGTTAAGTGTTTCATCGTTTATGGATATTATACCGTTTATGTCTACCATTATTATATTGCCCACTCCGAGCGATAATAACAGCTTTGCTATTGCAGTTCCTGCCGCACCTGCACCGTTGATAACAAGTGTCAGATCCTCCAGCTTCTTTCCTGAGATCTTGCAAGCATTCATAAGCGCAGCACCAACAACTATTGCCGTTCCGTGCTGGTCGTCGTGGAAAACAGGAATATCTATACGTTCCTTTAGCTTTTTTTCAATTTCAAA
>CANPWR010000120.1 GCA_947584825.1 uncultured Clostridia bacterium | reverse complement strand
AAAGTGTCAAGATCACCCTCACAACGAAAGTTGCTGGGCTCTTGACACCAATCTCTAACAATATAACCCTTAACATGAGGGTGTGAACTTTCAAAATCAGAAGGAATAACACCATAGTTCCCGATAAGAGGAAAAGTCTGAACAACAATCTGACCGTAATAGCTTGGATCGGTCAAAGTCTCTAAATATCCGGTCATTGCCGTTGTGAAAACAATTTCCCCAACGGTTTCGCCAGTATGGCCGAAGCTTTTACCCTCAAAAACTGTTCCGTTTTCTAACATTAGATACGCTTTCTGCATCTTAATCCTCCCATTCCGTATTATGATTTGCTAAAGCTAAAAAAAATCACTTTCGTGCAAATCGAATGCAAAATTATGCGTTTTTATCTAAAACTTTTTCCAAAGTTTCGTTATCTAATTAAGTATACACTATAATAAATATTTTGTCTATGTCAAAAATATTAATTTTCATAAATTTTAATAATTTCTATTGCGACCTCACGTTTGGTGATCCTTTTATCCATTGCCTGCTTTTCAAGATACTTATGGGCACGGTTTTCATCAAATCCCAGATACTGCATAAGCACAAATTTTGCTCTGTTTACAAGCTTCATCTCCTCAATTCGATTGTGAAGCTTTTGATTTTCAAGACGAAGTCCCGAAAGACGGTTTCTTGACGCATTTATAAATCTTATCGCCTGTATAAATAAAGCCTTGTTGATCGGCTTTTGAATAGTCATAACTCCGATAGGCTCAACAGATTGGCTGACGCTCTCATAATGCTCGCTTTTAACAATCATAAGACAGCTTGCGTTTGTTGACTCAACGCATATTTCAGCCAGCTCATGACCGTATTCATCACCTAACGGAGCATTTATTACCGCTAAATCAAACTCTGCATTAGAAAGCAGTCTCTTAGCTTCCGAAGAGCTTTTAGCAATCGTTATTCTCGGCGTTGAATTGCCTTTGAACATACCTGCTATCAAAGCTGTTGCCTTATCTCCTGCAGATACTATAAGAACACTATCCAATCTGTTTCGCCCCCCTCTCATTTTAAAATTAGTAATTATTATAATCCTTGCCTCTGGCTTCTTGCATCTTGCATCTAACTTCTTGTCTCTAGTAACAGATTGCGTGCATGACTCAGTCCTGCTTCTTGCTTCTAAGTACTAGCCTGCCGTTTCTCTAATTTTAACTTTTTTCAAATCTCCAAAGGCAGAGTGCCACCGGCGGCTCGTCGATCTTGCCTCTAGAGGGTTAAAAAATAAACTCTCTCAAAAGCATCCTTATCTTCTGTATTAGTATAATTATCAAACTGCTGTTTTTTTGATTTTAGGAAAAAGTCCACAATCTCCTTTGGCATATAGGTGTATAAAAACTTGCTGTTTTGTGCCAGATTAACTGCCTCGTTCAAATTTTCAGGAAGAGTATTTATTCCCTTTAAATCACTTTCATCAGCACAGCTTAGGTTTATATTAACCGAACTGCACAGCTTTTCATTATGCTCCACACCGTCAAGGCACGCATAAATTAGCAACGCAATTGCCAGATACGGGTTGCAAGCACAGTCAGGCGAACGCAGAATCACCCTTGCGGAATTATCCTTATCCATAGGAACTAAAATTAGCTGAGCGTGATTCTGATGCGACCAAGTAAGATATTTAGGTGCAAGATATTCACCAAATCTCTTAAAGCTGTTTACAAGAGGATTTAAAAACACAGTCATGTCTGAAACTCTATTGAGAATACCTGCCACTGCACTGCTTCCCGAGCCTTGACTTTCATCTGAAAAGTTTTCAAAAAGCTCCTTACCGTTCTTAGACATAGAAATACCAAAGTGAAGTCCGTTTCCGCTTTTATCAGCAATAGGCTTAGGCATAAAAGATGCGTAAAGCCCATTTTTATCAGCCATATTCTTAACAACTGACTTAAAAGTCTGCAAATTATCTGCGGCATTCAAAGGATCACTGTACTTGAAATAAACCTCGTTCTGTCCCGGTCCGCTCTCATGTCTTGATGACTCTGGTATTATATCCATCTGCTCAAGGGTCAGGCAAATCTCACGGCGAACATTTTCTCCCCTGTCGATAGGAGATGCATCCAAAAAGCCTGCATAATCATTCGGTATCCTTGTAGGATTTCCGTCATCATCGCACTTGAACAGGTAAAATTCGCATGAAGTACCGAATTTGAAGGTATAACCAAGTCTTTCCGCCTTCTTTACAGCATTTCGCAAAATAGCTCTACCGTCGCCTCCGAACTCGCTTCCGTCAATGTTCTTTATATCGCAGTAAAGTCTTGCAACTCCGCCGTGCTGCGGTCTCCAAGGTAGCAATGCCAGTGTATCCGGATCAGGAAACAAAAGCAGATCCGATCGGTTAAAGTTCATAAAGCCCTCAATATGAGAAGCGTCGAATCTAATTCCGTCTGCAAAGGCACGTCTTAGCTCACAGCTGTTTATAGATATGTTTTTCTGATTTCCGAACATATCTGAAAAAACCAGCTTTACAAATCTGACGTCGTTTTCCTCAATGAACTGCAAAACATCTCTTTCGGTATATTTCATTTTTAAACCTCCTATCGGAATATAATAACTTGTGTATTATAAATTTACATACATATATTGAATGCATCTCTGCCTGAATATAAATTTAAGGAATAAACAGCCTCACGCTGACTATTCCTTAAATTATACAATATTTAATTCGGTGTGTAAAGACGTTTATATGGATTTTTTGTATCCGGAGTTAAAACATAGAATTTGTGATCCATAACCTTAGTCTTATCTACTCCGAACTTCTTGCAATATTCACTTACATAACCGTCTATTTCTTTAAGATCAGCCTTTGCAGCAACCTCTGCCTTGACCTGCTTTGGTAAATCAGCCGGATAATTATCAGTTCTTAAGAATATCTTTCCTCCGTGCATTCCTGTTCCGCAAAAATACCCGACGATCTGCTCGTCTTCATATCCCAGACCAAGAACTACAATATATCCTCCTGCCTGATATTCGCCCAAAAAGCTTCCTGCCTTTCCGCCAATTACAAGCAC
>CANPWR010000119.1 GCA_947584825.1 uncultured Clostridia bacterium | reverse complement strand
ATAACCATGGAGATTTTGCTTCCGTCAAAAACACTGTCAAAGCCGGCTTTGTTAAATTCGTTTATGGCAACCGGCGAGGTAATATCATTTCCGAGTACCATATCCAGATTTGCCATAATCAGGTCTCCTGCCTTTACACTGTCTAAACCAGCATGTGCGGCAAGCACCTTCTGAGTCATAGTCATACCCATAAAATAATCTCCTTTATTAATTCTTGTAGTATAGTATAACACATATTCTTGTATAAGTAAAATATATATTTTTGATAATTAATATAAATTATATTTATTATTATAAAATAATTAAAACTTTTAATTTAAAAAGTTATTTTAATTATTTTTATGATTATTGTTTATATTTATTAATGTATCAATCATATACTGAAGTAGTTTTATTTCTTCTTCATTAAGTTCAGCTACATTTAAAGCCTTTATTTTTTCTATTCCAAGAATATAATCTGTAGTTACATGAAAAATTTTAGCTAATTTAATTAATATTTCAGGAGATGGGCAACGTGCTTCAAGTTCATAGTAAGAAATAACAGACTTTGAAACGCATATTTTTTCAGCTAACTGTTTTTGTGTCAAACCAGACTGTAACCGCAATTCTTTTAATTTGTTTCCTATACCAACCATATTACTATCCTCACTTTTAATTATAGTTTACAATAAACCTGTCGAGTAATGTTATAAGTATACTATTTTGGTGTAGATACATTTTTTGGGGCAGCCCTCTCTTGCAGGGCATGCCCCTCTTTTAAAATAGTCCACTGGACTATTTTAAAATTCACCCTGTGCGGAGCGCACTCCGTAAAAGATTTCGCCGACGGCTCGTCGGCGACAAGGCTCCGCCCTTGACCCGCAAGCCTTTTGAAAAAGGCTTGACCGAAAACTTTTATAAGCTTACACAGAACGTTTTGGATAAACTACAAAAAGTATGTTTTTTTATTTTATGATTGCTATTATAAACTTTTGTTAAGAATATGTGTGTAAGTAGAGTTAATATAGAGTTGAAACAACTCTTGAAAATATGTTAATATCGTATTTAATTTGACTTTAATGGCATAATATGATATTATACACTATATATGAGTATGATTATAAATATTCAGGAGAATTAAATAGATGAAGTATTATGTGGGAATAGATCTCGGCGGAACGAATATAGCCGCTGGTGTTATAAATGAGGATTTTGAAATCTTATCTAAAGCTAAGACAAAGACCAACCTGCCTCGTTCTGCGAGGGAGATATGCGACGATATGGTATCGGTAACAATAGGAGCTATAGAGTCAGCAGGGCTTAATGTAGATGATATTGAAAGCGTCGGAATAGGAACTCCGGGAATTGCTAACTCAGACAGCGGAATAATAGAGTATTCGTGCAATTTGGGTTTTGAAAATGTTGAGATGGAGAAGATGTTCAGGCAGAAATTAAATCTTCCTGTATATATAGAGAACGACGCTAATGCTGCAGCATACGGTGAATATGTTGCAGGGGCGGCAAAGGGAGCTAAGGATGCCGTATGCATAACTCTTGGAACGGGTGTCGGCGGAGGAATAATTATTGACGGAAAGATATATTCGGGATTTAATTATGCAGGAGCAGAAATAGGTCATATGGTTATTGATGTAGACGGACCTCTGTGTACCTGCGGAAGAAAAGGCTGTTTTGAGGTTTTCTCGTCTGCAACGGGTCTTGTTAGAATGACCAAAGAGGCTATGGACAGAAACACCGACAGCATAATGCATAAGATGGCTGAGGAGTACGGTAAGGTAAGCGCAAGGCTAGCGTTTGAGGCTATGAGAAAAGGCGATAAAACTGCAAAAGAGGTCGTGGATAAATATATAAAGTATTTAGCGGCAGGAATCACAAACACAATTAACATATTTCAGCCTGATATACTTTGTATCGGTGGAGGTGTATGCAACGAGGGAGATCCGTTGCTTATGCCAATGAAGGAAATTGTAGAGAGGGAAGTTTATACAAGAAACTCACCAAAAAACACAGAGATAGTTATAGCAAAGCTTGGCAATAACGCAGGACTTATAGGCGCAGCTTTTTTAGGTCTTGCAAAGGAAAGGCAGAAATAGATTATAATTATAGTGAAAAAATATAGGAGTAAGCACATATGGGACTTTTTAATACCAAAGATAAAATAGAATCCGAAGCTGAGTTTGACAGACTTTTTGAAGAGCTTGGGCTTGAAATAGAGGAAACTTCAGACGATGAAGAGTCAGACGATGATAAGTTAAAGCCGCAATAGGAGTGAAAGAATATGAAAAGAACCGACTATATTTCGTGGGACGAGTATTTTATGGGAATAGCCTTGTTTTCGGCGCAACGCTCAAAGGATTCAAACACTCAGGTTGGAGCGTGTATAGTGTCAAATGAAAATAAGATACTGTCGGTCGGATATAACGGAATGCCTACAGGCTGTAATGATGATGAAATGCCTTGGGCAAGAGAGGGTAAGAGTACTCTTGATACAAAGTATCCGTTTGTATGCCACGCAGAGCTGAATGCGATTTTAAACAGCTCTACAGGTTCGGTTAAGAACTCTAAAATATATGTGTCGCTTTTCCCGTGTAATGAATGTGCAAAGGCTATAATTCAGAGCGGAATAAAAGAGGTTATTTATAAGGATGATAAGTATTCTGGTTCGGAAGAAGTGATAGCCTCAAAACGAATGTTTGATATGGCAGGAGTGAAGTATAAGGAGTATGTTCCTACATCAAGAACCATCGAGATAAAGCTGTAACATTTACATAATGAAAGGACTAATACATAGATTATGAAACGCAAATACTGTATTCTGGGAGAGACTCTAAAGCACACTATGTCTCCTCCGATTCATAAAAGGCTGTTTGAATTAAGAAACCGTGAGTTTGAGTATGAGATCAAGGAGATAAGTCCGCAGGATTTAAAGTCAAGTGCAGACGAATTGAATTCTCTGGCTGGATACAATATAACTATACCTCATAAGGTAGCTATTATTGATTGCATTGACAAGCTTGACGAGTCGGCAAAGAGATATAATTCGGTAAACTGTGTTGACAATAAAAACGGCATAACAACAGGCTACAACACCGACTG
>CANPWR010000118.1 GCA_947584825.1 uncultured Clostridia bacterium | reverse complement strand
AGCAAGCACTGAAACTAGGTACTGCCGCCGCAAACGCAACTGCATTATCCAAAGGTCTTGCTGAAAAAGAAAAGGTAGATGAACTTTTGAAATTGTTATAATTTATGTTGTGTTTACTGTAAATAGCTAGAAATAAAATAATTCCTAATTGCATTTAAATAATTTCAAATGTATGTGCTAAAATGATATGACCCAATAAAAGATAAACAAATATTAACCAAGAATGAATTACTTCTCATGAATATAATAAAATAAGTGCAAAAAATTTAATCTTAATTAATAAAGCATTTTACGACAAAAAAGTGCAGGTCGTGCTAAAATCCTTGATTTAATTCGTTCTATGATATATCCTAAACTTAAGTGAATATTTTAAAAAAATTCGCTGGGATTTTAGGAGGGTAAAAAATGAAACTTAAAAAACTTTTATCGTTTACCGCAGCGGCGGTAGTTGCAGCGACTGCACTTACAGGTGCAATGACAGTATCAGCTGATACTGTTGATTCAGGTACATGCGGAGATTTAAGCTGGACGCTTGATTCAGACGGAGTGCTGACATTTTCGGGTCAAGGTGGTATGGATTCACCTAATGTTGATGGTAAAGACTATCAAGCACCAGAAACAAAAGATGACTATCTTAAAACATACTCCTATAAGGCACACAAAGATGCTATAAAAGAAGTAAAAATTGAAGAGGGAGTAACTTCAATAGGATTTTGTGCATTTTACAAACTGCCAAAGCTTGAAACGGTTACTTTACCTTCAACCATTATCGAATTTAAGGGTATTATGGATCCGTTTAAAGCTTCTGAGAGTGGTGAAACAAGTAAAGATGAATATCATGCTATGTGTTATGCCTTTGCTGAATGTCCATTACTTAAAAATCTTACCCTAACTGAGGGTATCAAACATATTGGCGGCTATGCTTTCAGTGGATGTACTTCACTTGATAATGTAACAATCCCTAAATCACTTACAAAATGGGATGCTTATTCATTCAGTGATTGTTCATCATTAAAGAATGTAACGCTTACTGATGGATTAACTATTGTTGGAAGCTATGTGTTCTGTAACAGTGCATTACAAAGTATTTTTATCCCATCCAGCATTACAAGGTGGATAGTTGCCAGATCAGAGTATAAAACGTATAAAGGTAACGCAAACTGTGCATTTGAAAACTGTAAAAAGTTATCATCTGTTACTTTTGAGGAAGGCATTAAAGAATTAGGATATATATCATTTGCTAACTGTTCATCATTAAAGAAGGTAGTTATACCTGCATCGGTAACTGATATGCAGTACTCTTTTGAAAATTGCACCGGATTGCAGGAGGTATATATAGAGGAAGGTGCTAATATATCGTCTGGTAATGTAAATTTTACAAATGCCTTTGCATATTGCAGTAATCTTAAAAGAATAGAAATACCTGCAGGTATTGATATTGCATATAGTAATCCACAATGGATTGCAGAGTGCAGTTTATTAACAGATATTTATATTCACGGAAAAGATTATACTATGCCTCTTCCTGACGGAGGAGGAACGCCAAAATTCCACTGTTATTTTGATTCAAAAACATATGAAACTTTAACAAATGAATATAAAAATAATATTCCACAAGAAAGATTAGTAAATCTTGCAGATGAAATTCCGGCATATAAAGAAATGCTCCAAACAAGACTAGACGAAGCAAAAGCTTATGACGAAAGTCAATATACACCTGAAAGCTATGCAGTTTTAAAGGAACTGATAGAAAAGGCAGATAAATTTGGAGAAGATTCAAATATAATTAAAATGGATTGGCTGTCAGCAGACATAAGAACTGCAATAAGAGGCTTAGAGAAAAAGCCTGATGAGCCGTCATCAGATCCATCTAGCGACCCGTCAAGTGATCCATCTAGCAGCGATCCGTCTTCTGACCCATCAAGCGATCCATCATCGGATAATTCATCATCAAGCAATCAAACAAATCCGCCAGCTTCTGCACCTACAACAGCAAAGCCTGCTGCAACTACTGCAGCACCAAAGGCAACCACAAACGGTAAGGCAGTTAAGGCAGCAAAAGACAAGGCAAACGCTGAAAAGATAATGAAACAGGCAAAGATAACAAAGCTTACTGCAAAAGCAAAGGGTAAGAAAAAGATAGTTGTAAGCTGGAAGAAAGTCAAGAACGCAAAGGGATACGAAGTACAGGTAGCAACAAACAAGAAGTTCAAGAAGAACAAGATTATCGTTACAAAGAAAGTAAAGGGTAAAAAAGTAACGATAAAGAGCAATAAAATCAAACGCAAAAAGACATACTACATAAGAGTAAGAGCATATACAACCTATCAAGACGCAAATGGTGTTACTCAAAAGGTATACAGCAGTTGGATAAAGAAGATAAGGAAAGCGAAAGCTAAATAAGCTTCCTTAATATGTTCTTATATAAATTTAAACCGCTCAAGCGTAAAAGTTTGGGCGGTTTATGTATGTTAAAGTTTCAAATAGACGATTTGCCGGCGAAATTCTAATATTTTCTGTTTGACAAACTGAGTTTACTATTATATAATAAAATACTGCACTAAACGGAAAGAAAGTGAATTTTATGGCGATAGATAAGTTGGGAACAAAGCAAATCACTGATAACAGAAAAGCAAGACACGATTACTTTATTATAGAAACAATTGAGGCTGGCATTGAGCTTGTCGGAACTGAGGTTAAGTCGCTTCGTGCGGGAAATGTAAATCTGAAAGATGCATGGTGTTCAATAGAAAGCGGTGAAATGTTTATAAAGGGAATGCACATTTCTCCATATGATCACGGAAACATTTTTAATTGCGATCCGACAAGAGAACGTAAACTTCTTCTGCACAAGAAGGAGATTTTAAAGTTATTCGGTAAGGTCAAGCAGGAGGGTTTAACAATTGTTCCATTGTCTTTGTATTTCAAGAATTCTAAAGTTAAGGTAGCAATAGGATTATGCAAGGGCAAAAAGCTTTACGACAAAAGAGAGGATATGGCTAACAAAGCTGCAAAGCGAGAGATTGAGCGAGCCGTTAAAATCAGGAACAGATAATATTAAATATGGGGGCGTAAAGGCTTCGACGGGGATTATGAAGCAGGATAAGCGAGTAGAGTTGTGCAAACTCTTTAAACGGT
>CANPWR010000117.1 GCA_947584825.1 uncultured Clostridia bacterium | reverse complement strand
TGAAAAATTGCTTGATTTAAAAACTGCTGAATCAGTATAAGCGTGAACCTTTATGGTTGTATTATTATATATAGGTACATTCTCAGTTCTGCTATGAATATAAATATCCGTTAAGGCGTCACAGCCTTTACACCATTGCGCATTATGATAAGCTGTATCTATGCCCTCATAAAATTCTATTTTCTTTAGATTTTCGCAGTTGTAAAATGCTTTCTCTATACCATAACGAGTAGATGCATCTCCTTCTACCCCTTTATCAGTGTCCTTTTTAAATTGAGCACCATCTTCTATATATACCTCTTGAAGTCCTGTACAGTAAGCAAGTCCTCCATACATTTCAAATAAAGATTTGGGTATACTTACCTTTCTTAATGACGTACAGCCACAAAATGGGGCTTTTCCGATTTTTCTTAAACCATCTGCAAATGTTACAGATGAAAGCTTTTTACAATCAGCAAACGCACAGCAAACATTTTCCCTTAAATCTAATTCCGGAGTTTTATTGTATAAAGCATCAACCCAACAAGTAATTGTTGACGGTATCACTATGCTCTCTACTGCAGTATTGGCAAATGCTCGTGCCCCAATTATTTCTAATCCCTCTGGAAGTGTTATGTTTTTTAATTTTGAGCATCCGCTAAATGACTCTACTCCCCACTTTTGAAAAGTATCAGCAGAAAATCCAACTCTTTTAATTGTTGACGGAATATCCACACTCTCCAAAGCTGTACATTTATAAAAAGCATACGCACCTATAGCAGTCATCCCCTCAGTTAAGGTAAGATTTTTTAACAATGGACATTCTGCAAATGCATAACTCGCATAATCATGAACTTCATTAGAACTAGAAGAAGGCTCACCTCCCCTTGCTATTATCCCAACCCCTTTAAACTCTGATATTGTTTTTGGCAATACCACAGTTTCAAGGTTTGGCATTTTATAAAATGCACAAAATCCTATTGACGTTACTCCTTCCTTTATTTCTACCTCTTTGATATCTTCCATATGTTCTTTTTTATATGTAAAGATATCAGGATAATCACCTAATTGTGATTCTAAAGTATGGCCCTTACCTATATTTGTAAGAGTTGCATCTATAACCTTAGGCGTAGCCATTGCTCCATTACCTGATATTGTGAGTTTTCCAGTTGAGCTATCAAAGCTCCATTTTACTTCCCCACAATCGCCCGAATCAGTTTCAGCCGACACACTCATAGCACCCGTAAGCGCTGTTACTGCCATTGTTGCTGCTGCAATCAATGACAAAAGTTTTTTAATTTTTCTTCTAAACATTTTAAATCCTCCTAAATATATTATATCAACATTTTACATGAATTATCGTGTAAAGTCAATACATAATATTTCATGTATGATATAATTGTGAAAACCATATAAAAAGGCAGATGAAAATTTGTGTATTATTATAGTCGTCTTCGCGACTTACGTGAGGACAACGATTTAAAACAGCGTGAAATTGCAGCACTTTTGCAAACTACACAGCAGGTTTATAGTGAATACGAAAAAGGAATAAGAGAAATTCCATTACACAAAATCATCATACTTGCAAAATATTATAATGTCAGCCTGGATTATATGACAAATTTAATTGATATAAAAAGAAGACTTAAATAGACGCTCTCGTTATTCGGGGGTTTTTTTATTATAGAAAATCAAACTCTGAGAAATACAAAAGGTATAAAATCAACTCCGCTCCTGCTAAGCTGCACTAGCGGAGTTTTTATTACAAAATTTGTAATAATTATATGAAATATG
This sequence comes from uncultured Clostridia bacterium, assembly GCA_947584825.1. GTDB lineage: Bacteria > Bacillota > Clostridia > Oscillospirales > Ruminococcaceae > UMGS1601. Next base: position 1,395 of record CANPWR010000117.1, on the reverse strand, counting down.
TTGACAAACACATATTATGGTTATATAATGTAAATAATGGATAATATTTTTTCCATTATAACCGTAATCACACAATAAAAAATCTTAAGGAGGAATAATAATGAAAAGATTCAAAAAACTTATTTCGTGTGCAGCTGCAGTAACACTAGCAGCTACAAATCTCGTAGGAGGATCTTCATTGAGCGCAAGTGCTGATACTACACTCATTACAAATGGTGGTCCATACAGTGGAGATGCAACTTATATTGCTACCTACATGGGCGGAACCTACACAAGCAGAGATTTATTTGAAATACAGTTTAAGTACGATACTGTAGGTACGCCTTCAGATCCACAAGAGGGTCAAGAAGATCTCGGTTACAATGATACCTTTGAGTTCCTTGTATTCGACACAACTTGGGGCGGTTGGAACAGAACGACTATTGGACCCGATGTTTATGATGCTACATCAGCACCAACAGTAGCTCCAACAGCAAATACTATTTATACAGTAACTGTACCGATTTCGAAAATTGAAGACAAGCTAGCAGAAGGTACAACGCCATATGGTATTAATCTTCAGACTGGTTCACAACTTGGTACATCGACTGTATCAATTATTTCATTAAAGGTAATATCAGATACATCTTATACTCAGCCTGAATTTACTATTGAGGGCAGTTGGAACAAGGGTGAAGCAAGTGATATGACAGTAACTCCAGCGGGAGCAGCAATAGTAATTGCCAATGAGTGGAATATCCAAGTTAATAATGTTGACTTTGCAAAATGGACAAATCCAACCATTGATGTTACTGTAACATATACAACTGCACAAAGTTACGTACAGGCAGAGATCATGGTTCCTACCGGAATTGCGGATGATGGAAGTCCAATTTATGAGGCAATTGATCCTAACTATGTAAATGCAAATGCAGCTACATATACATACACAACTGAAATACCAGTTCAAACTATATCATTTGTAGCAGCATATGATGGATGTACAGTTGAAAAGATTCATGTGTATGATAATACAGCTGGTAATGTTGACAGTGATTATCCTGGTGTTAATAATCAGACAGCTACACAAATTTCTCAAAACATGGGACTTGCATGGAACTTAGGAAATGCACTAGATGCAGTTGATGCAGAAGGCAATGTAAGTGAAAAGGCTTATGGCAATCCAAAGACTACCAAGAAGCTTATACAGGCAGTAAAGGCTGCAGGATTTAACACCATTAAGATACCTATTACTTTCTTTGATATGATTGAAGATGGTAATAAAATCAATGATGCATATATGGCTAGAATTAAGCAAGTAGTTAATTATGCATATGATATGGGTATGTATGTAATAATCAATATGCAAAATGATGGCAGGCCATCATTTGATAAATATTGGATTAACATTAGCCA
>CANPWR010000116.1 GCA_947584825.1 uncultured Clostridia bacterium | reverse complement strand
TGGGCAACACTCTTATAGTTGTTGAGCACGATGAGGACACTATGTATAATGCTGATTACATTGTCGATATAGGTCCGGGAGCAGGAATACACGGCGGTGAGATTGTCTGTGCTGGAACGGTTGACAAGATTAAGAAGTGTAAAAAGTCGATCACAGGGCAGTATTTAAGCGGTGCTAAAAAGATTCCTGTTCCTGAAAAAAGACGTCAGGGAAACGGTAAGGCTCTTGAAATTATCGGTGCAGAGCAGAATAATTTGAAAAAAATCGACGTCAGTATACCGCTGGGGACTTTCACCTGCGTTACTGGTGTGTCGGGCAGCGGAAAAAGCTCTCTTGTCAACGAGGTTATATACAAAGAGCTTGCAGGAAAACTTAACAGGGCAAGGATAAGGTCGGGCAAGTTCGGCGAAATGAGGGGATTGGAGAATCTCGACAAGGTTATAAACATTGACCAGTCGCCTATAGGAAGAACTCCTCGTTCAAACCCTGCGACTTACACGGGAGTTTTTACAGACATTCGTGATTTATTCGCTAACACTAATGACGCAAAGATGAAGGGTTATAATGCAGGCAGGTTTTCGTTTAACGTCAGGGGCGGAAGGTGCGAAGCCTGCGAGGGTGACGGAATACTTAAAATTGAAATGCACTTTTTACCTGATGTATATGTGCCATGTGAAGTATGCAAGGGCAGAAGATATAATCGAGAAACGCTGGAAATAAAATATAAAGGTAAGAGCATTTACGACGTTCTGGAGATGACTGTAGAGGAGGGAGTAGAGTTTTTCAAGAATATTCCCAAGATACAGAGAAAGCTTCAGACACTGTTTGACGTAGGTCTGGGATATGTAAAGATAGGTCAGCCTGCAACAACCCTTTCGGGAGGAGAGGCGCAGAGGGTAAAGCTTGCAACCGAGCTTTCCAAGCGTTCTACGGGAAAGACCATATACATTCTTGACGAGCCAACAACGGGGCTTCACACAGCTGATGTTCACAAGCTGATTGAGGTTTTGCAGAAACTGGTAGATTCGGGCAATACTGTTTTGATAATCGAGCACAATCTTGACGTTATTAAAACTGCCGATCATATTATTGACCTTGGTCCTGAGGGGGGAGAAGGTGGCGGAATGGTTGTTGCCTGCGGAACTCCCGAGCAGATTGCTGAGAATGAGAAATCCTATACGGGAATGTACTTAAAGAAGTGCTTAAACTTATAGATGCAAGAAACAATAATTTTTTGTAGAATAATGACCGATAGTATCTTGTTTCTAAGTGATGGTTCGCCGTTGTATTAAATACATTTATCATATTACTCAGAGTCGGCAGTGCAGTCAGCGGTCCGCCAATATCTTTTGCGTAGTTTACTTTAATACAAAAATACAAAGTAAAACTTGCCATTGTACTAACTATTACATTTATCATATTACTCAGAGTCGGCAGTGCCGCCGGTTGCTTGCGGAGATTTGGAATATATGTTATACTGTAGAAAAACAACGGAGATGAGGAAAGTGAAAAAGGTAAGCTACAAGGTTTCCCTCGGCGGAATTATTTCTGCACTTTCTCTTACCCTTATGTTTTTGACGGGTTTTATGCCCTTTTTGGTATATTTAATACCAGCACTCACAGGGGCAATACTTCTTATCGTTTATGTTGAGATTAACGCAAGATGGGCATTCTTTACTTATGTTTCGGTTGCAGTTCTGTGTTTATTCATAACTCCTGACAAGGAAGCCGGATTTTTATATATAATACTTTTGGGATATTATCCTCTAATTAAGATGTATATAGAAAAAATAAGTAACATAGTTCTCGAATGGATTATAAAGCTGGGCATTTATAATGCAATGATAGTATTATATTATCAAATTATAATCAGAATAGTTACAAGCTCAGATTTAACTGAAGAAATAGGCGAGTGGGGAAAGTATGGTGTTTTCATATTTTTAGGCATCACAAATATAATATTTATAATATACGATATTGCTGTTTCGAGACTTAAAGATCTGTACGTCAAATGGTTCAGAAAGAAAATTTTAGACAAGATTTAAAGGATATAACAAATGAGTAAAAGGTTGAATAAAAAGATTATAATAAAGTTTTTGGCACTTATTGCAATTATAGCTCTTATGATAGGTGTAACTATAGCTATATTGCCATGGGTAAACAGTTTGCGAACGCCGGAGGGAAGAGAGAAGCTGGAACTTTATATTGAGTCCAAGAAAACAGTGGGAACATTAATTTATATAGGTTTGCAGGCATTTCAGGTCATACTGCCTGTGATTCCTCCTATTCAGATAATCGGAGGAGCTTTATTCGGAACCTTCTGGGGCAGTCTTTTATCATTTATTGGATTATATGTCGGAATGGGAATAGTTTACGGTCTAGTAAGGCTTGTGGGATACCCTTTGGTTGAAGCGTTCGTTAACCAAAAGAATCTCAAGAGGTTTAAATTTCTCCAGGAGCCTGACAAGGTTGCTTTAATATTTTTCGTAATTTATCTTATACCTGCTATGCCTAAGGACGCATTATCATTTCTTGCGCCTTTGACTTCTATGGATAAAAAAACATATTTTTTATATGTTCTACCTGCCAGATTGCCGTTGGTAATATTGTCTGTAGCATTTGGTTCATCAATAAGCGATGGAAATTACAGCCTTGCAGTTATACTAAGCATTATAATGATAGACATAGGAATAATAGGCATTATATTCAGGGAAAAGGTCATTAACTATTTTGAAAAGAAAACAAAGTCAAAAAGGCTTACCAGTCATAAGAATGACACTAAGCATAATAAAAATTTAAAAAAGACTGGTTTGATACTTATCATTTCGTCTTTGGCACTGACCATTTGCGATTTGATTTTTATGGCGACTGACTACTTCAATAAATGCAAATCCGAATTTATCGATTATCACAATCTAAGCGGAAAAAACCAGATATTTTATTTCATATCGAATTATGGATTATACTGGTTTATATCTGTATTTGTTATAGGAATGGCGGCATTTATAATATCGATAAAAAAACGTAAATATCCAAGTAACAGTCGTAATAACATTGAACATCAGGCTTGACTTCAATGAAAAAACCTACAAAAAATATTAATATTTAAATTCAGGAAATAGTGATTTTGCTATTTCTTATTTTTTTGAAAAAAGGGGTTGACAACTATTTCTTTAGATGTTATAATATATCTCGTCAATTAAAAAGGTAACATTCTACTAATATGCGGGTGTAGTTCAATGGTAGAATCCCAGCCTTCCAAGCTGGTCGTGTGGGTTCGATTCCCATCACCCGCTCCA
>CANPWR010000115.1 GCA_947584825.1 uncultured Clostridia bacterium | reverse complement strand
AGAACCCAAGCAATGCCGCACCGATAAACGTGAAGAATATTCCTCCCTGTGCAGCGGCGCCAAGCAAAAAGCTCTTAGGATTTGCAATCAGCGGAGCAAAGTCGGTCATAGCTCCTATTCCGAGAAATATAAGCGGCGGATAAATCTGGAGTTTAACACCCAGATAAAGTATGTCAAGCAATCCTCCGTCGTGAAGAACCTTGCCGAAATCTATACCCTCACCTGTTATTTTCCAAAGGTCGGGATGGTACATTTCTGTAAAAGGCAAGTTTGTCAAAAGCATACCGAATGCAATCGGCAAAAGGAGCAACGGTTCAAATCCTTTTGAAATCGCCAGATACATAAATACAAACGAAATGCCTATCATTATCAGCGATTTCCATCCGCCGTCAGCAATAAACCCGGCAAAGCCGGAGGTAGTCGCTAAATCTACAAGTGTGTCGAGAAACTTATCTATCATAGTTTAATTGTCCTTTCATTAAAATGGGCGTGTGTTGTCAATAAGACCTGCCGCAGCCCATGCGGTTCTCTGAGGCTTAACGGTCTTAATGCTTTTAAGCGCCAGCTTTTTACCGCTTTTTTCACTCATATGTGCAATCGCCGCAGTAATAACTGCTACTATTTCCTCTTCAATATTATCCTCAATTACAGGAACCTGTTCTGCCATTTCAACACTAGGCATAACTGCACCAGAAGTTTTGATATTATTATTCAACTCTGCTTTTTTATCAGCTGATTTTCTTTTAGCTGTTGAGATCAGTCCAAACACTAACAGAATAACCACAAGCAAAATCAATCCGATAAAAACAACGGTTATTCCTGTTATAACAACAGACGATACATATTCAAAGTTCATATCAATATCCCCAGCCAGTAAGGAACTTAACACATTCATATCTTAATATCTCCCTGTTTTAATTTCTGTCTTATCAATTATATCTTAAATTGAGCATTTTTTCAATAGCATATTGTTATTTTTTACACATTCTTTAATATTAATTCAGAGCCTGATCATCGCTCATAATTAATTGCTATCATCATTCATTATAATTTAAATGCGTAGACGCAATTGTGAAGCAATACACCTTCTTCGCCCCGTTTGATTTCAAGACACGTGCACATTCATTAAGCGTACTACCGGTAGTGATAATATCATCACAAAGCAAAACAGCTTTACTTTCTATCTCGTTGATTAGCCTTTTATTAAACACAAATAATCCATTAACCGCTTCTGCTCTTTCGATCATACTAAGCTCGTGCTGTGCAATTTCATTGTTTGTTTTTATTAGTAACTTTGTGTTACTTTGCTTTGAAATGATTTTTGAGACTGTCTTTGCAATTATATCAGCCTGATTGTATCCTCGTTTTCTCTTTGCCGATTTGTGCATCGGCACAGCCGTAACAATATCAATTTTATCTATCTCTGTCATATATGAAATCTCTTTGTAAATATTATCTTGAAAAACATCAACAAGGTTAACCGCCTTGTCTAGCTTGAAATTAATTATTCCCTCTCTTACAATACCGCTGTAATCTACAATGCTTACACAGCCGTCATAATAAATCTCGGTCTTATCGCAAATGCAGTTTTCCTGTCCACATCTTTTACAGTGTTCAGTGCTGATAAAAGGTATTTTAGAAAAGCATTTTTCACAGCAGGTATCGTTCCATTTTATTACCTTTCCGCAAAACGGACATCTGTTCGGAAAGAAAATGTCAAGTATATATTTGCGGATATTATTAAAACTCGTTTTCCTCTGTAAACTCATTTGAATTACCATCCTGAATAAGCATATTTTTTAAAACGGTATATCTCAAAGTCCTTCGGTTATTGTCAATCATAGCCTCCAGCTTCTTTGCAGAACCAATTATAATCAAAAGCTTTTTCGCCCTTGTCACCGCCGTATAAAGAAGATTTCGGTAATACAGCTTGTCAAATCCACCAAACACCGTTAAAATCACTGCGTCAAACTCGCTTCCCTGGCTTTTGTGAACAGTTATTGCATACGCAAGGTCAAGATGTTCAAGCATAGAAATCGTATAGTTGCATATTCTGCCCTCAAAATCAATTGTTAAAAGTCCAGTGTATTTATTGGCAGCAGTTATGGTTCCTATATCTCCGTTGAATATACCTGCTCCGGTTTCTTTCGCTCCGTCTCCTAACTCCTTAGACCATACAATATCGTAATTGTTCTTCGTCTGCATTACCTTATCGCCGACGCGGTATGTATATTGAAAAGTCTTTATCTCCGACTTCTCTTTAGACGGAGGATTGAGTTCCGCCTGCAGCCTTTTGTTAAGTTCAACCGTACCTGAAGGTCCCTTTCTGGTCGGAGACAGAACCTGAATATCATCAATCGATGAATACCCATAAGCTTTAGGAAGCCTGTCCTTTGTAAGCTCAACTACCAAAGACTGAAGCTCATTATGCTTTAATCTCTGAAAGAAGAAAAAGTCATTATCCTTTTTACTTAAGTCAATATGCTCTCCGCTGACTATCTTATGTGCATTTACGACTATTGAGCTTTTTCTCGCCTGTCTAAAAATCTCTTTTAGAGTTACTATCGGTACAACTCCGCTGTCTATTATGTCTTTCAGAACATTCCCTGCTCCGACAGACGGAAGCTGATCGCTGTCGCCCACCATAATAAGCTTACAGGTCATAGGTATTGCCCTCAAAAGAGCCTCAAACAAAAGCGAGTCAACCATAGACATCTCGTCAATTATCATAACGTCGCAGTCGAGCAGATTGTTTTCATTGTGCTTGAACCTCGGTCTGTCGCCATCTGAGAACACAACCTCCAGCATTCTGTGAATAGTCTTTGCCTCATAACCGGTTAAATCTGATATTCTCTTTGCTGCACGCCCTGTAGGAGCAGTTATCAGTACATTCAATCCCTGCTGTTCAAACAGAGAAATTATGGCATTAAGAGTGGTAGTCTTTCCCGTTCCCGGACCTCCCGTTAAAACCAGAAAACCGCATGAAAGCGCCGTATTTATCGCTTTTTTCTGTAGTTCCTCATACTCTATATCATTTTGCTCCTCTGCAAGGGCAATTATTTCATCATAGTTTATCTTGCTGTCAAAAAGACACTCCTTCATAATACTAAGACGTCTTGAAATATAATTCTCCGCAGTGTAATAATCCTTTAGCAATATAAAAGGTCTGTTCTTTTTCTTAAACAGACATAGATTTTCTTCGTTTAACTCTTCTTCCAAAACCTCGTTGAACTTATCCTCTTCTATGCCTAAAAACCTGCAGGTTATCACTCTCAGCTTGTCCTCAGGCAGACAAGTATGACCTG
>CANPWR010000114.1 GCA_947584825.1 uncultured Clostridia bacterium | reverse complement strand
AGCAAATCATGGAAGAAGGCAGAGGAAGCAGGTCTTACTGTTATGACAACAGCAGAGGCTGCAAAGGCTGCTGATTTAATTATGATTTTAATTCCTGATGAAAAGCAGGCTGCTCTTTATAAGAGTGAGATAGCTCCATACTTAACAGAGGGCAAGACCCTTGCTTTTGCACACGGATTTAATATTCACTTTGGATGCATTGTTCCGCCAAAGGATGTAAACGTAATTATGATTGCTCCTAAGGGACCGGGACACACAGTACGTTCAGAGTATCAGGCAGGAAAGGGCGTACCTTGTCTTATCGCTGTTGAGCAGGACGCAACAGGTGACGCACAGGATATAGGTCTTGCATATGCAGCAGGTATCGGCGGAGCAAGAGCGGGAGTTTTAGAGACTACATTCAGAACAGAAACTGAAACTGACTTGTTCGGTGAGCAGGCTGTACTTTGCGGAGGTGTTTGCGCACTTATGCAGGCAGGTTTCGAGACTCTTTGCGAGGCAGGTTATGACCCGAGAAATGCATATTTCGAGTGTATTCACGAGATGAAGCTCATTGTTGACCTGATTTATCAGTCCGGTTTTGCAGGAATGAGATATTCTATTTCAAATACTGCTGAGTACGGCGACTATGTAACAGGACCAAAGATCATTACTGAGGACACTAAAAAGGCTATGAAGAAGGTTCTTTCTGATATTCAGGACGGAACATTTGCTAAGGACTTCTTGCTTGATATGTCAGACGCAGGCTCACAGGTTCACTTCAAGGCTATGAGAAAACTTGCTGCAGAGCATCCTGCTGAGGTTGTGGGCGAGGAAGTAAGAAAGCTTTATAGCTGGAGCGATGAGGATAAGCTCATTAACAACTAGTAACGGTGACGTTGGCGGCGAGCCGCCGCTGGCTCTATGCCTTTGAAAAGTTTGATAAACGTAGTAGTTTGATCAACTGCGGGCTAGCACTTAGATACAAGAACATATGAAAAGATAAGAATAACGGTGATGTTGGCGACGAGCCGCCGCTGGCTCTATGTCCATGAAAAGTTTGATAAACGAAGTATTTTGATTAACGGTGGGCTAGCACTTATATACAAGAACAGATGAAAAGATAAGAATAGCGGTGATGTTGGCGGCGAGCCGCCGCTGGTTTCTATGCCCTTGAAAAGTTTGATAAACGTGTAGTTTGATCAACTGCGGGCTAGCACTTAGATATTAGAATATATGAAAAAATGAAAAAGGCAAGAGCAACGGAGACGTTACTCTTGCTTCTTTTATTATTTAATTATATATGCTTCAAGCCGGTAAATAGGGAATCCCTCATTTGAGAAACGCTTTTCATACTCGGTCATTATGTTACCCTCAAAATCGGAATTGTGTAAATCAAAAGTCACATTTTTAAGTGCAAATCCGTTTTGTGAGAATTGTTCAATTGAGAACTCAAAAAAATGAGCGTTGTCGGTTTTTTGCCAAATTTCTGCACCGTCATTCATCAAAGACTTGTATATTTTAAGAAAATTATGATGCGTAAGCCGATGGCTTGCGTATTTTTTCTTGGGAAATGGACAACTGAAATTTAAATATATTCTGTCGATTGATTTATTTGGAATGTAGCACTCTAGATATTCAGCACTTCCTCGCATAAAGTAGAGGTTGTTAAGTCCTGCCGCTTTTGCGTCCTCAGCCGCTTTTACTATGACGTTGCTTGCCTTTTCTACAGCAAGGAAATTTATATCAGGATTTCTCCTCGCAATCTCACAGGCAAAGCCACCCTTTCCGCAGCCGATTTCCAAATGTATGGGATTGCTGTTGCCGAAAATCTTTTGTAATTCAATATATTCTTTTTTCAAAACAGAGGTCTGAAAATGCTTGTCCTCACGATCCATAAAGAATATGTAGTCACTGCACTCTTCAAGGCGCTCCTCAAGATGCTTTTTTCTTCTTATTCGCATAGGGTTTTCTCCTGATTAATAGTTTTGTAACAGACAGCTAAATATTAGTTGAAACCTCAATTCCTCCCACAGGGCGGATAGAGATAACATGACAGCTTCCGTCTCCGAAGCAATTGTTTAGCGTCTCTTTAAATACATTTAGCTTGTCGTTCGGAACAAACGCCTGAATAGTTCCTGCGAAGCCGCCGCCGTGAACCCGGCAAGCCCCCTCTCCGTCAAGCACCATTTCTGCAAGGTTTAAACCTATGGCAAGTCCTTGTTCTTTCGGATCATTATTAGCATAGATGTTCTGCAAATACTTATATGAACTGTTGCCGGACTTTGTAACCTCTTTCAAAAATGCTTTAAAATCTCCGCTTTGGAGAGCTTTCGCCTCACGTTCAACAGTTTCGTTTTCATTAAGAAAATGCAGTGAGCGAAGAACTGCCCGATCACCGAGCTTTTCCCTTAGGGCAGTTATGTTTTCAAGAACATCAGAAAGGGTAATTTCGCGAAGTACATCTTTTCCAAAGTAACCTGCTACAGCCTTCATTTCTTTAGGAATAGCTGCATATTCAGGGGTTAAATTTTCATGACTGCCCTTTGTGTCAACTATGCAAAGGCTGTGACCGCACTTTGCAAAATCAAAATCTATTTTCTCAAATATTGGATTTTCGGTGTCTTTGAAATCAATGGTTATAAAGCTTCCAACACTAGATGCCATCTGATCCATAAGACCCGAAGGCTTTCCGAAATATACATTTTCTGCGTATTGGGCTATTTGTGCTATTTCGACGTTTGTAGCTTTAAGGTCGTTATAAAGATAGTTCAAAATCGTTCCAATCAGAACCTCAAAAGCAGCAGAGGACGAAAGTCCAGAGCCTTTTAAAACATTTGAGGTAGTATAAGCTTTAAATCCACCGATGCCGTAGTTTTTGTTTTTAAATCCTGCGGCAACTCCTCGAATAAGTGCAGACGAGTCCTCCTTTTCGTTTTTGTGAACAGACAGGTCGTTTAAATCGACAACATCCTTAGGAAAGCCCTCCGATTTGACTTCGATAATGCTGTCAGCGGTTTTCTTGACAATAGCAATTACGTCGAGTGAAACCCCTGCGGCAAGTACTTTTCCGAAATTGTGGTCAGTATGGTTTCCTCCGACCTCTGTTCTTCCCGAAGCGGAGAAAATACGGTATTCGCAGTCTCCGTAAAGTTCTTTAAACTTTTCTATAGCTTTTTTGTATCTTTCAGTTTGTGCAGCTTCATTTTCTGAACCATACAGTTCTTTTATTGTATAAATATTTTTTTCTGACATAAGTGTCCTCCGAATTTATCTCTAGTTGAGAAGTTTTAAAATTATTATACACTAACCTAATTAAATTAGCAAGTTGATTTAAGGGCGAGATTT
>CANPWR010000113.1 GCA_947584825.1 uncultured Clostridia bacterium | reverse complement strand
AGGTATGTGTGCGGCAACATCGTTCAAGCATGTCTCCCCTGCCGGAGCAGCTGTAGGCAAGCCGCTTTCAGACACGTTAAAGAAAATCTATTGGGTTGACGATTTAGGTGAACTTTCTCCTATAGCTTGTGCTTATGCAAGAGCAAGAGGCGCTGACAGAATGTCCTCATACGGAGATTTTATCGCTCTTTCTGATGAATGTGACGTCTGCACTGCAAAAATGATCCAAAGAGAGGTTTCTGATGGTATTATTGCTCCATCGTATACAGATGAGGCTCTGGAAATTCTTAAGAGCAAAAGAAAAGGAATCTATAATATCATTCAAATAGACGAAAATTACACTCCCGACCCTATTGAAACAAAGCAGGTTTACGGGGTTTCATTTGAGCAAGGCAGAAACGAACTTAATATAAACACTGCTCTTCTTGAACAAAATATTCCTACGAATAACAAAACAATTCCTGAGGATAAGAAGATAGATTTGCTTATTTCTCTTATCACACTTAAATACACTCAATCTAACAGCGTTTGCTATGTTAAAGACGGTCAAGCTATAGGCATTGGAGCAGGTCAGCAGTCTAGAATTCACTGCACAAGGCTTGCAGGAAACAAGGCTGATGTTTGGTGGCTGCGTCAGGCTCCTCAGGTTCTTAACCTTGACTTCAAAGACGATATAAGACGTCCTGACAGAGACAACGCAATTGACGTATATATTTCCGACGAATATGAAGACGTTTTGGCAGAGGGAGTATGGCAGAATACATTCAAAACAAAACCTCCAGTATTCACAAGGGAAGAAAAAAAGGCTTGGATTGCAAAGAATACCGATGTATGTCTCGGCTCTGACGCTTTCTTCCCGTTCGGTGATAATATCGAGCGTGCAAGAAAAAGCGGTGTAGCTTATATTGCCGAGCCTGGCGGTTCTATCCGTGACGACAATGTTATTGAAACCTGTAATAAGTATAACATCGCTATGAGCTTTACCGGAATAAGATTGTTCCATCATTAATAAAATAAGTCAATTGTAATTATATGATAATGTAATTTCACTAGAATTTGGGCAAATTAAATATACGGTTTAAAAAGAATTGATATAAAAGGAGATTGATATAATGAAAAATTTAAAGAAATTATCAATATTGGCTGTAAGTTTAATTATGGTTTTCAGTTTTTCAGGCTGTAAATCTATAGATGGTTCAAAAAACTCCTCAGAAGAAGAAACTTCAAGCAAAACATACGGTGATTTTGAAAACGGCATTTTTTCAACCGAGGAGTTTACCGTTGAGCTGGGTGAGGATTGGTATAAAAGCGATTCCACCTCAAACTCGGAAACTGCCGTATTTACTAAAGGAAGTAAGAGTAATTCATACAGCAGTATAAACATACGCTGTGAAAATCGCAGTAGCGAAAGAGAAATTGATGTCGATCAATACAGAAAAGACGCTGTTAAACAGTATGGTTTAATGGATGACTACACTGTTACCAAATCGAAAAAAGTTAAAATTGATGGCAGAGATGCTTTTAAACTCTATATCAATATGGAAACAAACACACAAAAATTAAAGATAATTCAGTGTTATATTATTGACAAAACAAATGTTTTCACATTTTCTTATTTAACTTCATCAGACGAATATAAAGATTCAAAAAATCAAGCTGAGAAAATTCTAAAAACCTTTAAATTTAAATAACAGAGTCTATGAGACACCTATTTTGCAATAAAAAGGAGAATTTGTGATGAATATTTTAGTAGTTGGAGGAGGCGGCAGAGAGCACGCAATTATTATGAAGCTCGCTGAATCGCCCAGAGTTGAAAAGTTATATTGTACACCCGGTAACGGCGGTATATCAAAATATGCGGAATGCTTTGATGTCGGCGCCTGCGATATTGAAGGGGTTGTTGCACTTTCTAAAAAACTTGCAGTTGATATGGTTGTTGTCGCACCTGACGATCCTCTTGTTCTGGGAATGGTAGACGCACTTCAAGCTGAAGGATTTATGACCTTCGGTCCTAAAAAATCAGCTGCTATTATAGAAGGCTCTAAGGTATTTTCAAAGCAGCTTATGAAAAAATACAATATTCCTACTGCTGAATACGAAGTCTTTACCGACAGCAAATCTGCTATTGATTATATAAAAGAAAAAAACACCTACCCTACTGTAGTCAAGGCTGATGGTCTTGCTCTGGGAAAGGGTGTTATTATTGCTGAGAACGAGACTCAGGCTGTTGATGCTGTAAATTCAATAATGAATGATAAAATTTTTGGTGAAAGCGGTTCACAGCTTGTTGTTGAAGAGTTTCTCACAGGGCCTGAAGTTTCCGTTCTGTCATTTACTGATGGAAAAACCATTGTTCCTATGATTTCTTCAATGGATCACAAACGTGCACTTGACGGAGACAAGGGACTGAACACTGGCGGAATGGGAACTGTTGCTCCTAACCCCTACTACACAGAAGACGTGGCAAAAGAATGTATGGAAAAAATCTTTCTGCCAACTATAAAAGCTATGAACGCAGAGGGCAGAACCTTTGAGGGTTGTTTATACTTTGGACTTATGCTCACGAAAAACGGTCCTAAGGTTATCGAATATAACTGCCGTTTCGGAGATCCTGAGACACAGGTTGTTCTGCCAATGCTTGAGGGCGACTTGTGCGAAATCTTCGAAGCAGTTTACAATCACGAGCTTGACAAGGTTTCTATCGACTGGAAACAGGGTTTTTGCACTTGTGTTGTAATGGCAAGCGGCGGTTATCCAAAGTCCTATCCAAAAGGACTTGAAATTTCAGGTCTTGATGAAAACGGACAGGTTGAAAACGCTTTTGTTTATCACGCAGGGACAAAGCTGGATAACGGCATATTCAAGACAAACGGTGGTAGGGTTCTCGGAGTGACCTGTAATGCTTTAACACTTCAGAGTGCACTTGACAAGTCGTATACAGCTGTTTCAAAAATCAAGTGGGAAAACGCTCACGTTAGAAGAGATATAGGCAAGCGTGCTTTAGCGGCACTTGACAACGATCCCCTCGCCCTTCACTACAAAGACGATATGGAGGATTACATTGAGGAAAACGGTGTTTACCTCCGCCAATAACAACGGTGACGTTGTATCCTGTGCTGCCTATGGGAAGTTTGTAAAATGTTATAGTTTGTACAACGGCAGACGTTACTTAGTTTAAAAACCGGCAATACAATGGTGTGCCGAGCCGGCGGTGGCTCTCTGCCTTTGGAAAGTTTGTAAAATGTTATAGATTGAAAAACGGTAGACTTTAAAATTGAATTTAAAAGTCCGCGTTAATATGAAATAGTCAAGACCACCAGTAAACTGGTGGCTTGCACAGCCCCTATAAGGGGCTATTACAGGCTTAACCCCTAA
>CANPWR010000112.1 GCA_947584825.1 uncultured Clostridia bacterium | reverse complement strand
TTCCTCTGCATCTGACATATTGTTTAAAATACGATATGATATATGAGTTAAATCCTGACCGTATTTTTTATGCAATAGATCTATGCCATCCTCATTTCTATCCCAAAACAACGCTACAATTGCATTGTCCGCATACATTAATATTCCCTTCTTTCTCTAGTATTAGAAGATATCCCCTCACTAATTAAGACGAAAAAAATTACCTATATCCCTCATTTTTTAATCTGCAAAATGCAAAAACATTTAATTGTTAATTAATTTCTCATTTATATATTAATCATTTAATTTTGCTATAAATAATTAATATATAAAACTAATTCAATATGTGATAGGCACATTTAAAAACAGTTGAAAATAAAAGATTAATAACATAACTGCTTAAATCATAACATAAAACAACAGCGTTCGAAAATCCGAACGCTGTGGTTGCTTCTTGCCTCTAAAATTCTTGCTTCTAATAACTATAGATCCTGCAAATCAGCATCAGGAATATCATTTTCAAGATTATCCCTTGCAAGATCGGTGTCGATCACGGGATAAATATCAGAAATCGGCTTATCACCGCTGTGCTTGTGCGGAGTTGAATGATAAACCTTTTGTGCGGGCGCACTTGTACCCGGTATAATCGGTCTTGCCTTCTCCTTACCGCTTTTAGCCTTTCCCTGAATTTCAGGAACAGCCGCCTGCTCGTTAAGCGGACGTGTATGCGTTCTATCTGGACGTTTCATACCTTGCTTTGCCATAATATAATTATACCCCCATTACGGGGTATTCCTCCCTTCTTGATCTAGTATTGATACAAATAAATTTCACCTATCGGAATTAGTTTACCCGACAGGTGAAATTTATATCCGTACATACGAAAAGAGGAAATAGAAAAATGAAATTATTCATACAAGCAATCAAAATTTTGAAATTCGGCTTTCCCGTCAACCGCATAAAGAGCCATAATTACACCTGTAAAGCCTTCTGCTACCTCGCTTGAAAGATATTTCGGGTCGCCCCAGCCGAGTTTGATTTCTTCGCCCTCATCAACGGCAATGAAGTTATAGCAGTAATTGTTCGCACGAACAATCAGTTTTACGCTTCCACATTTAAGGTTTACTTTATTCTGAACGTGCTTTATTCCGCCGATATTGAGCTTAAGCACAGCCTCATAGCCATTTTCTGTCCTGCAAACGGCAATGTCGTAATGCTCATTCTCAGTCATATACATAGTTATGCCGCCCTCGCCTTTTTGAACGGTAACGTCACAGGACACAGCAAGGTTAAAATCCTTTTGTCTTAATCCTAGAAATGTCGGTGAATCTACGTCATCAAGCGTAACGCTTGTTCCGTTTAAGGTCAATTTATTATCTGAGAACTCATAATTTTCCTCATGAGGGTGTCTGAGATAACACCAATCTACATTCCACTGAGTATTCTCAAATGTATAATGCTTCTTCTCCTGCTGGACAAAATCGCCCTGAATTTCGTAGCTTTCATCAGTTGTACCGTCGTTGCCGGCTGTGAACCAACCCATCTCATCAAATTTAACAGGTGTGAGAAAAACCTCTCTGCCGAGATGATGATAAGGTCGCCAGAGATCCATCTGACGAAATCCCAGACTAATAATATGCCAGTTACCATACTTATCCTGTATCAAGTCGCCGTGACCGATACCCTGAATTATATAAGGTGCTTTATTTCTATTAGTAAGGACAGGATTATGCTGATAGCCTTCAAACTCACCCCAAACGCTGTCCGCTCTGGCGTATGTAATCATATGACCGTACTCTGTTCCGCCCTCAGCAGCCATAAGGTAGTATTTTCCGTTTATCTTATACATATGCGGACTTTCGAGAAAGCGTCCGCCAGAGCCCTGCCAAATAGACTTACTATGAGAGAGCTTATCGCCGGTTTCTATATTGATTTCACACTGAACAACACCGCCGATGCCGTAATCATCAGTTCCGTTGCTTATAAAATACGCTTTGTCATTCTCGAAAAACAGAGACGGGTCAATACCGCCCTGATCCACATAAATCGGTTCAGACCACTCGCTGTAGATATTGTCGGTGTAAACATAAAAGTTCTGATGGGTAGTATCGTTAGTTGTTACCATATAAAATCTGCCGTTGTTATACCTTATGGTAGGAGCAAAAACGCCGCCAGAGCTATTTATCTTCTCAAGCATTACCTGACTTTTACGGGTTAGAACATATCCTATCTGCGTCCAGTTCACGAGATTTTCACTTTCAAACAGCGGTACTCCCGGAAAATACTGAAACGAACTGCATACCATATAGAATTTACCATTAGCAAAACAAACGCTAGGATCGGGATAAAAGCCCTTAACAACAGGGTTTGTGTATTTCATAAATGCCTCCAATAACTATATATAATCTAACTATTGATTATCTCTTTGCCAAGTATTAATCCACCTGATAAAGTCAGCAATTAAAATCAACATCAAAAACAGTCCGAATGCAAAAATACAAACATTTATTGCAATTACCTCTTTGACAGTTGTTGATGCAAAATATTTTTCCGCAAATATAGGTATTTCAACAGTGTTATCATCATTAACAGACAATTCAGAAACATATTCATCATATTTCTGCTCAGCGATTTCATATGTATGGCTCAATTTATTAAATCCAATGAAGATACATATAATTGATAATATAACTAAAATGATTTTTAGTAAAGCCTTCATAATAATTTCCTTTCTGCTTTATTAATTAGGACTGGTAATCACTTCATTTTCCTTTTACTGGTTTTTTACATATCTATAAGAAACTTTTCATCATTATTTTACTACTATTACAGTTAATTGTCAATTTAAAAACAGAAAGTCCGCGCACTTATTAGTGCGTGGACTGGATCAACGTCACCGTTGCTGGCGCGCCAGGAGGGACTCGAACCCCCGACCTACTGGTTCGTAGCCAGTCACTCTATCCAGCTGAGCTACTGGCGCAAATAAATAATTATTTTTATCATTTTTAGCTTAATAATTATAGCAAATTATAATATAAATGTCAAGCACTTTGATTTAAAAGATTTAGAAATAATAGTACCAAATTATATGTAAAGTTAAATATATCTGCTATAATAAAATTATAAGATATGTGTATTAATTATTGCAAATAACTTCAAAGACAAAAAATAACGTCTGAACCATCCCCTGTTCAGACGTTATTGCCCATGCGGGCTATATATAAGAATATTTTTGAAGAAAGCTTCATCAAGTAGCAAGAGTGATGCAAGAATTTAATTCTTGCGTCTCTTCTCTTGCATATGTAGGAGGTCAAAGTTTAGTTACTTAACCTTAACTTTTCTAAGCTTCTTATTCCACTTACTTGTTACTTTCTTGGTTACTCCGTTTGTATCCTTGTATGTTGCGTATGC
>CANPWR010000111.1 GCA_947584825.1 uncultured Clostridia bacterium | reverse complement strand
CTGTTAGAAAAGGAAGGTATTCCTACTCACTTAGTTGAAGAGATAAACGACCGTGAAACTATCGTCAAGAAGGTTGAGATTGTACCGCTCGAGGTTATTGTAAGAAATGTTGCGGCAGGCAGCTTTTCAAAGAAATTAGGCATTGCAGAGGGAACTCCTCTTAAAACACCTACATTGGAGTTCAGCTATAAAAATGACGATTTGGGAGACCCATTTATTAATAAATACTACGCTCTCGGTCTTGACCTTGCAACCGAGGAGGAAATTGAAACTATCACAAAGTATGCGTTTAAGGTAAACGATTTTATGCTTAAGTTCTTTAAGGAGCTTAACATTGATTTGATTGATTTTAAAATTGAATTCGGCAGATTCCACGATCAGATAATTCTCGCTGACGAGATTTCTCCTGACACCTGTCGTTTCTGGGATTCAACTACCCATGAAAAACTCGATAAAGACCGCTTCCGCAGGGATATGGGCGGCGTAGAAGACGCTTATCAGGAAATTATGAAACGCTTGATGGGAGAATAATTAATGGGCGGATTTTTTGGAGCAGTTTCTAAAAAGGATTGTATATCAGACGTTTTTTTCGGAACTGACTATCATTCACATCTTGGTACAAGGAGAGGCGGTATGACATCCTACTCACCCGAGTTGGGATTTCAGAGGAATATTCACAGTATAGAAAACTCACCTTTTCGCACCAAGTTTGAAAAAGACGTTGACAGTATGAAGGGAAACATCTGCATTGGATGTATAAGTGATACAGACCCTCAGCCTATAATGGTACGGTCAAAGCTGGGACTTTATGCCATTTGCACTATAGGTATAATCAATAATGCCGATGAGCTTATGCAAGAGCTTCTTGACTCAGGCTGTGCTAATTTTGAATCAATGAGCAGCGGCAACATTAATTCCTGTGGACTTATTGCGGCTCTTATTGCACAAAAGCAATCTTTTATTGAGGGAATAAAATATGCTCAGAATAAAATAAAGGGTACTATGTCGCTTGTAATAATGACAGATGACAAAATTATTGCTGCAAGAGATAAAATGGGAAGACTACCAATAATTCTTGGTAAAAAAGAAGACGGCTATTGCTTCTCGTTTGAATCCTTTGCTTTTCAAAAGCTCGGTTATGAAACCTGTTATGAACTTAAATCCGGCGAGATCGTAAGCATTACAAGTGACGGCTACGAGATTTTAAGCGAGTACAAAGGACAAACTAAAATATGTACTTTTCTATGGACATATTACGGCTATCCAAATGCCGTTTATGAGGGTGTCAACGTAGAGGTTATGAGAACCAAAAACGGTGAGATAATGGCTGAGAATGATATTAAAAACGGACGGCTGCCAGACGTTGACTATGTATGTGGAGTTCCCGATTCAGGTATTCCCCATGCAATTGGATATGCTAATAGAAGCGGTATACCTTTTGCCAGACCTTTTATAAAGTATACTCCAACATGGCCCAGAAGCTTTATGCCTCAAAGTCAGACTATGAGAAACCATGTAGCAAAGATGAAGCTTATACCTGTTCATGAATTGATTGAAGGAAAAAAACTTCTCTTTGTTGATGATAGTATAGTAAGGGGCACGCAAATGAGAGAAACTGTTGAATTTTTGTACGCTAACGGTGCAAAAGAAGTTCATATGCGTTCGGCATGCCCGCCTATTATGTACGGCTGTAAGTACCTTAACTTCTCAAGAAGCACATCAGAGCTTGAACTTATCGCAAGAAAGATTATTGACGAAATTGAGGGCTGTGACGGATTAAAGTACATAGATGAATACAGTAATTCTGAAACCGAGCGCGGCAGAAAACTAAGAGACGAAATTTGCCGCCGATTAAAGCTGACTTCTCTTGAATTCCAGTCACTTAAAGGAACAATAAAGGCTGTCGGCAAACCTGAATGTGAGCTATGCTCATATTGCTGGAACGGAAAGGAATGATAATACATTGAATAAAGACTTGCACGAGGAGTGCGGTGTGTTCGGCATATACTCTAACGAAACAACCGATGTAGCGTCATCTGTATATATAGGTCTTTATGCTCTTCAGCACAGAGGACAGGAAAGCTGCGGTATCGTTGTGAACGACGACGGACTTTTCCACTATCACAAGGACTTAGGTCTTGTTCACGAGGTTTTTAATCAGGAAATTCTCTCAAAACTGGGAAACGGTCAAATTGCTATAGGACACGTTAGATATTCAACTACTGGAAATTCAAACCGTTCAAATGCACAGCCGTTGGTTGTTCGTCATATTAAGGGACCTATGTCAATCGCTCATAACGGAAACTTAGTCAACGCTTCTCAGCTCAGACAGGAATATGAACTTAAAGGTGCTATATTCCACAACACAAACGACACTGAAGTCATCTCATATGCGATAACCGAACAGCGTCTTGTTTGCGGTTCTATTGAAGAAGCCGTTGAAAAGGCAATGTATAAAATCAAGGGTGCATACTCAATTTTAGTTATGTCCCCTACCAAGCTGATTGCGGCTCGTGATCCTAACGGCTTTAGACCTCTATGTCTGGGTAAAACCTCAAACGGCTATGTAGTTTCATCTGAATCCTGCGCTTTTGAAAGTATGGGTGCTAAATTTATTCGTGATATAAAACCTGGAGAAATAGTTGTTATAGATAAAAAAGGTATGAGAAGTATTAATACACACTGCGGAAACAAAGGTACTATCTGCGTGTTTGAATACGTTTACTTCGCAAGACCTGACTCAGTTATTGAAGGCTCAAGCGTTCACAAGGCAAGACTTCGTGCGGGAAAGTTTCTCTGGCAGGAGCATCCCTGTGACGCAGATGTTGTTATAGGCGTTCCCGATTCGGGAATTGACGCAGCACTTGGCTTTGCAAATGCAAGCGGCATCCCCTACGGCGTGGGATTTATCAAAAACAGATATATAGGCAGAACCTTTATTCAGCCTACTCAGCTTGAAAGAACAAACTCCGTTAAGATAAAGCTGAATGTCATATCAAATACAGTAAAAGACAAGCGTGTTGTTATGATCGATGACAGCATCGTCAGAGGAACTACTATGAGAAGAATAGTAAACCTTCTGAGGGACGCAGGTGCAAAAGAAGTACATGTAAGAGTTTCCTGTCCTCCGTTTATAGCACCCTGCTATTTCGGTACTGATATTGACAGCAAGGATAATCTCATTGCCTGTCAGAAAAAATCTATTGATGAGATTTGCGAAAGCATTGGTGCTGACAGCTTAGGCTATCTCAGTGTTGAAAACGTCAAGAGACTTGCAGGCATATCCCACTGTGATTTCTGCGTGGGTTGCTTTAATGAGAAGTATCCTATTGAAGTTCCTAAGGAAATGCCTAAGGATAAATTTGAATCAAAGATAAATAACAATCAGCTTACGCTGAATATTGAATAAAA
>CANPWR010000110.1 GCA_947584825.1 uncultured Clostridia bacterium | reverse complement strand
GTCATCAGAAAGTGAGAGCATCTGAATTGCCAGAAGTGCTGCGTTTTTAGCGCCGTTTACCGCAACGGTCGCAACAGGTATACCGCTTGGCATCTGAACAGTTGCTAGAAGAGCGTCTAGGCCGTCGAATGTAGATTTTATAGGTATGCCTATAACGGGCAGGGTAGTGTTTCCTGCTAAAACTCCTGCCAGATGAGCCGCCATACCAGCTGCTGCGATAATAACTCCAAAGCCGTTTTTCTTTGCGTTCTTAGCAAAAGATGCTGCAAGCTCAGGGGTCCTGTGAGCGGACATAATGTGTGCCTCATACGGAACACCGTAATTATCAAGCTCTTTAATTGCCTTTGATACGATAGGAAAGTCGCTGTCGCTTCCCATAATAACTGCAACCTTTTTCATATAGTACCTCCGTTCAAAAAATTGACAGTAAAAAACTGCAACATCTCTGTTGCAGTTATAATTATACTATTATATTTATATTGTTGTTTGAGTGCAATGAAGCCAGGCAACATTCTCCAGCATTTGAACGGTTACCTGAAAAGCTGTATGAATATTTACAGTATCCGCAAGCAGAAATAAATGTCATACACTTGACCTCAATTCAACCAAAATTACTACAAATAGTATTGTACTCTAATTTTTGAAAAATTGCAACTATTTTTAAGAAGTTTTTTAAGCTGATATTTTTAATTTATTGTTAAATTTGTATACATTACTCTTTTCAATGCAAAATACTGTAAACGAATATTTAACTAAAACGATTATTTGTAAATCCCGTTTTGGAGGACGAATTATTTTTGGCAAAGTTTCCTGCAAAGGCTTGCATTTCACTTTTTGAGTGAATTTTATGGCTTTGTTCTAAGATACGCTGTTTTTGTTCTTCGGAAAGAGATACAAAATATTTGAGCGCCTCAGGATTTTCTGCAAGCGCAAATGTAAGACCTATAGGAATATCCTGCATTTTCATAATATCTCTCCTTTCGTTCAAATTATATTGCTTACACAATTATTATTTGAAAATCTATTGCTATTATGCTATAATACTTCTTGTAAAATTTATAAATAAATTTTACAATTCAATAACGTATAGGAGGATTTCTCCGTTTAGGGGTATTATTTGAAATAGTGGAAAATTTGACCGATATAAATGTAATTAAAGCATTGATGAAAAAGCACGGCTTTGAGTTTTCAAAAAGTCTGGGACAGAACTTTCTGATAAATCCGAGTGTCTGTCCGAAAATTGCAGAGCAGGGAAATGCAAAGTCCAGCTTTGGAATAATAGAAATCGGAACGGGGATAGGCGTTCTGACAGCTGAGCTTGCCAAGCGTGCTGATAAGGTTGTCGCTATTGAAATAGACAATCGCCTTATTCCTATACTTGAGGACACTCTCTCGGATTTTGAAAATGTAAAAATCATAAATACCGACATATTAAAAACTGATTTATCTAAAATAATTGATGAAAATTTTAAAGGTCTTGACGTTGCAGTGTGCGCAAATTTACCTTATTATATTACGTCTCCTGTAATAATGAAGCTGTTAGAGTCAAGACTGCGGATAAAGTCGGTTACGGTTATGGTTCAAAAGGAGGCTGGTAAACGTCTTTGTGCTGAAATGGGAACAAGAGATATGGGTGCGGTGACAGTTGCTGTAAATTATTTCTCTGAGCCTAAGATTTTGTTTAATGTTTCAAGAGGCAGTTTTATGCCTTCTCCAAATGTCGATAGCTGTGTAGTTAGATTTGATTTAAAAGAAGAAACTCCGAAGGGCGTTGAGGATGAGAAATTCTTTTTCAAGGTTGCAAGGGGAGCGTTCTCACAGAGAAGAAAAACCCTTGCGAACTCAGTTTCGTCATCAATGGGAATAGACAAGGAGCTTGTAATCAATGCAATAGAAAATGCAGGGCTTTTGCCTACAGTAAGACCTGAACAGCTTTCTATGGAGGAGCTTATAAACTTTTCCAATACTCTAAAAAGCATCAGTAATTTGTAAGAGATATACTAATAAACATTCTTATTTGTTAAGAAATATAGTGAAAAAGCAGATTTTTTTACTTGCTTCTTGACAATAATATTTTTTGTAATAAAATAAACACCATAGTAATTACTAGTAATCTAATAGGATTTGAGGGATTAAAAATGCTTATGTTATATTGGAAATAAAAACACAATTTATGCTATTTTTATTGACAATCAACACAATTTATGGTATGCTGTTCTAAATTAAATGAAATATAGCTTTTGAGGGATTTACACTTCACAAAGATTTCACAGCGATATTTTAATAATGTGTATAATTAGACATATTTTTAAGGTGAAATTTCTAGATAAAAGGAATTAAAAATTTTAGGAGGTCAACATTATGAAACTAAAAAGAATTTTATCTGCAGTACTGGCTTTTGCTTGTGTAATAACTGTCTTGTCGGGCTGTACTAAAGGTTCAAAAGATGACAAGACGGTAAATGTTGCATTTTTCCCAAACATAACCCACGCACAGGCAATGGTAATGCAGTCGCAAAAATCGTTTGAGAATGCTCTTGGCGAAGACTACAGCGTTAAGTGGACTTCTTTTAATGCAGGACCTGCAGAGGTCGAGGCTCTTAAGTCTGAGGATATTGACATAGGATATATCGGACCTGTTCCTGCGATAAGCGGAAATGTAAGCACAAACGGAGATATTAATATAATTGCAGGGGCAACCAACGGCGGACAAGTTCTTATTGCAAGAGAAGATGCTAATATTAAGGAAGTAAAAGACCTTGCAAATAAGACTGTGGCAATTCCTCAGGCAGGAAATACTCAGCATCTGGCACTGTTGAAGCTTCTTTCTGACAACGGTCTAAAGGCGCAGGACAAGGGCGGAAATGTAAATGTTACAGCAGTTAAAAATTCAGAGGTCGAGTCGCTCTTTGATCAGGGCGAGATAGACGCAGCACTTGTTCCGGAGCCTTGGGGAACAGTTTTGGAAAACAGCCAAAATATTAAAGCTAAAGTAGTGCTCAATTACGACGAGATATGGCGTCAGGGGGATTACCCTGTTGCTGTTGTTGTTGTGAGAAAAGAGTTTCAGAAAGAGCACCCAGAGATAGTTGAGAAGTTTTTAAAGGCTCACAAGGACGCAACCGTGTATATTCAGCAGAATATTTCAGAGAGTGCAAAGATAGTAAACGAAAAGATAGAGGAGCTTGCAGGCTCTAAAAATGACGATGAGCAGTTTGAAAGCGCGTTTTCAAGAATAGTTTTCACAACAGATGTATCTAAGGAAGCTGTTGACGAGTATGCAAAAATTAATCTCGATGAGGGCTTTATCTCAAAGCTGCCTGATGATAAAATCATAGACGACAGTATTATGAGATCCATTTCATAATGAAGTATTTTTGCCGAAATATCGGTATCAGTATTAGTCATAAAGCCGACATAAATTTATAAGGAGGATTGCTCTTAGGGGCAAAGTCAGAATTATGAGTTTGCATATTGAGGGAATAACAAAGAAGTTTGATAAAAACAGCGATACCAATATACTTGAGGACATAAACCTAGACATAGAGTCGGGCGAATTTATATGTCTTTTAGG
>CANPWR010000109.1 GCA_947584825.1 uncultured Clostridia bacterium | reverse complement strand
TCTTTGCCCTGTGCCTTTAAGAATGTATATGCCATTCCTCCTCCAATAATAAGCGTATCGCATTTTTCCAGAAGGTTTGAAATAACATTCAGCTTATCCGCAACCTTTGCTCCGCCCAGAATCGCAACAAAAGGTCTTTCAGGATCTTCAACTGCATTTCCAAGATAGTTTATTTCCTTTTGCATAAGGTATCCCACTGCTGTATCCTTGATATGATTTGTAACGCCTGCTGTTGAGCAGTGCGCTCTGTGAGCCGAACCAAAAGCGTCCATAACGAATACATCAGCAAGAGACGCAAGCTCCTCACTGAACGGCTCAAGATTCTTTGTTTCCTCTTTTCTGAATCTTGTGTTCTGTAATAGTACAACATCTCCGTCGTTCATAGCCTTAACTGCTGCCTTTGCATTTTCGCCGACTACCTCGTCGTCATTTGCAAAAACAACCTCTTTGCCCAAAAGCTCTGAAAGTCTTACTGCAACTGGTGCAAGCGAAAACTTCTCCTCAGGACCGTTCTTAGGCTTACCCAAGTGCGAGCAAAGGATAACCTTTCCCCCGTCGGATATAAGCTTTTTAATAGTAGGCAAAGCTGCTGTGATTCTGTTATCGTTTGTGATAACGCCGTCTTTCAGCGGAACATTAAAGTCACAGCGGACTAAAACCTTCTTTCCTTTTACATTAATGTCATCAACTGTTACCTTGTTTAAACCTGCCATTTAATACGACATCCTCTCTTGTAAATATTATCACTGCTAAATTAATAACAGTATTTCTATTATTGTATAACAAAAGGCAATAAAATTCAATAGTTTTATCAGAATTTTACCATTAGTTAAAAAAAACGACATTTTACCCAGTGACTTACTTATCTGTTTTTTCCTTGTCCCTTTCCATAGCTTCAATAATTGCTCTGTTAAGAAATTTATTTAATGAGCCATCATATTTAATTGCATGAGCTGATATATTTTCCTTTTGACCTTTGGGAATTCTAATATAAATTCCATCATAATGCTTTTTATTATATTTTTCATGTGCTTTTATTTGGGCTTTACTAGCCGACATATTTTTCACCTTAATTCATTAATTAATTATAAAATGTATCATAATATTTATATATATTATACAAATATACATGCAACATTTATCTATTTTGCCTATTGACTTTATGATGATATCATCATATAATATTATCATCAAATTAATAAGGAGTGACATCAATGAATAAAACAAACAGCTATATAGATGACACAGAGATGATACAGCAAAAAGCCGAGAACATAGCAGGATTATTGGCAATTATTATATTATTCCTTGATACCGCGAAAGAAGATAAGCAGTTAATTGGAGCACTTAAATGTCTTTATGATGAAATTATTACTTTAAGAGATTTAAGCAATTCACTAAGTGAAAAGGTATTTAACAAAACAGCGAAAGGAATAGACATCAATGAATAAACCAATTAGAGGGATAAATTTATATGACTTTGAAAAAGTACAATTAAAAGCAAAAATGATAGCAGGACTGTCAGACATATTTGTAATTGTCTACGATTACATATTTGAAAATGATATTTTCAGATGTGCACTTGAATGTTTATCAGAAGAAACGGCAAGACTCAGTGAGGAATGCGATAGGCTTATGAAAGAATATGAAAAATAATTATCCACTGTCCATTATAATTGCTAATATTCCAGCCTGCCCTATACAAAAGAACAGAGCAAGAACTTACCTTTTGCATTAAGTTCTAATCCGCCGTTGTACAAACTAAAACAATAATCAAACTT
Organism: uncultured Clostridia bacterium; assembly: GCA_947584825.1. Classification (GTDB taxonomy): domain Bacteria; phylum Bacillota; class Clostridia; order Oscillospirales; family Ruminococcaceae; genus UMGS1601. The sequence continues at coordinate 1,807 of CANPWR010000109.1, read as the reverse complement.
CCCAAAGGCGGCAGAGCCCCCAGCGGCTCGCTGGTCACCGTTATATCGACTACATTTTAAGTTTAGTAAAGACCGCCGTTGTACAAACTAAAACATTAATCAAACTTCCCAAAGGCGGCAGAGCCTCCAGCGGCTCGCTGGTGCAACGTCACCGTTGCCGGCTCGCTGGTCACTGTTGTTTGCCCTTAAATATAACTCCTACTACCTTTGGTCCTGCATTTATTGTTACTGCTGCGCCTATCTGGTAAGAATCCTCAGGCGGATAACCGACCTCTTTTGTCATAGCTTCAATCATTTCGTCTCTGACTGTTTCGTCATTTCCGTAAACAACACAGTAAGGAGTTTGCGGTATCATTTCCTTAACAGTCAGGCTCAATATTTTCGGTACTATCGCCTTATCACCACGAACCTTACTTTCAGTAGTTATCTGGTTGTCCATAATTCTCATTATCGGGCGAAGTCCCATAACCTCTCCTGCAAAAGCGGCGGCAGACGGTATTCTTCCCGATTTCCTTGCATACTTGAGAGTATACGGTGCGAAAAAAATAATGCAATTATCTACCCAGTCTTTAATGTAAGCCGCAATCTCGTCTGCAGGTGAACCATTCATAGCCTTTTTTGCACCCTGAACTATCGGATAGCCATATCCTCCTGTATAGCCTCTGCCGTCTATGTTATAAATATGAAATCTATCCTTGGCTTGTGGGTTTTCCTCAAAGAACTCTGACGCCGCCATAACTGCATTATTATAGGTCGCCGAACCTTTTGAGTTTATTGTTACGTTTATAATATCGGTATAACCCTCATCATAATACTTTTTAAAAGCCTCCGCATATTCAAACGACGTTATCTGAGAGGTAACGGGAATACCGTCAAATTCATCTATCATTTTGTAAAACTTTTCGTTGTCGAAATCAACTCTGGAGGTATAGCTTTTATCCCCCATTGCCACCTTAAATGGCATTATTAAAATGTCAAACTCCCTCTCTTTTTCAGCAGATATATCAGACGCTGAATCGGTCATAAATTTGATTCTGTCCATAGATGCGATATGCTCCGTTAAGGAACTTTCCTCCTTCACTCAATTTATAAAAGCGTGTATTTAAAGCGTTTTACCATGTATATTGCGTAAGTCTTCCCTCTCTTGTCAAATCAGGATAATCCCATTGTCTTAGTATCTCGTAAGTAGCTATCGCCACAGCATTTGAAAGATTTAGACTTCTTAGATCGGAACGCATAGGAATTCTCACACAATGCTTTTCATTTTCATATAACAGATTCTCGGGAAGTCCCTTATCCTCCCTGCCGAAAAGTATATAAACATCATCCTGATACTCAACGTCGCTGTAGACGTTCTTTCCCTTTGTAGTGAAATAATAATACTCACCGTTTGTCTTATGAAAAAAATCGCCTAAGCTATTGTATTCATATATCTCCAGCTTATCCCAATAATCCAGACCTGCCCGTTTTAACGCTCTGTCTGTTATTGTGAACCCGTAAGGCTTTACAAGATGCAGCGCCGCACCTGTTACCGCACAGGTTCTCGCAACATTACCTGTATTCTGTGGGATCTGCGGCTCTACCATTACTATATTTAACTTCATTTATGTCTTTCCCTTTACTTAAAGAGCAATTCTCGGAAGATACGAAATTATATCCTCTTTCATTCTTATGCACTCTCTCCTTGCAGCACCTGCATAATCCTTTTCATCGCAGCCTTCCTTTTGATAAGCACACATGACCGCTCTTGAAGAGTTTACAATAGCACCCAGACCGTTAGCGTCAAATCCGTGTGAAACTCCCTCTG
>CANPWR010000108.1 GCA_947584825.1 uncultured Clostridia bacterium | reverse complement strand
AACCGAGCAGCATTAAGCAGTTTGTTTTATGTGACACAGTTTCGCCTGCTCGCCTATATGTCGGATTGATTGTTTTTAGAAATGAGGGAGGTTGTCATTATGTACCATGCACTTTATAGAAAATGGCGTCCTCTAACCTTTGACGACGTTGTTTCTCAGCCTCATATCACTACCACTCTCAAAAACCAGATTCAAAGCAACAAAATTGCCCACGCATATCTTTTCACCGGATCACGGGGTACAGGAAAAACGACTTGTGCAAGAATTTTTGCAAAGTCTGTGAATTGTAGAAATTCAAATAGTGGCAATCCCTGTCTCGAATGTGAAATATGCAAGTGTGCAGATAATGAATCGCTTACAGATATTATTGAAATTGATGCGGCATCAAACACAGGAGTTGATGACATAAGGACTTTAAAAGAGTCTGCTGAATATCTTCCTGAACAGTGCAGATATAAGGTGTATATCATAGACGAGGTTCATATGCTTTCAATAAATGCGTTCAATGCATTGCTTAAAATTATGGAGGAGCCGCCTCAACACGTTATATTCATTCTGGCAACGACCGAAGTACACAAAGTACCCGCAACTATAATTTCACGATGTCAGAGATTTGATTTCAGAAGAATAAGAACTGAAGATATAGTTTCTCGGCTTGAGTTTATTGCAAGTCAGGAAAACATAAAGCTTGACAATGATGCAGCTACCCTGATAGCAAAAATATCCGACGGCGGAATGAGAGACGCATTATCACTGCTCGACCAGTGTATAGCGTATTCTGAAACCGTTGATCTAAAAACCGTTTCAGATGCAGCGGGAATAGCAGGTCGAGATTACCTGTTTGATATTTTAGATGGTATTTTTGCCTGTGATATAAAAAAAGTTATGGAAACCATAGCTTCGCTTTACGATATGGCAAAGGATATGACAAGACTGTGCAACGAGCTATTAGAGCAGATGAGAAATCTTATGCTTATCAAAGCTGTACCGAATAACGATATGGTGATGTGCCTGCCTGATGAATACACAAGGCTTGAGGCAATTGCCGAAAAATCCGATATGGGAAGTATTCTCGAAAAAATAGAGATTTTAAGCGATTGCAATGAAAATCTTGCTAAGGCGACTTCTAAAAGAATAGAGCTTGAAATGTGTATGGTCAAGCTATGCACAGACGTAAATTATTCTAAGAGTTACTCAAACACATCAAATATGGCTAATACAGGTTATAAAAATTCCGAGCCGATAGCAATTCATAAAGAGCATGAAAACTCAGCTGATAAGACGGTGCAAAACACATCAGCAAACATCAAAACTATAGTTGATACTCAAGAAAAATCACAGGAAAACATCCAGCCCGCTGTAAAAGAACAGCCTATAAACTCTCCTAAGAAAAAGGTTACTTCTAAGGATTTCGTACCCCTTGATTGCTGGGACGAGGTTGTTGATAGATTCAGGAACGAGTGTCCTTCGGCAGTTGGATTTTTGACGTCATCAAAGGCATTCATCTATGAAAATATGATTTTGATTATTGTCAAGGATGCTTTTGATTTAAAGATGTTTAAGATGCAACTTTCCGATGTAAACAGAGTTATAACTGATTTCTTTGGAAGAAAGTTTACAGTATCGGTCAAGGCTATGGATACAAGTGAAAGTCCTGAAAACAATGTATCAGACAGCAGTCAACAGAAAGAGAATTTGAGCGCTGTTGACAAGCTGATTGAAAAGGCAAAAAGCGAAAACATTGATTTGGAAATAAAATAATTTACATTTGGAGGAACATTATGAAAGCAAGATTACCAGCCGGCATGGGCGGCGGACCGCAAAATATGAACCATATGCTTAAACAGGCACAAAAAATGCAAGAGGACATTCAAAGAGTTCAGTCTGAGATTGACGAAAAGACCTTTAAAGCGTCAGTTGGCGGTGGAGCTGTTGAAATAGAAGTCTTAGGCAACAGGACTGTACAATCACTAAAAATAAAGCCTGAGGTTGTTGATCCTGATGATGTTGAAATGCTTGAGGATCTTATTATGAGTGCCTTTAACGAGGCAATCAACAATATTGAAAAGGAAAGCGAAGAGGAAATGTCTAAGGTAACCGGCGGCGTATCTCTTCCGGGGTTATTCTAATGGCAGAGACTAATGCACTTCCGTTGATTGAGCTTGCAGAGCAATTTGCAAAGCTTCCGGGAATAGGTATGAAAACAGCGCAAAGACTAGCATACTTTGTTATGTCTATGAGTAAGGAAGAGGCACAAGAGTTTTCAAATGCAATAATTCGTGCACACAGCACAGTTCATATGTGCAGAATTTGCCAGAATCTCACGGACAAGGAAATTTGTCCCATATGTGATGATGCTGAACGTGACAAAACAACTATCTGCGTTGTTGAGACCCCCAAGGATATTACAGCATTTGAACGAACAAGGGAATACAAGGGTGTGTATCACGTTTTGCACGGTCTCATCTCCCCTATCAACAATGTAAGCCCTGATGATATAAAGATAAAAGAGCTATTGGAGAGAGTAAACAACAATGAAATCAACGAGGTAATAATGGCAACAAACCCCACTGTTGAAGGTGAAGCAACAGCTATGTATATTTCAAAGCTATTAAAGCCCCTTGGAATAAAAGTTACACGTCTTGCATTTGGACTTCCTATCGGTGGTATCTTAGAATATGCCGATGAGGTTACGTTATTCAAGGCACTTGAAAACCGAAGTGAGATCTAGATTTAAATATAATCAAAACCATCAGTAAGCTGACAGCTTGCTCTATGGCAATATTCCAACATAAGTATGTGATTTTTTTTGCAAATTTGCCTTGTCTTGGTAGTGTATAAAATATTGTGTAAACCTACAACATCAGTTAAAATAGAAATAACAGACGTAATTGAGGCATGATTTTAGACAAACTTATGATATACTTTGGCGATAGGGTGAATAGGATTTGCTCGTCTTGACATTGACGGAGTAATATTGTATCTTTAGTTAGCTTAAAATACCCATGTAAAGTGTATTAAAGGTCTTGGTCACTGTGGAGTTATAACTCTGCGGTGACCTTTCCTTTCTCTTAGCACTAATAGTAGAAGTTTGTCTCTTAAAATTTAACACTTTACACCATAGGGTATGTCTTTTGTGCTGTCCTTACAATTAAGGACAGTTCAATTTTCAAAACGACTGGCTTTATGTACAAAAAAGACACATAGATTTTTTCTATGTGCCATATTTTTATAAATATTTAATTGGTGATAACTTGAGTTTTTCTGCAACCGTAAAAGCATCAAAACAAGCCACTACTTTAATTGCAAACCATCTTTAAATGCATTACCTACTCTTTTGGTTACTGTATAATATCCATGTGTATATGGATCAAAGGCTATTGCTGAAAGCTTTTCTATATCAACCTTATCTCCATCCATTACACTTTCATCTACTGATGTATTTATAACTTTTCCTATAACTCCGCAATCTCCATATTCGATAAATTCACATTCTATACAAATTGGAAACTCATTTATTATTGGTGCGTCAACATTTTCTGATTTTACAGCCGTTAATTTACTGTTTTCAAATTTATTCGGTGTATTGTTTCCTGATGCAACTCCAAA
>CANPWR010000107.1 GCA_947584825.1 uncultured Clostridia bacterium | reverse complement strand
TGGAGAGATCATTTAGGAGAGGCTCCTGACTATGTTGTCGATGAAGATTGGATGAACAGGGTTCAGGAAGTTGTCGACTATGCAAGAAGCTGCGGAATGTATGTTATTATAAATCTCCACCATGACGGAGGAGACGATTTAGAATGCGGCGCTTGGATAAAGAATGCCGACAAGGATTATGACGGCGTTATGGAAAAATATAAGGCTGTTTGGAAGCAGATCGCTGAAAGGTTTAAGGATTATTCCGATTATCTTGTGTTCGAGTCAATGAATGAGGTTGGTTTTGATAATGTCTCACAGGACGAGGGATTTGAGCTTGTGAATAAAATCAATCAGGAGTTTGTAAATCTTATAAGAGGTTCGGGCGGAAACAATGAAAAACGTCACCTTCTTATAGCTGGCTATTGGACTGATATTACAAGGTCATGCACAGGAACGGTTATGCCTGAGGATCCAGCTGACAGATGTATCTTGTCGGTTCATTATTATACTCCTTGGCAGTTCTGTATTAACGGAGATCCTGCAACCTGGGGAAGCGAGGCTGAAGTAAATGAGCTTAACAGACTTTTTGATATGCTTAATGATAAGTTTATAAGCAATGGAGTTCCGGTTATTCTTGGCGAATATGGAGTAAACTCAGCAGCTGAGGATATAAGCAGGATTTATTGGTGCGAGAGCGTTGTAAAGAAGTGTACTGACTTAGGTATTGCAACATTTTTCTGGGATAACGGCGAAGAGGTTGACAGGGAAACCTATGAATGGAGAACAGACGGTTTGCTTGACGCATTGAAGAAAGCTTCAAGCGGAGAGGATTACACTGTTGAGCCTCCGAAGGAAAAAGAGCCTGCTGACGATATAACGGATGAGACGAAGATGATAGAACTTCCTGATTTTGTTGGAAGACAGATAGACGAGGTTAAAGAAAAGTACGGTGATTTTCTGGACATAAAAGCCGTTGAAGAAGAAAGCAGTGATGCGAAGACAGGCGAAATCATCAAGCAGGATACTATTGAGGGTACGTTTACAGAGCGAGGAAAAACTGTAACTTTTACAGTTGCAAAATAGTAAAATAAAATGCAGATGGTTTAAAACTGTCTGCATTTTTTGTGCTTTGCATTATTCTTTATAATTGACAAAGAATAGTAAAGATTATATAATAAAATTTAGGTAAAAAGTGTTTTGATATTTGTTTTACGAAAACATAAGATACTAATGCCAGTTGCAGATAGCTGTGAATACTGAATTATATAACATTCAATCAGGTTCAAATATTTTAAAAGGAAAAAACTATGAACGAAAAAGAAAAAATGCTTGCGGGAAAAATATATGATCCAAGTGATGAAACGCTTGTTGCGTTGAGGGCAAAGGCTCATAAGCTCTCACAGCAATATAATAATACTAACGATGAAGATGACGCTCTGCGAAAGGAAATTCTTGACGAGCTTGTTCCCAATCACGGAAAAGGTCTTGCACTTCAAGGATCTATCTATTTTGATTATGGAATATTCACGGTATTTGGCAAAAATTGCTATGCTAATTTTAATTTTACAGTGCTGGATACTTGTTATGTGAACATTGGGGATGATGTGTTCTTTGGAGCGAATTGTACGATAGCTACACCGGTTCACCCGTTCAGATGGCAGGAAAGAAATATAAAATTCAAGACAGACGGAACTGCTTACGACGACGAATACGGCAAACCTGTTACGATAGGCTCTAACTGTTGGATTGCCAGTAACGTAGTAATTACAGGCGGCGTAACGATTGGTGATGGATGTGTTATTGGTGCAGGAAGTATAGTTACTAGGGATATTCCGTCAAATTCCCTTGCTGTCGGAAACCCATGCAGAGTAATTCGCGAGATAACTGAAAATGATTCATTGAAATATCGTAATGAGTTGTTTTGAGTGTAAGGTTAATTAGATTTAACTATGCTGTGAAAGGATATTAAAATGAGCAATAAGAATTATATACCTTTTTCAAGAAAGGCTTATTATTATGAAGCAGACGGAATGGGAATTGTTCATCATTCAAATTATATAAGGTGGATGGAGGAGGCTAGAATTTATTGGCTTGAGTATATAGGCTATCCTTATTCAAAAGTTGAGCAGTTAGGACTTATGATCCCCGTTTTGTCAGCGGAATGTGAGTATAAATACCCTATAAGATTTGATGATGAGTTTGAAATCCATTTAACTCTCATAGATTTTAATGGGGTAAGGTTTTCTGTGGAATACAGTATAACTAACAAAACAGCGGATAAACTCTCAGCAGTGTGCAGATCATCACATTGCTTTGTAAATAAAGATTTCAGACCTGCAAGAACAAAAAGAGATTTTCCTGAGTTATATAATGTATTCAATGATAATTTGAATATTGAATTTTAATGTGAGAATTTAGTAATTATTAAGGGGTATTAAAATGAGTGAAATAAGAGACGAAAGCATTTGGGAAAGCGGAAAAACAAAAATTGACTGGGTAAGGGCAAATATGCCATTATTAAACAGTATAGAAAAGGAGTTCACCGAGAAGAAACCTTTTAAGGGTATAAAGATAGCACTTTCTATTCATCTTGAGGCTAAAACGGCATATCTGTGTAAGGTTTTGGCAGCAGGAGGTGCTGAAATGTACATTACAGGCAGTAATCCTCTTTCAACGCAGGACGATGTTGCTGCTGCGCTTGTTCACGACGGGCTTAATGTGTATGCTTGGTATAATGCGTCTGATGAGGAGTATCACCGTCATACCAGCGAAGTGATCAAGGCAGGACCTAACATTATAATTGACGACGGAGGAGATCTAGTAAATCTTATCCACAACGAGTATCCCGAACTGATTGACAATGTTATTGGCGGCTGTGAGGAAACTACTACGGGGATTATAAGGCTTATTGCTATGAATAATGATAAAGCACTGAAGTTTCCTATGGTGCTTGTCAATAATGCCGACTGCAAGCATCTGTTTGACAACAGATACGGAACAGGTCAGTCCGTATGGGACGGAATAAACAGAACTACTAATCTTATTGTCGCAGGAAAGAACGTTGTTGTGGCTGGATATGGCTGGTGCGGCAAGGGAGTTGCTATGAGAGCTAAAGGCATGGGAGCGTCAGTTATCGTTACTGAGATTGATCCAATAAAGGCTATGGAAGCTGTTATGGACGGTTTTAAGGTCATGAAAATGGAGGAAGCAGCAAAAACTGGCGACTTCTTTATTACTGTCACCGGCTGTAAGGACGTAATAACCGAGAGAGCCTTTATGAATATGAAAGACGGTGCAATTATGTGCAACGCAGGGCATTTTGACTGCGAGGTAGATGTTGCAGGACTCAAAAAGCTTGCAGTTGAAACAAAGCAGGCAAGAAATAATATTATGGGATATAAACTTCCGAACGGAAACTGGCTGAACGTTATAGCAGAGGGAAGGCTTGTTAATCTTGCCGCAGGAGACGGACATCCTGCCGAGATTATGGATATGAGCTTTGCAATTCAGGCTCTTAGTGCATTATATTTAGTTGAGAATAAGGACAAGCTTAAAGAAAAGATAATTGACGTTCCTAAAAGCGTTGATAATGAGGTTGCAAAGCGCAAAATTAAATTCTGGGGTTTAGAAATAGACAGCTTGACTCCTGAGCAGGAAATGTATCTGTCAAGCTGGGAGGTATAGATTATTTTGTCTGTAAAAGGATTGATTTATCGTGTATGTGCTAAAATGATATGACCCAATAAAAAAGAGAAGTAACTTCAAAATATGGTATAATGAAAATGCATAAAA
>CANPWR010000106.1 GCA_947584825.1 uncultured Clostridia bacterium | reverse complement strand
TTTTTCCATACATACAATGTAACGCACGATTCGCTTCTGTCGCAGTCGTTTTCCTCACCCTCAAGACAAGCTACAGGAGCAAGACTTCCCTCTGTAAGTCTGATTATCATTCCCACTGTGTAATCCTTAGGGCTTTTTGCGAGCTTATATCCCCCGCTTGAACCACGTACGCTTTTTACATATCCCGCCTTAGAAAGTATAGTTATAATTTGCTCTAGATACTTATTTGAAATACCCTGACGCTTAGAAATAACCTTTAACGAAGTGTATTCGCCATTGTCATTAGCAGCTAAATCCACCATAAGTCTGAGTGCGTATCTTCCCTTTGTAGAAATTTTCATATGCTTTCATTCCTTGATTAAATGTAATTCATACTATATATCTAGATTATATATTATATTCACTAAAAAGTCAAGAAATCGTTTAATAAACTGTTTACACATTAATCAAATATTTACATAATTATATTTTAGATTAAAATGGTAACAATAAAAACTCAAGTTTTTTATTGAAATTCAAGCTTGTGTATTTCGAATATTGTACTTTCATAATGGTAAAATTTATGCATTATAATATAAGGAAATGTCAAGACGCGCGAATCCATACGATAATGCTTTAGCGGAAAATTTTATCTCAATTCTCAAAACAGAGTGTGTATACCGCGTAAAACTCCGAACCTATGAGGAGACTCGCCTCCTCAAAGATCAATAAATCAACTTCTATAACAACGAAAGAATACAGCTTAAAACAAAACTGACTCCGCTCGAAAAACGAAATCAGTTTGTTCCTTAAAATTTAATACTTTACACCATAAGAGGTGTCTTTTGACCTGTCCGTTCAATTTGGGACAGGTCATTTTCTTTTGCTAACTTTCTATTTAGCTTTTACTTTCCTTATCTTCTTTATCCAACTGCTGTATACCTTTTGAGTAATGCCGTTTGCGTCTTGGTAAGTTGTGTATGCTCTTACTCTTATGTAGTATATCTTTTTGCGTTTGATTTTATTGCTCTTTATCGTTACTTTCTTGCCCTTGACATTCTTTGTAACGATTATCTTGTTCTTCTTGAACTTCTTGTTTGTTGCTACCTGTACTTCATATCCCTTTGCGTTCTTGACTTTCTTCCAGCTTACAACTATCTTTTTCTTACCCTTTGCTTTTGCTGTAAGCTTTGTTATTTTTGCCTGCTTCATTATCTTTTCAGCGTTTGCCTTGTCTTTTGCTGCCTTAACTGCTTTGGCATTTGTAGTTGCTATTGGAGTAGTAGGTGCTTTTGTTGCAGGCTTTGCTGTTGTAGGTGCAGAAGCTGGTGGATTTGTTTGATTGCTTGATGATGAATTATCCGATGACGGCTCGCTTGAAGGGTCAGAAGACGGATCACTTGACGGATTTGATGATGGCTCACTTGACGGGTCGCTGGACGGATCTGATGACGGCTCTGTTGTATCATCTATAGGCTTTACAGGAGGTTCAGGTCTTCTGAAGATTCCGTCATCAATCTGCTTAAGAAGTGCATTTATAGCGTCTATATCAGTTTGAGATTGAAGCTTATATTCAGTCCTTGAATAAAAACCATAATCGACTTGATCCCACAGAACGGGTACAAAACCGTTACCTAAAATCAATCTTACTACATAATCCATAGCATCGGTGGCTGTATTTGTAGTAGCATCGGATGCAAAACGGCCTTTAGTATAATTTACAGACACAGTTGTTTCGCCGAGAAATACAGGATAGCCTTTATCAAAAAATGCGTCCTTTAAAAGCTTGCACTGACTTTGGCAGTAATCCATCCATTCTGCATTTCCAACTTTATTAGACCAATACTTTTCATTATCAAGATAGTGAACTGATATCATTAATCTGCTGAATGCGGTATCAGTAGGCATAACGAATTTTTCATTAGATGTCTTATCGATATTAGTGTTATAACCAGATGCAATAAGAAGTCTTGTTGCGTTATTACCTCCTGTTTTCCTTACTGAATCAACAAATGTCTGATTTAATTTGTTTACATAGTCATACTTTTCATCAACAGTATTGTTTTCTCCGGATTTTACTGCACCTACATACTCGTTATATCCTTCAAAAACCAAATAATCAGAATAATCTTTATAGTACTCAGCTATCTGTGTCCATAAAATTCCCATTATTCTAAGAGCTTCTTCTTCTTTGTAATGCGTTATGATAAATTTATCATAGTGATGTATGTTTATTACAGCATAAAGATCGTCATTACGGCAATAGTCTATAACTTCTTTAACTCTATTCAAATACTCCTTAGAAATAGTAAAACTGTCGTTTTTCTCCATCATATTTCCCCAGTATACAGGAATTCTTACAGTTTTAAAACCTGCATCTCTCATTCCGTCTATGATTTCCTGCGTAGTTACGATTTTACTGCCATTAGGCATCCAGCAAACCTCATATTCCTGCGGTGTATTTGATCCTATAGTTTGTGCTCCTGAATATGGATTATTAGTATCTTCCCAGTATCCTTCAAATGTATTTCCCAAATTAATTCCGATTCCCATATCATAAGCTAACTGAAAAGCAGTCAACTTATCACGCATTTCACCGTTATCAGCAGTTGTATCGTCTGCCGAACTAAATAAACCAACACCCTGTATTGAGATAGAAGCAAGCATTGTACAAGCTGCTAATATACAGGCTATTACTTTTTTCGTTCTCATTCTAAATATTCCTTTCATAAAAATTATTTAAATTTCCTCAGAATTTATTTATTGGATATATTATTCACAACCCCCTCCTTTTTTATCTTTTTATTAAATAAATTCTGACAAAAAATCTAATAATATTATCTACAATTATATTATCACACATAAAAATGTTTGTCAATAATTAATATTTTTTTTACAAAAACCATAAATAATATATTAGCTTTGTACATTAATCAGCAAATATAAAACGCCCCAAAAAATTGAAGCGTTTTCTGCTGTATTAAATTTTAGGCATAATACTGTGCCTGTGCATTCCACATTTTTGCATATATACCGTCTTTAATGTTCACAAGCTCATCGTGTGTTCCGTATTCTGCTATGTTATTTCCTGAAAATACGGCTATTCTGTCACAAAACCTGCAGCTTGAAAGACGGTGGGAAATATAGATAGCCGTTTTACTCTCGACAAAGCCGTTAAACTGCCTGTATATATCATACTCAGCAACAGGGTCGAGTGCCGCTGTAGGCTCATCTAAAATAACGATTGGTGAATCTTTATACAGTGCCCTTGCAATACTCAGCTTTTGCTGTTCGCCGCCCGACGGCTCTATTCCCTCTTTGTCAAACTGTCTAAAAATCGAGGTGTCAATTCCCTTTTCAAGAGAGGATATCTTATCTCCGAGTCCTACCTCTTCACAAAGTTCTTCAACTCTCTCGTCATCAGGATTTTCACTTATAGCTATGTTCTCATTGATTTTAAACGCAAACAGCTTGAAATCCTGAAACACGACCGAGAAAAGGTGCGAATACTCGTCAAAATCGTAGCTGTTTATGTTCTTGCCGTCTATGAGTATCTCGCCCTTGTCTACCTTATACAAACGACAGAGAAGCTTTATAAATGTAGTCTTACCTGCTCCGTTCAGCCCAACAATAGACAGCTTTTCTCCACGATTGATTTTAATATTAACGCCCTGTAAAATATACTTATCAGTTCTTGGATACCTAAACCAGACATTCTTGAATTCAATAGTATGCTTGCCGTCTTTGTCAATGGGGTCGTTTCCAAACGCTGAATCTGTTTTAATTCCCATAAAATCAACATAGTTATACAAATATGTAGAAACCATAAACAGATTTTGCAAAGAGGCAATTGTTGACATCATACCGTCTGTAAA
>CANPWR010000105.1 GCA_947584825.1 uncultured Clostridia bacterium | reverse complement strand
TTATTCCGCATCAAAGCTGGCAGCAGAGGAGTTCCCTGAATATGACGTCTCTTTAAGAAGTGCGGTTTCGATTGCAAGAAGACTTCAGGATCCGTTAGCCGAGCTTGTTAAAATCGACCCTAAAGCGATAGGAGTAGGACAATACCAGCACGATATGCCTCCAAAGAGAATGAGCGAGGCTTTAGGCGGTGTTGTTGAGGACTGCGTAAACTCTGTTGGAGTTGACTTAAACACAGCATCTCAATCGCTGTTGTCATATATCTCCGGAGTAAACTCGTCGATTGCCAAAAATATAGTAAAATACCGTGAGGAAAACGGTGCATTCAAATCCCGCAAAGAACTGTTAAAGGTCTCAAAGCTTGGAGCTAAAGCCTATGAGCAGTGCGCAGGCTTTTTGCGCGTAACAGACGGTGAAAACCCTCTTGACAACACTTCAGTCCACCCTGAAAGCTACGACGCTACCAAAGCGCTTTTGGAAAAGTGCGGATTTGATCTGTTCGACTTCAAGCCCAGCAATATAGAAAGCGTAAATGATAAGATCAACGAAATGGGAATTGCCAATCTTTCAAGCGAAATAGGCATAGGTATTCCCACTCTTGAAGACATAGTTTCCGAACTAGGCAAACCGGGCAGAGACCCTCGTGACGAGCTTCCCGCACCGCTTATGAGAAGCGGAGACGTTATGGAGCTTAAAGACTTAAAAGAGGGTATGGAGCTTGTCGGAACAGTAAGAAATGTTATCGACTTCGGTGTGTTCATTGACATCGGCGTGCACGAGGACGGTCTTGTTCACATTTCACAGATCTGCAACAAGTATATCAAGCACCCGCTTGAAGTTGTCAAGGTAGGTGAAATCGTAAAGGTTAGGGTTCTCTCCGTTGACGAAAAGAAAAAGAGAATATCACTTACTATGAAAGGTTTGAATTAAATCAAATATAAATTTATAGAAGAACTATAACGAATAAACCCCGAAAACTCAACATTGTGAGCTATTCGGGGTTTTTAGGATTATGTAGTGTTTTAGTGTTGCATATCGTTCCAAAACCGACTTACAAAAGGCTGTCAATATATTATTGGGAATCGATGACTAATATTAAGTAAACAGTTTCAATATACAAACTTTGACAAAACAAAAGACACCGCCGAATAACGGCAGTGCCTTTAGAAAGAATCACGATAATATATTAAATTATTCTGCTTCCTTCATCTTTGCAAAGCATTCGCTGCAATATACAGGGCGATCCTCGCTGGGCTGAAAAGGAACTTTAGCCTCTCCGCCACATGATGCACAGGTTGCAGTGAACATTTCTCTGTTTTCTCTTGCAGCTTTCTTTCTTGCATCTCTGCAAGGTTTGCATCTCTGAGGTTCATTCTCAAAGCCTTTTTCTGCATAGAATTCCTGCTCGCCTGCTGTGAATATGAACTCTTGTCCACATTCTTTGCAAACTAATGTTTTGTCTTCGAACATAATTTTTCCCTCGCTTACGCTAAATTTTGTGTGCCTTGTCGGACTTACACCGACACCTTTGAATATGGTTGCCGCATAAACAACGCTCTGAAATTAAGCTATTCGGCCATATTATTAATGAAAAAGTTTCATTATTTTTGTTTATATTAATTATTGATAACTGATTTTAACTTTTTTCTAACCCTCTGCATAGCGTTGTCTACTGCTTTTTCCGAAAGTGAAAGTTCATTTGCTATTTGCCGATACGACTTTTCCTCTAAATACAGATTAAAAACATTCCACTCCAAATCAGTAAGCGAACAGGATATACGTTTAATAATTTCCTTATACTTTTCTTGCTCAAGAATAATACTTTCAGGATTTTCAAAACTGTTAGTCTCACTTGCAGACTCGGAAATCGCTTCTAAATCATCACTCAAAGCCTCATTAAAGCTTATCTTATTCATTTTTGAAATGCTTGAAAGCATCCTATTTGTAATGCAAGTATTGGCATAGGTTGAAAACTTTATACCCTTTGATTTATCAAAAGTCTGAACTGCTTTGATTAATCCAACTAATCCCTCCTGCGAAAGATCAGCGACCTCGTCAGGTGTATTACCATATGCCTTTGCCTTATATTCAATTATAAATACATATCTCAGCACAAGTTCAGAAACAGCGCTTTTATCGGTCTTTGAAAGATCTGCCAACATTTCGTCATCAAGATTTGTATATTCAAGTTTTTTAGAGTCACCCACTCAGACCGCCACCGTTACTCTTGTACTTACTTATACACATAATATCATTTTTTTCATTTGATGTCAAGCACATTTTAAAAAATATTTTACAAATAGATAATTTAAAATTAAAATTATTTCACTAATTCTCCACTTATAATTTTAAAATTATAGTGAAAAGAACTCCTTTCTTCCGTTTTGGAAAATATCGCCGCCGTACATATCATCTGCAACAACAAGAGGAAAATCCTCAACATAGAGTTTTTTTACCGATTCGCAACCCAGATCATCAAAAGCCACGACCTCACAAGACTTTATACAGTTACACGCAAGTGCTCCTGCTCCGCCTATAGAGCAAAGATAGATAGCCTTGTTTCTTACAACAGCATCCCGTACCTCTTTGTTTCTCTCACCTTTTCCTATCATTCCGCCAAGACCTAGATCCAAAAGTCTGGGCGCAAACCTGTCCATTCTGCCGGATGTTGTAGGTCCGCACGAGCCGATAGGTCTGCCCTTTGGCGCAGGCGTAGGACCTGCATAATATATTACTGCCCCTTCGATTGGTATTGGAAGCTCCTTCCCATCGTCAAGAAGCTTGTCAAACCTTTTATGAGCGGCATCGCGAGCCGTGTAGACTATTCCCGTCAAAAGAATTTTATCTCCGCAGCGAAACTCGTTTGAACGTGCTTTCAACTCGCTTGACAGCACATTTTTTATCTCAGACATAAAATCACCGTTCCAATAATAAAAATTACAGAAAATAAAAGCACCTCACAAAACTGCAAGGTGCATAAGAATCAATCAATTACTTGTTTTTAATGATATTAAAAATATCATCATAGTAATTAGGATTATCAGGAGCTTTAACCCCTGCCTTTGCCATTGCCTCAGAATTAAGTGATGACAAAGCGTCATCCTTTGCCTTTCTGTCGGCAAAATCAGTTGCAATAACAGTAACGTCAATAGTATCTGTCAAATCAGGACTGTAATCCGCACCAAATATAATTGTAGCGTCAGGATCAACAGCCTGAGTAATGATCTGTGTAAGCTCGTCCATATCAGAAGTAACGATATCCTCAGACATAACGATATTAACAAGAAGTCTTCTTGCACCGCTGATTGAAGTTTCAAGAAGCGGACTGGAAATAACCTGCTTAGCAGCCTCCTGAGCCTTATCCTTGCCTGTTCCTGAACCGATAGCGATATGAGCAAGACCAGATTCCTTCATAATTGTTGTAACATCGGCAAAGTCAACGTTCATAAAGCCGTTTCTAAGTATCAGATCAGCAATCGACATTACACCGGTTTTAAGTATATTATCAGCAAGCGAGAACGATTCACGCATTGTAAGTCTCTGCTCGCCTGTTAAAAGCTTCTGGTTAGGAATAACGATAAGTGAGTCAACATTTGTTAAAAGCTCATCGATACCCTTTTCAGCCTGCTGCATTTTCTTAGCGCCCTCAAAAGCGAACGGCTTTGTAACGACAGCAACTGTTAATATTCCAAGCTCCTGAGCGATTTCAGCAACTACAGGTGCTGCACCTGTTCCTGTTCCGCCGCCCATTCCTGCCGTAATGAATACCATATTAGCATCTCTAATAGCGTCTGAAATTTCTTCCTTACTTTCCTGAGCTGAAGCTTCTCCTACTTCAGGCTTTCCGCCTGCGCCGAGTCCTCGTGTCAGCTTTGAGCCTATCTGAATTTTTTCAGTAGCCTTAGATCTCTGCAAAGCCTGAACGTCTGTATTTACAG
>CANPWR010000104.1 GCA_947584825.1 uncultured Clostridia bacterium | reverse complement strand
TCATTCATTAGCATGATAACCGAAATTATCACTCTAGCTTTTCTTATATTTAATAAGAAAAATTAGAAGCTTTTTTATTTATACATAAAAAAGAACAACCGCCTATCTCCAAAAGCCGGTTGTTCTTTAACAACACTTAGGAGTAACCGCCTCGACATTAATTTGTCATGTACAGCACTCTCTTTTATATCTACATTATAACATATAATTTAATTTTGTCAAGTATTTAGAAGCAAGAATATAGATGTTAGGAACACGAACCTATCATTTTTCACATAGTTTTGGTAGAGAAATTTTACTTTTATTTATATTCCGAGTCTACACCCAAATACTCCTCAAGACAAACTCCTTGCTTTTTCATTTCCTTTGCAGTCTTTTTGCCGACATATCTGATATGCCAAGGTTCATAGCTGTATCCGGTAATGCTTTCCTTTCCCTTTGGAAAACGAATAATAAACCCATAGTCAGTACAATGCTTTTCAAGCCACTTCATATCCTTTTGACCAACCATACTGAAATCTGCACCGTTTACATCAATAGCCAGACCCGACTGATGTTCCGAATAACCTGCTCGTGCTGAGTATGTATCCGCTTCCTTTTGACCGTTCTCGGCTGAATATTCTTTATACAGTTTTTCCTGCTCTTTATAGCTCCTGAAGCCGGAGGCTATTACCAGCGGAATATTATCCTTAGCCGCTGCTTTTGCCATATTATTGAAAGCCTCAAGCGTCTCATCAGTTAGACCGTAATTATAGCTTTTCGGTAAAGAGTATGTTTTATTTACGATCAAAATGCCGTCAATATAAGTAACGCCGTCAATGACCTCAGTTGAATGAACTTTGGCAAGTGCTTTCACAGCGGGTTGTTCAACTGACGACGATGAATCAGAAGTTGGCTCAGCAGATTTGACAGATGACTTTGTATTGCTGTTTTTACTACAGCCTGAACTTAAAGTCAACAATAAGGCTGACAAAAAAACAATAATTAATCTTTTCATTTTTATATTCCTTTTATTTAGAGTGAACTATATTGTATCACAAATTTTTGGATAAGTCCATAACTAATATTGGATAATGTATTGATTTGAACTTTTCAATATGATACAATATCATTAATAATTAAATCGCAATTAAAATTATAAGCAAAGTTAGGAAACGGTGGCTGCTATGGGAAAATATACAATAGGGATCGACTTTGGTTCATTGTCCGGCAGAGCTCTTCTGTTAGACATTTCAAACGGTGAGGAAATGGCATCGTCAGTTTATGAATACCCTCACGGCGTAATGGATAAAGAACTGCCGAGCGGTGAAAAGCTGGGAAACGATTATGCTTTACAGCACCCTCAGGATTATTTAGAGGTTTTGTATCATACAATTCCTGATGTCTTAAAATCAAGCGGAGTTGATAAAAGGGATATAGTTGCAATCGGTACGGATTTTACAGCCTGCACAATGATCCCCTGTAAATCAGACGGAACACCGCTTTGCTTTTTAGATGAGTATAAACACGATCCTCATTCATGGGTAAAGCTCTGGAAACACCACGCTGCACAGTATGAGGCTAACAGGCTTAATGAAATTGCCGAACAAAGAGGAGATGAGTGGCTTAAAAACTACGGCGGAAAGATATCAAGCGAGTGGGCAATACCAAAGCTCATGCAGATATGCGACGAAGCGCCTGAGATTTATAAAGCAATGGACAGGTGGATTGAAGCCGCTGACTGGATAGTCTGGATGATGACGGGAGTTGAAACAAGAAATTCCTGCACGGCAGGCTATAAGGCGATTTGGAATAAGCGCAGGGGTTATCCGTCTAAGGAGTTTTTTAAGTCGCTTGATCCTATGCTTGAAAACTGCGTCGAGGAAAAGCTGGGAACAGTGATAACTCCGCTTGGAGAAAGGGCAGGAACGATTACACCTGAATTTGCGCAGAAAACAGGTCTTTCAGAAGGTACGGTAGTATGTATAGGAAATGTTGACGCTCACGTCTGCGTGCCGTCAGTTTCGATTGACGGACCTAAGAAAATGCTTGCTATAATCGGAACTTCAACCTGTCATATACTTATGGGCGATGAGGAAAAGCAAGTTCCGGGAATGTGCGGAGTTGTTGAGGACGGCGTTATGCCCGGACTGTTCGGATACGAGGCAGGTCAGTCCTGCGTTGGAGACCACTTTGCGTGGTTGGTTGACAACTGCGTTCCCGAAAGCTATTATAAAGAGGCAAAAGCTAAGGGAATGGACATTCATCAGTATTTAACTTCGCTGGCCGGAAAGCTGAGAGTGGGTGAAAGCGGTCTTTTGGCTCTTGACTGGTGGAACGGAAACCGTTCTGTTCTTGTTGACGCAGATTTAACAGGCTGTATGCTGGGTATGACGCTTTCAACAAAGCCTGAGGAGATGTACCGAGCTCTGATAGAAGCTACAGCATACGGCACTAGAATGATAGTTGAAAATTTCAGAGATAACGGAGTTCCTGTTGAGGAATTTTACGCAAGCGGCGGCATATCAGTAAAAAATGAAATGGCTATGCAGATTTACAGCGACGTTTTGAATATGCCGGTTAAGATTGCAGGCTCTGCACAGGGTCCTGCACTGGGAAGTGCGATATTTGCAAGCGTTGCGGCAGGAAAAGAAAACGGCGGTTATGACAGTGTTTTCGATGCCGCACGAAAGCTGGGTAAGGTAAGAGACAAATATTATTCTCCTATAAAAGAAAATGCAGAGGTATATGATAAGCTTTATGCTGAATACAAAAAACTGCACGACTATTTTGGCAGAGGAGAAAACAATGTTATGAAAACGCTCAAGAAAATAAAATCCGAAGGGGAAAATTAATATGTTAGAGGAATTAAAAGAAAGAGTTTACCGTGCAAATATGATGCTGCCAGAGAACAAGCTTGTTATTTCAACATGGGGAAATGTATCGGAAATCGACCGTGAAAAGGGTTTGTTTGCAATAAAGCCGAGCGGAGTTGCTTACTCAGATCTTTCTCCTGACAAGATGGTTGTATGCGATCTAAAGGGAAACGTAGTTGAAGGAAATTTGAGACCAAGCTCTGATATGCCTACGCATCTTGAGCTTTATAAGAATTTCTCAAATGCAAATGCTGTGGTTCACACTCATTCCAGATGGGCGACAATATGGGCGCAGGCAGGAAAGAGCATAAGTGCTTACGGAACAACTCACGCAGATTATTTTTACGGAGCGATCCCCATTACAAGAAAGATGACGGACGAGGAAATCTCCTCAGAATATGAGAGAAACACGGGACGTGTTATCGTAGAGACCTTTGTTTCCCACAGGACAAGTCCTACTAAGATGAATGCTTGTCTTGTGTACTCTCATGGACCTTTTCTCTGGGGAGAAGATGCAGTATCGACTGTTGAAAAGGCGGTAATTCTCGAAGAAATTGCGTTTATGGCTTGGCATACGGAGATGCTTGCGTATAAAAAGGAGACGACTACCCTTAAAATGCAGCAGCAGCTTTTGGACAAGCACTTTTTAAGAAAACACGGTGATAATGCTTACTATGGACAGCAGGGGTAAGCTATTAGAAGCAAGACCGGCGAGCCGGCAACGGTGACGTTGCATCCTCTGCCGCCTTTGTATAGTTTGTAAAAGGTTATAGTTAGCACAACGGCGGACTTTACTTTGTTTAAAAGGAAGTCAATAAAACAGTGAGCGAGCCGCCGGTGGTTTATAGTTTGTAAAATGCTATAGTTTGTGCAACGGCGGGTTTATTAATTGACAATGGATAATGGATAATTATTGTTATAATAAATAAATCATTCTTCCGCCTCTTGCATAAGTTCATTACAATGTTCGCTTAATTTTGTGGCTTCATAAGCTAAACATTCAAACGCTCCCCTGAAAACGTCGTTTTCAAAGGAATTGATATAGCTTAATAAGCATACCTGAGCAAGTCCTGATAACATTTCAGCTTCTTTCATTACTTCTTCAAAATCCACTAAATG
>CANPWR010000103.1 GCA_947584825.1 uncultured Clostridia bacterium | reverse complement strand
TTGCAGAGAATGTTAGAGCTTCAGGCTCCTGACATTATTATAAGAAATGAAAAGAGAATGCTTCAGGAGGCTGTTGACGCCCTTATCGATAACGGCAGACACGGCAGACCTGTTACCGGACCGAACAACAGAGCGTTCAAGTCTCTTTCGGATATGCTTAAAGGTAAGCAGGGACGTTTCCGTCAGAACCTGCTCGGAAAGCGTGTTGACTATTCGGGACGTTCAGTTATCGTTGTAGGACCTGAGCTCAAGATGTATCAGTGTGGACTTCCTAAGGAAATGGCACTTGAGCTATTCAAGCCGTTTGTTATGAAAAGACTTGTGGACACAAACCCGTCAATAAATATTAAATCTGCCAAGAAAATGGTAGATAGGGCAAGGCCTGAGGTGTGGGATGCACTCGAGGAGGTTATTAAGGGACATCCAGTTCTTCTGAACCGTGCGCCTACGCTTCACAGATTGGGTATTCAGGCATTTGAGCCTGTGCTCGTAGAGGGAAGAGCGTTAAAGCTTCACCCGCTTGTATGTACGGCTTACAACGCCGACTTCGACGGTGACCAGATGGCTGTTCACGTTCCTTTATCGGCTGAAGCTCAGACAGAAGCTCGTTTTCTTATGCTTGCTGCAAATAACCTTTTAAAGCCGTCAGACGGACGTCCTGTTGCTATTCCTACACAGGATATGTTGCTTGGTTCTTATTACCTCACTCTTTTGAAAGAGGGAGAAAAGGGCGAAGGTAAGATGTTCAAGGACGTTGACGAAGCACTAATGGCTTATGATGCAGGAGTTGTTTCGCTCCACGCAGCTATAAAGGTAAAAGTTACAAGACAGATCGGCGACAAGCAGGTTTCAAGAATTATAGACGCCACTGTCGGAAGGCTTATCTTTAACGAAAACATTCCGCAGGATTTGGGCTTCGTTGACAGAACCAATCCTGATAAGCAGTTTGATTTAGAGGTATCATTCCTTGTTAAGAAAAAGCAGCTTTCGGATATTATAGAGAGATGTATCAAAATTCACGGCACAACAACGACCAGCGAAGTTTTGGACAAAATCAAGGCTACAGGATATAAGTATTCAACAAAGGCTGCAATCACAGTTGCCGTTTGTGACGCTGAGATTCCTGCCGCTAAAAAGGATATTATCGAAAAAGCTGATGAGTTGGTAAGCAAGGTTGACGCACAGTATAAGAGAGGATATATCTCCAGAGAGGAAAAATCCAAGAGATTTATTGAGATTTGGAACAATGCAACGGATGAGGTTACAGACGCTCTTAAAAACGGCTTGGATCCTTACAACCCAATCAATATGATGGCTGATTCGGGAGCTCGTGGTAGTATCAACCAGATAAGACAGTTAGCAGGAATGCGTGGACTTATCGCTAATACGTCGGGTTCGACTATTGAGATGCCTATTCGTGCTAATTATCGTGAAGGACTTAATATCCTTGAATACTTTATCTCATCTCGTGGTGCAAGAAAGGGACTTGCCGATACAGCACTTAGAACGGCTGACTCGGGTTATTTGACCAGAAGACTTGTTGACGTATCACAGGATGTAATTATCCACGAGGAGGACTGCGGTACAACTCACGGCATAGAAGTCTTTGAAATCAAGAACGGCAACGAGATGATAGAGCCTCTAAACGAAAGACTTGTCGGACGTTTTCTTGTTGAAGATTTGGTTGATGCGAAGACAGGTGAGCTAGTTATTTCTCATAACAGACTTATGAACGAGAACGACGCTGACAGAGTTGCCGCTTATATGAAAGAGCATAATATCGAAAAGATAAAAATTCGTTCTGTACTCCACTGCGAAGCAGAGCACGGCGTTTGTGCTAAATGCTACGGTGCTAACCTTGCTAACGGAAATCTTGCTTCTGTCGGTGAGGCTGTCGGAATCATCTCTGCTCAGTCGATCGGTGAGCCGGGAACTCAGCTTACTATGAGAACATTCCATACAGGCGGTATTGCTTCGGCTGAGGATATTACTCAGGGTCTTCCGAGAGTTGAGGAACTGTTTGAGTCGAGAAAGCCAAAGGGAGCTGCCATAATAGCAGGTATTGACGGAACAGTCCGCATTGAGGAAGTTAAAAAGACAAAGCAAATCGTTGTAACAAACGAGGACATTAATAATCCTGAGCAGGAAAGCTATACAATTCCTTACGGTTACAAGATAAAGGTTCATGATGGTGATAAGGTTAAAGCAGGAGAGCCTATGACTGAGGGTTCAATAAATCCTGGTGATATTCTTGCTGTAAATGGTGTTGAAGCAGTTCAGAACTATATAATTACTGAGGTTCAGAAGGTTTACCGTTTGCAGGGTGTTGATATTAACGATAAGCACATTGAGGTTATTGTTCGTCAAATGATGAGAAAGGTCAAGGTAGACGATCCGGGAAGCAGCTATCTTCTGCCCGGAGCTTTGGTTGACGCTCATGAAATTGCGGCTATCAATAGGGAAATTCAAAGTGAAATTGACGCAGGCGATATTAATGCAAAACTGATAACCACTATTCCTGTACTTCAGGGTATTACAAAGGCATCATCAAATTCAAACAGCTTTTTGTCTGCCGCATCATTCCAGGAAACAACAAAGGCACTTACCGATGCTGCAATCCGAGGAAAGAGCGATCATCTTGTCGGACTTAAGGAAAATGTTATTATCGGCAAGCTCATTCCGGCAGGAACGGGTATGGATATTTATAATAATGTTCAGATTGCCAGCACGACTATTCCTGAACAATCAAAGACAACAGTTTAATTTTATTTAGAACAGCTCTTAAACGGGCTGTTCTTTATTTTTGTTGATTAATTTTTACCTATATATGTGACAAAACGCCGCTGTAAGCATATAATACAGCGGTGATTTTATGTCTATAGTTAAATATAATAGGTCTGCTGCTATTGAATATGCAAAACAGTGGGCGTTGGGGAGAAATCCATACTACTACGACTTTGAGAATATCGGCGGAGACTGCACAAATTTCATATCTCAGTGTATCTTTGCAGGCTGCGGGATAATGAATTATACCAGAGATATTGGCTGGTATTACAACAGTCTTTCGGATAGGGCTGCTGCATGGACCAGTGTTGAGCAGCTTCATCGTTTTTTGATTTCCAACAAGGGCGCAGGACCGTTTGGTGAAATATCGGATTTAAGGAACTCACAGATAGGGGATATTGTTCAGCTTTCTGACGGGGAATCCTTTTATCACAGCTGCATTATTACGGGATACAGATTTCGCTCTCCATATGTTTGTGCCCACACCTATGATGTTCTGAATAAACCACTGAGAAATTATAACTATAATGAGATCAGGGTGATTCATATTATAGGAGCGAATATCGTAGATTGACTTTTACTCATTAGATACTTCTTAACCAAGCTGTTGGCAAAGTAAAGAGTATTATTAAAATATTGTGAACTTGCATTTTTACTCTTTTCAAAAACCTGTATTTATGATATACTATATAATGTATTTTCTAAAAACGGAATATACAAATATAATGTTTATACATTCTGGAGGAAATATTTATGGTAAATGCAATCGTTGGCGCTAACTGGGGAGACGAAGGCAAGGGCAAGAT
The DNA here is from genome assembly GCA_947584825.1 of uncultured Clostridia bacterium. Taxonomy (GTDB): domain Bacteria; phylum Bacillota; class Clostridia; order Oscillospirales; family Ruminococcaceae; genus UMGS1601. Next base: position 416 of record CANPWR010000103.1, on the reverse strand, counting down.
CACTGATATGTTAGCAAGAGAATCTGATATTGTCATCAGATTCCAAGGCGGCGCAAATGCAGGACATACTATTGTAAATGATTACGGAAAGTTTGCATTACATACTCTGCCGTCAGGCGTTTTTTATGACCATACTACAAACATTATAGGAAATGGAGTTGCACTTAATATACCTGTGCTTTTCAATGAGATCGAGCAGGTCGTAAGTAAGGGAGTTCCGCGTCCTAAAATTCTTGTGTCTGACAGGGCACAGATGGTTATGCCGTACCATATTTTATTCGATGAATACGAGGAGGAAAGGCTGGGCAAGTCAAGCTTCGGCTCGACAAAATCGGGTATTGCACCTTTCTATTCAGATAAATATGCAAAGCTGGGCTTTCAGGTTCAGGAGCTTTTTGACGAGGACGCTTTAAGAG
>CANPWR010000102.1 GCA_947584825.1 uncultured Clostridia bacterium | reverse complement strand
AAGGAGTTTTATTTTCAATACACCGCTTAAGCTCTTCTGAACCCCCGGTACAACCGGGGGTTTTCTTTATACAATAAAAAGGAAGTAAGAAATTTCTCTTACTTCCTTTTTATATTAAACAAATCACTTTTCTTAAAGCACAATTGGTTCAAATCTTATTCTTATTTTAGGGAGCTTTTTAATCGTTGTATATGAATTCATAAGACCGTCCTCAATAGACAAATCGTTTTCACCGCTTGCAGGCGGAGCAAAGATTTTGAGTGTCAAATCACAAGGACCGTCCAAAGGCTTTTCAAAGAAAGCACCCATCATATCGATAGTCTTAGCCTCCGGAGATTTATAAAACCACTTCCCGTTGATTTCAAACATTAGATTGGATTCGTCATCTTCATCAAAGAAAAGCTCGCAGAAATGCGGATTTTTTTCAAAATGTAATGGTATAGCAATTCCGTCAGCGTCCTCAGAACCGCCCCAGCGAAGAGTACACGGAAGCGTAAGCTCTTCACCCTGCGTCATTTCTGGATAAAAATAATCATCGTGTATGATTTCCTTATATGTTTGCATACAAGGCTGCTCAATTCCTACGTCGACATTGTTAGGGTCTTGAATTTCTAATCCCAAACGTCCCCTGTCTCGGAACTGATAGAAAGTAAATCCGCTAAACCATGTTGCATTTTCTCTTTTCAGTCTGTCGCAGAACTCCTTGACCATTTTTGCCTGATCGTAAGGACCTGTAACATCTCCGTCGGCATTGAACTCACTCATGACCATTGGCTTGTCAACACCGTCATTTAGGTATTTGAATCTTTCAAAAGACTTCTTGGTGAGATCATATGTGCCGTCAACCGTATCTCTCTTATGGGTATTTCCGCCCCTCTCGGCAACATCATAAGGCCAACCCCAGTGAAGTGCCATATACTTATCCACCGACCAAACATCTGTTTCCCTTACTGCCTGCTTAAATTCAGTCTCTTTCTCCATTTCCTCCTTGTTAGGGTCTTCAACTCCACCTATACAGAGAATAGTCTGTACGTTAGGAGCGTGTTCTTTTAAAATCTTATTGAATCTGCAATAAAAATCAGCAACCCCCTGATAAGAACATCTCTTGTTAAAGCTGAACCAGTTTCCAGTAGCCTCGTGATTAATTCTCAAAAACATTCTGCCAAACGGTCTTAAATCCTCTGCAATTGCAATAAGATGCTCGTCTGTAACATTAGGGTCAATTGTCAGCGTAAGTGTTATGTCCTGTCCGTGACGGCGAACATCTCTCATACAAGTGAATGGCTCATCGTCAGTAGTGCCGTTAAGTCCTCCCTTGTATGTAAAATAATCATCATAAGGGTAATCCCACTGGAATGAAATATCAGCATCTTTCATAACCTCAGAAATTCTGCCAGGCCACTCCTTATCAAGCGGATAGTAGCAGTACATCAAACTAATACTTCTGTGCGGTCTGCCCATTTTATTGAGTATATAATCCTGATTTACATACTCCCCTCTTTCTGAGCCGTCGCCTAAATCAACTGCACACTTTGCCTTGCCCATATGAATTGAATAGATTTTAGTTTCCTCCATTTGAAAAACCTCCAAATTATTTTATATAAATAACATTATTTATTCTGTCTATAATGTTTGCTATTTCCTGAAACACCTTATCACTTTGATCCGTCTCTGGATACTGATTTGTGAATATGCAAAGTACAAACGGCGAATCAGCATAAACAATTGCACAGTCGTGATATTGCTTTTCGCTCCAGTCTGAACCGTATTTCTGTGATACCTTATACTTGCCGTCAAGTGCCTTGCCTATCTGCCTGTTTACATCGGTATCCGTCATAAGCTCAGTAAGCCACTTTCCTCTATCAGTTTGCTCTCCGTATTTATAGATCTCCTTATAACATTTAAGCATATCCGCACTTGTACAGTATGTAAAAATCCACGAGTTTCCCAGAGAATAATTAGCACCTATCGAATACAAATCGTTGTTGAACTGAGTATATCCGAAGTGCTTTACAAGATTGTAATAAGCTGTGTTGTCGCTCCGCTGAATAGTATACTTTATTAACTGTCTCGCGGTAAATTCCGTACCCATTTTCGCCTGTGCAGCAAGACCATAGTCGCCAGACCAGTTGACTGTTTTAGCAACCTTTTCACTCAGGTCAATTCCCGACTTTAACAGTGACGCAACAAAAGGCGTTTTTATGGTACTGCAGGTTGCGAATCTTCTTGTATCGTTATAGCTTATTGATGAACCGGTATCCATATTCTCATAGCTGAATGACATATTAAAATCAGAATTTGCAATAACGTTCTGCAGCTCATCTAAATAATCATAAAAATCCTGAATACTCGTTACCTTCGCAAATCCCTGCATTTTAAAACTATAACCGCTTAGATTGTATAAATCAACATCAGTAGGATTGTATTCTCTTGTCCCTGTTGTGGTAGTTGTTGTAGTTGCGGTGGTTGTCCTAGTCTTTTTTTCTGCTATACTCTTTTTATTATTGCTTGTCTTAGAAATGCTTTCCGATGAAACAGAAGTATTATCTGACACTTTTTCAGACTTATTCCCTTTATCTTTACCACATCCGCACAATGTAACACTAACTGCAAATACAATAAAAAAACACAGCAATCGGAATTTCATCTGCAATTATCCTCACTTCTATGTAAAAATATATACCACTTTTAACGTACAACAACTGACGAACAAATTCCCGCACCGAAATTTCTGCTTTTAATAATTACGGTTATTTCTTTTTCGCCAATGAAGTCCTTCAAATCAGCGTCAAGACTGCAAGGCCATTCATGATCGCACTCGGCAAGTTTTATACCGTCAATGTAAACCTCGCATATTCCCCATATGCTGTTAAAATGCAAGACAGGACTCTTTCCGTTTATCTCTGAAGGAATATTTACCTTCACTCTGTATAGAGCATATTTTCCGTAATTATTTGAAAACTTCTCCTGAGCGCCGTTCACAACACTTATAGGTTCAAGCGAGTTCATATCTGAAACCGCAAACACAACTTCTGGATCGGGTTTTTCATCCAACAGCTCAGCCGACATTCTCCAACCGCTGAGATACAGCTCCTCTATACTTTCTACAAAGGAAATACCTTCACGTTCCAGAACAGTTATGTCATCACAAACAACATTCATTATATCAGCAGAGGCAGTTAATGTCAAGGATTTTTCACTCTTATCCAGCCTTACAACAGCCTGACAGCAGCCGTTGAATAATGACCGCTTGTTAGATGTAAATTCCTCGTGACAATTTGGATCTCCATTAGCCATTCCAAGAATCGTTCCGCCCTCTGCAGAAAACTCTATTTCAAAATCAGCGTCAGGGACAAACTCACCGTTTTTATCAACTGCGTATATATTTACCGGTATTACGTCACTGCCGTCATTATACATATATTCACGATACGGCTTTATCAGCAAATCACAAGCCTCCTCGGACGTATTTTTTACATCAATAGCCGCAACCTTTGTACCGTTATATCCAACAAGCTTCAGCTCTCCGCTTTCAAACGGAACGTTCCATATTGCCTGTTTCAGCTTGTCGATCGACTTTTTACCTTTCGACTTTCCGTTTACAAAGAGCTCAGCCTCTTCACAGTTTGTCATTGACATAACCTTTATAATAGTTCCCTCTTTACCTCTCCAATTCCAGTGCGGAGCAACATGACATACCGGCTTATCTGAGAATATTGCCTTTGATAAATAATATGCGTCCTTAGGAAAGCCGCAGGTGTCCATCATACCGAAAAAGCTCGAAACCGACGGCCATTCATAGGGCGTTGGCTCACCTAGATAGTCAAATCCCGTCCACATAAATGCACCGCTTACAAAATCACGATTAATCACATATTCCCATGTTTCACGAATAGTATTTCCCCAATCGGAGGCATCCTCATCATAGCTAGCGATCATATGTGACTCGTCATCGGTTTTATAGCAACCTCTGACAGAAAAAGCAGAAGTCGTTTCGCTTCCCACTATCGGAATTGTAGGATACTTCTCGTGAAATGCGTCATAGCTTTGCGGCTGATAGTTTACTCCGC
>CANPWR010000101.1 GCA_947584825.1 uncultured Clostridia bacterium | reverse complement strand
AGGATGGCAAAACATTATATCATATTTTTTACTTTATTTTTTATTAAAAATGGGTCACATCTATTTACAACGCAGAGAATACAACGTAAATATTTATGTTTTTCACTTGACATAATGCACAAAATATTGTATAATGTGCTTGTATATTATTGTATTTATACAACAAGGGCTATTTCAAAATGAAAAATCCTTATTGACGTATAGATATTATTACTTTATTACACTTTACTTTTGAAGGTAAATGTTACTATAAAATTATTGAAAATTTAATAAGCAAATAGGGCATGCCTTCCTAAGTAATATTACTTATAGAAGGAGGACGCTGTTAAATGGACACATGGTTGATTATACTATTGTGTTGCGGTGCTTTTTTAATTGGTGCTCTTATATGCGGATTTATTGCATTTAAATTGGGTATAAAATCAAGAATGCGTACTGCGGAAGCTGAAATAGGTTCTGCGGAAAAAGAAGCAGAACGCATTGTTAATGACGCTAAGAAGAATGCAGAAAATATTAAAAAAGAAACTTTAATTGAAGCTAAAGAAGAGATACATAAACATCGTTCTGAAGCTGAAAAAGAAATTAAAGACCGCCGCAATGAAGTATCCAGACAAGAACGACGTATCCAGCAAAAAGAAGAAGCTATGGACAGAAAGCTGGATAACATCGAAAAGAAAGAAGAAACTTTACAATCAAAGCTTAAAAAAGCTGAAGAAACTTTGGCTGAGTCAGACAGGATTAAGAAAAGCCAGCTTGATATGCTCGAGAAGATTTCCGAATTTACTAAGGAACAGGCAAAAGAACATCTTTTGTCAAGTCTTGAGGACGAGCTGATTCACGAAAAGGCTGTTAAAATCCAGGCGTACGAGGCAAAGATCAAAGAGGAATGTGAAAGCAAGGCAAGACAGTATATTTCTCTTGCCATTTCAAGATGCTCAGCTGATCAGGTATCTGAAACAGCAGTATCTGTAGTACCGCTTCCCAATGACGAGATGAAAGGAAGAATTATCGGTCGTGAGGGTAGAAATATCAGAACGATTGAAACTCTGACTGGAGTAGATTTAATTATTGATGATACGCCTGAAGCTATTACGCTATCATGTTTTGATCAGGTAAGAAGAGAAATTGCAAGAATCGCACTTGAAAAGCTTATCCAGGATGGACGAATCCATCCTACACGTATAGAAGAAGCTGTTGACAAAGCAAGACGTGAAGTTGAATACAAGATTAAACAAGAAGGTGAACGTGCAATTCTCGAAACTAATGTTCACGGTATAAATAATGAGCTTGTCAAGCTACTTGGAAGACTTCACTACAGAACAAGTTATAGACAGAATGTTCTTAACCACTCTATTGAGGTTTCGCACCTCGCAGGAATGATGGCTTCTGAGCTTGGTGTTGATGCCAACCTCGCAAGGAGAGCAGGACTTCTCCACGATATTGGTAAGGCTCTCAGCTATGAAATTGAAGGTTCACACGTTCAAATCGGTGTAGATGTATGTAAGAAATATAAAGAAAACCCCGATATTATTCACGCAATTGAAGCTCACCACGGCGATGTTGAAACACGAACAGTTGTTGCAGCACTTGTACAGGCTGCTGATGCTATCTCAGCTGCAAGACCGGCTGCAAGAAGTGAGAACTACGAGAATTATATCAAGCGTTTGCAGAAACTTGAAGAGTTATGTTCATCATATGACGGTGTAGATAAGTCATATGCAATTCAAGCAGGACGAGAAGTTAGAATAATGGTTCAGCCCGAAAAGGTAAACGATGAAAAAATGACTATTATCGCACGCGAAATTGTTAATAAAATCGAAGACGAAATGGACTATCCGGGACAGATAAAAGTTCATTTAATTCGTGAGAGCAGAGCGGTTGAATACGCTAAATAGAATAGTTACAACAAACCCACTGAGGATCCATTCCTTAGTGGGTTTATTATTTTGCCTTACAAATAATATTATACTATTTTCTCAACAGCAACACATAGACAGATATATAATTAAAAAGAGACTAAGCTTTTAAAGCCTAGTCTCTTCTTTTTAGTAAACAATCTACTGAAAATCTGTATACTAAGAACTTAACCTAACTACTTAATTTTAACTTTTCTTAAAACGTAGTTCCAGTTACTATATGCTTTCTTAGTAGAACCATCAGCTGCCTTATATGTTGTGTATGCTCTTGCACGCACATAGTAGGTCTTTTTACTCTTGAGTTTCTTATTCTTGATTGTAAGTTTTAACTTCTTGGTAGTCTTGGTAAGTACCTTAGCCTTAACCTTGAAGCTCTTGCTCTTTGAAACTTCAACCTCGTATCCCTTAGCACCTTTAACTTTCTTCCAGCTTACATTGATCTTGTTCTTAGCCTTGCTCTTTACTTTCAGCTTCGTCAGTTTAGCTTGAGTTATCTTCAAGACCTTAACTTGTACCTGAGGTGAAAGAGTAGTATTATTATTGTTATTTACAGATGCACCAGGTTCAGGCTGTGCTGTTGTAGGTTGTTTTGTAGTAGGATCAACATAGTTTGGATCCTTTGCACCATCTCTTGTGCAGACACCGTCTTTGTATTCGTGTCCCAGAGGAGGTGTCATTGTCTGAGGTATAAGAATTGAACCGCATACGCTGCACTTAGTACCTTCAGTTAGACCCCATGCCTCACATGTTGCTTTAACTTCTGGAATTGTTTCTAATGTATGATCAATCATCGGAATTACTTGCTGCTCTGTGAGAATCTCGCCACATACTGAGCACTTTGAACCCTCTGTAAGTCCTGTCTTTGTACATGTAGCCTCAACACCAGGAATAGCTTCAGGTGTATGACCCTTTGCAGGAATTACTAAGTCTTCAGCGTCAACCTCAACCTTAATAACTTGTGGCTCTGGTTCCGGCTCACTATCGCTTGATGAATCACTGTCAGATGATGAATCACTATCACTGCTATCATCTTCTGAGCTGTCTTCTGAGCTATCTGAAGATGGCTCTGTTGGTGGTTCTTCAACTTCCTGATCTACGAAGAGCTTATCACAATTCTCACACTCATAGTGTGCCTTTACTCCGTCTTCAGTACATGTAGCATCAATTTCATCAACAGGTACATATTTATGTCCTAGAGCTGAACCTTCAGCCGTTCTTGTGTCTGTTGCAGTTTTACAAACATCACAAGTAGCTGTCTCTGTTCCGTCTTCTTCACATGTTGCATCTTCATTTGAAGTGTAAGTAGTAAATGTATGCTTGCCTGTTGCTGGGATAACATCCTGACCATAGGTTTGACCGCATACTGTACACTTGTAACCATCTGTTAAACCAGTGTCAACACATGTTGCAGGTGTTCCTTTAACAGCATCGCCCTGTGTATGAGGAATCATAGGTGTAACTACCTGTTCAATAATAACGTCTCCGCATACTGAACATACTGATCCTTCTGTAAGACCGGTTGCTGTACATGTTGCAGCTACTGCAGCTAAAGTCTTAGGTGTGTGATCCGGTGCCGCAATAGTTAAATCATCTACACTATCTACATCTTCAAAAGTATAATCATCAGGAGAAGTAGATGTTGCTTCTTTACCTTCTTTAAGAGTTGCCTTTGCTAACGTGTTGCAAATTGTGCAGTAAGCATGTGCTTCCATTCCGTCTTTTTTGCCCTTACACGTTGCAGGAACGATTGGCTCAACTGTAGTGTATACGTGATGTTCGTTGCTTGCCTTAATCTTAATACCATTAGATTCAATAGTATTATCCTTATCAACAGTACCGTCTTCTTTAGTAACGTCTATATCTGTATCAGCATTATACTTTTCATTAGCGTTTACATCTGCAAAGTAATGCTTACAGTTTGGACACTGCCAATAAGCATAACTTCCATCTTCACCACAAGTTGCCTTTACAGCCTCTACAGTAGGTGCAGATTGCTTTATGTATGCTGAGTGATCGCATACAAAGTCTTGCTTTGTATAGTCAACAGGTTGACCGCCAACTTGTTCGATATTTCCCCCGTCAGCCGTTAAAGTATAACCCTCATCGCTTTCAGGTTTGATTTCGTCTTTAGCATCCTTATGACCCATCTTAACATCTTTAACTGTACCGCCTGATACTGTTACTTTGCTAGCTTCGATTTCACCAT
>CANPWR010000100.1 GCA_947584825.1 uncultured Clostridia bacterium | reverse complement strand
ATCGACTTATCAAAAATCGTTCCTATGGCTGCTTGTCCACACTCTCCTGATAACATAAAAACTGTTGATGAGATCGGTCCTATGAAAATAGATCAGGTTTGCATAGGCTCATGTACAAATTCATCACTTATGGATATGATGAAGGTCGCTCACATTTTAAAAGGCAAAACTGTTCACCCTGACGTATCTCTTTCGATAGCTCCCGGTTCTAAGCAGGTACTTAATATGCTTGCTCAGAACGGTGCATTGTCGATTATGATAGACGCTGGAGCAAGAATACTAGAATCTGCCTGCGGTCCTTGCATAGGTATGGGACAGTCTCCTAACTCAAAGGGAATCTCCTTAAGAACCTTTAACAGAAACTTCGAGGGACGCTCCGGAACAAGAGACGGACAGATTTATCTTGTTTCTCCTGAGCTTGCTGCAGCATCGGCAATTGCAGGAGTTTTAACAGACCCAAGAACATTGGGAGATATGCCAAAGTTTAAGCTTCCTGAAAAGTTTGTTATAAACGACAATATGATAGTGCCTCCTGCTCCTGTTGAAGAAATGGACAGTGTTGAGATTTTAAGAGGTCCTAACATAAAACCGTTCCCGAAAACCTCTCCGCTTGACGATACTATTGAAGCTCCCTGCTCACTGAAGGTCGGAGACAATATAACAACAGACCACATTATGCCGGCAGGCGCTAAAATACTTCCTTTGCGTTCTAATATTCCCGCTATTTCAAAGCACTGCTTTACAGTATGCGATGAGGATTTTCCTGAAAGAGCGCTAAGACTTGGCAAGAGCATTATCGTCGGCGGTTCAAACTACGGACAGGGTTCATCAAGAGAGCACGCTGCACTTGCTCCTCTCTATTTAGGTGTTAAGGCTGTTTTAGTTAAGAGCTTTGCTAGAATTCACAGAGCAAATCTTATAAATGCAGGTATTCTGCCTCTTACATTTGTAAACGAAGATGATTACGACAAAATCGGTCAGGGAGACGAACTCCTGCTTGAAAACGTAAGGCAGGATATTATAGACGGAAAGAGCGAACTTACTCTTGTAAACAAATCTAAGAATGTTGAAATCCCTGTTTTGTGCGAGTTAAGCGGACGCACAAAAGATATTGTTCTTGCAGGAGGACTTTTAGATTACACAAGAGAACAGCTTAATAAATAAGGATTAAAACCATGAGAAAAAACAATTCGCCGCATAATTCTAATTTTAGAAACAGCCAATATCAAAACTACAGAGAATTTGACAGACACACAAATCCTAATAGCAATTATCAAAATCCGCAAAGACCTGTTCACTACCCTAATAAAGGCAAAAAGCAGAGCACTCCTGGATTATCACTGCTGATTAAGCTTGTATGCTTGCTGATTGCTGTTATAATTGTCTATGTAGTTTTATACATCAACATTTTCAGCTACAAGCCTGAAATTACTGACGTTCTAACCGTTACAGGAAGTAAAAGTGCAGAGATAATTGAGGACATTAAGGTTTCAGATAATCTCTATGTATATGCTTATACCGATAACGGAAAGCTTTCGGCTTCCTATATTAAGGTTAAAGGCTCTGGTGATAACAAAAGCTACAAGTGTCTAAAGAGATGCGGCTCTCTTAATCTTGAAACCTATCAAAAAGATATGCAGGGAAAGAAAATGGACTTTTCCTCAAAGGGGGATTTCCACTTCGGTTTGGATTTCTCGGGCAGTGAGCAGTATGACCAGTTTGTTGAGTATTTTGATAAGAACGATATAAAAGATTCCAAATCTTGTCCTGTTAATATTGAAGGTATCAATCAGATATTTATTGTGTGGATGTGGGATAAATAAAATATTTTAAACACGGAGGAAATTACTATGGCAGAAAAAATCAAAATGAAAACGCCTCTCGTCGAGATGGACGGAGACGAAATGACAAGAATTCTTTGGAAATGGATAAAGGAGATACTTCTTGAGCCTTATGTTGACTTAAACTGTGAGTACTACGACCTTGGTTTAAAACACAGAAACGAAACAAACGACAAGGTCACATTCGACAGCGCAGAGGCTACAAAGAAGTACGGAGTAGCTGTTAAATGTGCAACTATCACCCCTAATGCAGCAAGAATGCCCGAATACAACTTAAAAGAAATGTGGAAGTCTCCTAACGGCACTATCAGAGCTATCTTAGACGGTACTGTTTTCAGAACTCCTATTATCGTCAAGGGTATTTCTCCGTATATACCTACCTGGACTAAGCCAATAACGATTGCCCGTCATGCATACGGTGATGTTTACAAAAATACAGAAATGAGAGTAAACAAAGATTCAAAGGCAGAACTGGTTGTCACTGACAAAGACGGTAACGAATCAAGAGAACTTATTTATGATTTCTCTGACAGCGACGGCATTATTCAAGGTATACACAACAAAGACGAAAGTATCGCAGGCTTTGCAAGAGCTTGCTTAAACTACGGCCTTGATTTAAAGCAGGACGTCTGGTTTGCAACTAAGGACACTATTTCAAAGAAATACGACCACAGATTCAAAGACATTTTCCAAGAAATATACGATAACGAATATAAAGAAAAATATGAAGCGGCAGGTATAGAATATTTCTACACCCTTATCGACGACGCTGTTGCAAGAGTTATCCGTTCAAACGGCGGATACATTTGGGCTTGCAAGAACTATGACGGCGATGTTATGTCCGACATGATTTCAACGGCTTACGGCTCGCTGGCTATGATGACCTCTGTTCTAGTTTCCCCCGACGGCATTTATGAATATGAAGCTGCTCATGGAACTGTTCAAAGACACTACTACAAATACCTTAAGGGCGAAGAGACTTCAACAAACTCAGTCGCTACCATCTTTGCTTGGAGTGGTGCTCTGAGAAAAAGAGGCGAGCTTGACGAAACTCCTGATTTAGTCGACTTTGCAAACAAGCTGGAACAAGCTACCATTCAGACCATTGAGGACGGCGTTATGACAGGAGACCTTTATCTGCTTTCAAGTCTTGAAAACAAGAAAAAGGTTGACTCAGAAACCTTCTTAAAGGAAATAGGAAAGCGTCTTGACGTTCTTGTAAACGCTTAATAATTTTAAAGAAATAATAATTTATAATTTAAGGGATGAGGTTAGTGGCTAAGAATAATGATATTTCGGCATCTGTTATAAAAAGATTGCCCAGATATTATTCGTATCTCGAAGATTTGATTGCAGAAAATGTTGAACGCATTTCTTCTAAGGATCTAGCAGGACGAATGAAAACCACCGCTTCTCAGATACGACAGGATCTAAACTGCTTCGGCGGATTTGGCCAGCAGGGATATGGATATAATATCAAGGCTCTGCATGAAGAAATCGGCAGTATTTTGGGTGTTGATAAGGAATACAAAACCATTATGATAGGTGCGGGAAACCTCGGTAAGGCTATTACTTCTCAGATAAGCTTTGAGAAAAAAGGGTGCAGGCTTACCGCTATATTTGATACTGACCCCGAAATTATAGGACAAACCGTTGCAGGCATCAAAGTTTTAAGCATAGACGAGCTTGAAAACTTCTGCAAGGAAAATCTGCCGTCTATTGCGGTTCTTTGTCTTCCGAAAGAAAATGCTTTCAGCGTTGCGAAAAAGCTTATCGAACTCGGCGTTAAATCCTTCTGGAACTTTTCTCACTTTGACCTGAACCTACACTTCGATAATATCATTGTTGAGAACGTGCATCTTGGCGACAGTCTTTTAACGCTTACCTATAAAACGCAACGGTGACTGGCGAACCGCCGGTGGTTCTGCCCGATTATAAAAAAGCAATAAGCGAGGTAAGAGCAGGGCTCATCCCTGCACGCAGTCCGCCTTTAGATAGTCTGTTTAATGTTGCAGTTTAGGAAACGCTAAGTGCGTATTATAGAAATTCACAAAACATTCTCTTAAATCAACACAAATATTAATTAATGTTGTTCAGTTTATATTTTGAAAACCCTATAATTAAATTATCAGATAGGTATCTGAAAAAATATAATTATACGGAGGTTCAATTATGAATACTGATAAGATTTTTGCTGAGGCGATTGCAAACGAATACGCACCAAAGGATACTTCTAAGGTTGTTGCTTTAAAGAAACTTGATAGAAAAGCAAAGGGAAAAGCTAATATTTTCGCCTATACGTTCGGCATTTTAATGGCACTTATTCTTGGAGCAGGAATGTGTCTTTCCATGAA
>CANPWR010000099.1 GCA_947584825.1 uncultured Clostridia bacterium | reverse complement strand
GCGTCTCCGTTATCACCTGTCAGAGAAACTTCTGTGTTTTCGTAAAGCATTCTTTTATCATCATATAATATTTTCACGTTTGTGTCAAACTGTGAGCTTTCAAGCGTTTTTGAACACTCAACGGTTAGACCTTTATATGAAACAAGATATCCGCCGTCTTTTAAGACCTTGATTTTGTATCCGTTTGTAACAAGTTCTGCGTTCTCTGAAACAAAAGTAATCTCGTCATTTGTTATGCCCTCACTTGTTCTGAATGAATTTTCAATATCGACGTAAATTGCACTTTTGTAATTAGAATTTACATTATTGGCATTATCGTTATTAATAAATAAAGCCTCAACTGACCTAATACCCTGCTTTTCGATAAAACTTTCACAGGTTTCTGACATCTTTCCTCTGCCGTACAAATCTATTATAACAGCTTGCTCTCCCTTATACAATAGCAAAGCTTTAGAAACATTGTCAGATAAAAGCAAAAGATGAAGTGTTGTTCTGTCCAAAACAATTGACGCTGTTGTTCCGACAACAACCAAAACCACGCTCATAATAACAGGCAAAAAAGCGTTTTTAATACTGTTTCTGTACTTAAACAAAGCTGCCGCTGATATAACTGCCGCAGCTATTACAAAGCCTTTCAAATAGATGTTTCCCGTTGAAACATAACTGAAAGGAATTTTATTCAGCAGACTTGAAATATATAAAACAAATTTTATACCAAGACCTGCTGCAATAAGCAGAGGATTTGCAATAAAACCTATTCCTCCGAAAAAGGCAACCACCACTGCCAGTGCCAATGCCAATGAGCATATAGGTATCAAGAGCATATTTGCCAAAGGTGAAATCAATGACACCTCATTAAAGCAGAATATGCTAATTGGAAGCATACAAAGCGACAATGTTAAAAGCGAAACTGTGTTTTCTTTTAAAGATTTAAACCTGCTCTTAAAATTACACTCCCTGATAACTAAAGGTGCTGCAACTCCGATTGAAAATGCTCCACTCATAGAAAGAACAAAGGACAGATTCCTTATCAGATACGGGTCAAATGCAGTAAGCAAAACAGCACATAGACCGAGAGTGTTCAGAGTGTCTGATTTTCTTTTAAATAAATCAGATGCAAATACTACAGTAAGCATCACTCCTGCTCTTATAACCGAGCTTGAAGCTCCCGAAAACACCGCAAATATCACTATAAAAATCTCTAGAATTACAAATCTTGATATTCTTCCAAGTCTCAAAGCATTCAGTAAAAACAGTATAATAGCTGTAATTATAACAAGATGCGTTCCCGACACTGCAAAGATATGACCTATCCCCGTTCTGTAAAGAGATAGCCTAGTCGACTGTGACAGCTCAGACTTATCTCCGCAGAGCATAGCTCCGATAAATGCGCCCTCCTCACTGGGAAGTATGCTGTTTATCTTGTTAAACAGATAATCTCTGTAGTGCATTATATTTCGCCTGAGAGAAAATGGTACATCTGTTACGCTTACATTTTTCGCGTCAAAGCAGTTAAGATAAATGCCCTTTGGCTTATAGTAGTCCTCTGACGAAAAGCTGACAGAATTCTCTATTTTCTGCATTGTTCCTGTAAATGCAATTTTATCGTCATAATCCATATCAGCCATATCAGTGTATACAACGATTTCAGCACCTGTTTTTCCTTCAATCTTTCCCTTTAGCGTCAGCAGAACCTTATCTGACGCTTGCTCGCTTATATCGACAACCCTGCCTGAAAATCTAACGCTTTTATCACTGTAAGAGATTATATTATCATAAACAAGCTTGGTATATGTAATATTCGAGCATACAGCCAGTAAAACAGGAACAGAAACGATCAGTATAAGCGATCTCTTGTTCTTTATACCAATAAACAACAAAGCAGCTATCAAAAAAGCTGAAACAACTATTATAACATTTTGCTTTACATTAAAAAATGAAGCGAAAAACAGACCAAAAAGATAAGAAAAACCTATCCACGCCATTTTTCGCTTCATAATAATCACCATTTCTTATTGGAATTTTTACACTCATTTCCTAAAAATCAGACTTCTAATTTTTAACCCGCAGGCCATTCCAGCTTTCTGCCTGCAAGAAGATGAAAATGTATGTGAAACACCGTCTGACCTGCTATTTCTCCGCAGTTATTTACAACTCTAAATCCATCATCAAGACCTTCATCTTTTGCGATTTTTGCGATAACCTCATAAATATGAGCAATTACCGCCGAGTTTTCAGGAGTGATTTTTGCTGCGCTTTCAATATGCTCCTTTGGTATAACGAGGTAATGAACAGGTGCCATCGGCTGGATATCCTTGAATGCGTATACCAAATCATCTTCGTAAATTTTTGTGCTTGGAATTTCTCCGCTAATTATTTTGCAAAACAAACAATCATTCATATTAATCTTCCTTTCCGCCTAACATATCTGTAACAAAGTCTGTTACCATTGACAGTGCTTCGTCTATTTTGAATTTATCGCCTATACCTGCCATTGCCATATCAGGACGTCCTCCGCCCTTACCGCCTGTTACAGCGGCTACTTTTTGTATCAGCTTCCCTGCGTGTGCACCTTTATCCAATGCCTTTTTAGAGCATACTGCCAAGAATTGTCCCTTTTCACTGCCAGTTCCTGCAAATACTGCTATTATAGGCTCGTCAATTGATTTCACTCTATCTCCGAAACCTCTTAACGTATCAGCAGTCGCATTTGTAAACATAGTAGCAATAAGCTTAACTCCGCAAACCGATTTCCAGTTCTCAAACATTTTTTCCATTTCGGATTCAATTATTCTCGATTTTAGTCTTGATATTTCCTTTTCGTAATCCTTAACCTTGTTATTTAATGAGTGCGATCTCTCAACCAGTTCAGACGGAGTTTTTATCTTCAAAGCCGCTGCGGCTTCAGTTAAAAGACTATTTAAATTGCTTATATGTTTATACAAGCCCTTTCCTGTTACGCCCTCTATTCTCCTTACCCCTGCCGCAACTGAATTCTCAGAAAGTATTTTAAACATTCCGATTTGCGAGGTATTAGATAGATGTGTTCCTCCGCAGAACTCAACTGAAAAATCACCCATGCTTACTACTCTTACAACATCTCCGTACTTCTCACCGAACAGAGCCATAGCACCTAGCTTTTTAGCCTCATCTATAGGCATTTCCTCAACCTTTATATCCAAAGCATCAAAAATCTTTTCATTTACAAGACGCTCGACCTCATTAAGCTCATCAAACGTCATTGCTTCAAAATGCGAAAAATCAAATCTTACTCTATCAGCGTCAACAAGCTGTCCCGACTGATGAACATGCTCGCCCAAAACCTGTCTGAGTGCAGCCTGCAACAAATGTGCGCAGGAGTGGTTTCTCATCACGGACATTCTGTTTGAAACATCTACCTTAAAATCAGCTTCCTGACCTACCGCCAACGCTCCCTCAACTACTTTGATCTTATGGGCAAACTTACCGCCCACTACCTTCTGAGTGTCAAGAACCTCTGCCTTTCCTGTTTTGGTAGTGATAGTTCCTATATCGCCCACCTGTCCTCCGCTTTCAGCATAAAACGGAGTTTTAGCACAAATAACATAAGCCTCGTCACCGCAGCCGACATTTTCTACAAGCTCATCGTCGGTTGTTAAATAATCTATCACAGCGGTCAGTTCGGTCAAATCATAGCCCACGAATTCAGTGTGATAGGTTTTATCAATAGTCTGGAAAATGGTATCTTCAGCGCCCATGTATTTAGAGCCGCCTCTTGCTTTTCTCGCTCTTTCCTTCTGCTCGTTCATACACTCTGCAAAACCATCTTCATCACAAGTGAATCCCTTTTCCTCTAAAATTTCCTTTGTCAAGTCTATCGGGAAACCATAGGTATCGGAAAGAGTAAAGCAGGAATTTCCGTCAAGCTCAGTCTTGCCTTTTTGAGTCATATCCCTTATATACTCATCTAATATGGACATTCCCCTGTCGATCGTCTCGTTGAAATTCTTTTCCTCGTTCTCAAGCAGCTTTGAAATATAATCGTATTTCTCCTCAAGTTCCTCATACTCGCACTTAGAAGAATCAACAACAGTTTTGATTATATCCTTGATAAAACTTCCGTTGATGCCTAACAGCTTTCCGTGACGGACAGCACGTCTTAAAAGACGGCGCATTACATATCCTCTTCCCTCATTAGAAGGAAGTACGCCGTCGGACGCCATAAACACAACAGAACGTATATGATCGGTTATAACACGAA
>CANPWR010000098.1 GCA_947584825.1 uncultured Clostridia bacterium | reverse complement strand
TTGACAATGGATAATTGACATGGATAGTTGATAATGGATAATGGATAATGGATAATGGATAATTATTAATGTAATAACTCGAGATAAAATACTTTGATTATTGTACAAATATTAAACGCTGAGAGCCACCGGCGGCTCGCCGGTTGACAAAATTATAGAAATACTGTATACTGATTTTGGGATACTGCAATAACACGGTGGGCGGTTTCTCCCTTTAAACGAGGGGGGTGATGACCATGATAAGTTATTCCGAATTATTTTTATTTGCGAATTTTGTTATCAGTGTTATCACACTATGTTTTTATATCTTTTATAGTAAAAAGTAAATTTTTTTACATAAAAATAAGAAACACCGCCAAATTCCAAAGTAACGGTGTTTCTTAACATCTAACTTGGGAGAAACCGCTTATTGCAGTATCCCTTTTATAAGTATATTATAACACACTTTTTAGATATGTCAAGCGAAAGTTAATTATTTTTATTATCCATTGTACATTAATTGAAAGGGGTTGGTAGTATTATAGCTTTGTATATAATTATAGGAATTATCTTAGCCGTATATATTATCCTACGCCTTTCAGTTACAGTGTCGTATCATGCAAACAGCCGTACAAACGAAATCAAGATGTCAGCAAAATGGTTGTGTATCGACATTTACCCAAGACCTGATAAGCCGTCAAAGACGATTAAGATTAAAAACAGGAAAAAGAAATCAAAAAAGTCTAACAAGACGTTTAAGGAAGATATATCTGAAATAGAGGAGGAATTTGTTGAAATATCCGAGGACGAGCTTGACGATAGGATAAAGTCTTTGGAAAAGGAACTTGAGAGACAAGAGCAAAATGTAAAGCAAGCAAGTGAAATACCAAAAACGGATAAAAAAACAAATGCTGAGAAAGCTAAGAATGAAAAAAACAAGAAAAAGAAAATAGAAAAGTCTGAAAAGGACAAGCCTCAGGAGAACGGTCTGAAGGCTAAAGTTAATAATATTCGCCGTCGCTGGGGAAGATATAAAGACTTCGTTCCAATGACGTGGAAGTCTTTTAGAAAACTTTTAAAACAAATTCGGTTTTATGATACCGAGATCGAGATTACCGCAGGAAAGGATGACGCTTATGACGCTGCAATGCAGTACGGCAGGCTAAATGCGGTACTTTTTCACGGATTAGGAGTTGTTGGAACGGTATTCACACTTTATAAGCCGAAAAGGGCAGAGATAAAATGTGTGTTTGATAAAAAGGTGTTTGAGTATGAGATTTCGGGGAAAATAAAAATTCGACCAAGCACCGTTTTGGGAATTATAATAGTATTTGGCGTTAAGTTTTTATATCTGTTTTTGAAAAAACGCCATAAAGCAAAGAAACAATATAAATTAAAGCGTAAGCTTATGTTAAATAGTAAGGAGTTGTTAGCGAATGAATGATAACGGTTTGGAAAAACTTGTTGAAACTGCAATGCAGAAAATACACGAGCTTGCAGACTGTGAGACTGTTGTCGGTAAGCCTATTATTGCAGACGGTACGACGATAATTCCTATATCTAAGGTGTCTGTAGGATTTACGTCAGGAGGCTCTGATTTGCCAACTAAAGGTTCAAAGGAGCTGTTTGGCGGAGGTACGGCAGGCGGAGTTACATTACAGCCGCTTGCATTTATCACCATTACAAACGGTGAGGTAAAACTGCTGCAGATGTCGGTAAACGCAAGCAAAGAAAATGCACTTATCAATATGATTCCGGATGTTGTAGACAAGATAACCGATTTCATTAACAACAGAAAAAGCGACGAATAATTACCTTTTTTATAATAATAAGACAAAACGTATTTTTTATAGTTAATTGTGCATAATTATCTTAGAAATGAGGTGCACATCTAATGAAAAAAATACTTAGTCTTTTTACTATATTAACTATTACGTTCAGTTGTTTTGGGTTTTCTATTGCGGGTGAAGCAGCGTCTACTTCGGCAAAAGCAGCAATTTTAATCGACGCCGAAAACGGCAGGGTTCTGTATGAACACAATGCATACACTAAACTTCCTATGGCTAGTACTACAAAGATTATGTCTACACTTTTGGCAGTTGAAAACGGCAATCTCGACGAGCAGTTCAAGGTAGACGATAATGCTATAAAGGTCGAAGGCTCGTCTATGGGGCTTAAAAGCGGAGATATAGTCACTATGAGGGCATTATGCTATGGTATGATGCTTCCAAGCGGAAATGACGCCGCTAATGCAACTGCCGTCAGGATTGCAGGAAGTGTTGAAAAGTTCGTTTCTATGATGAACAAAAGAGCTGCAGATTTGGGGCTTGAATCCACTCACTTTGTCACTCCGTCGGGACTTGACGACTATACAGACGACCACTATTCAACTGCTTCCGATATGGCTAAGCTGACCGCTTATGCGATTAAAAACAAAGTCTTTGCGGAGATTTGCTCAACTAGAAGTGCAAAGCTGAAATATGGAAATCCTCCTTATGTAAGGTGGCTTGCCAACACCAATAAGCTAATGGCGTCCTGCGAGGGTGTGTTCGGAGTTAAGACAGGCTTTACAGATAAGGCGAGAAGATGTCTTGTTTCGGCTTGCAGACGTAACGGAACAACGCTTATATGCGTTACACTAAACGACCAGAACGACTGGGCAGACCATTCAAATCTTTATGATTTTGGATTCTCTCAGTATAAGAGCGTTACTCTTTCCCCTGAAACTAACTCATTCAAAGCACCGTTAGTCGGAGCGGAAAAGAATACGGTTACTGCAAGCTGTGAGAATGAGATAAAACTAAGTGTATACAAGGACGATGCTCAAAAATTTACACAGCGTGTTGTTTTAAACAAGCTAAACTACGCTCCTGTAAAAGAGGGCGAGCAGATAGGGTATATTAAATACTATATAGACAATATATTTGTTGGTCAGACGGAAATAAAGGCTGATGAGAGTATTAAGGCAAAGGTGTCCGAGCGAACAGCGATCAGCAGGTTTGTTCAAAAAATATGGAGACAGATATAATAAGAACAGGCTAAACCTGTTCTATACATAACGAAAGGCAAGTAAATGGAAAAAATAAGAATACAAAAAATTATTGCTGATGCAGGATACTGCTCACGCAGAAAAGCGGAGGAGCTTATCTCTCAGGGCAGAGTAAAGGTCAACGGCAGACCTTGCAAGATCGGTGATAAGGCGTTTTCGGGTAAGGATTTAATTACTATCGACGGTGAAAAGTTATACACTCCGAGAAAGAGAAAGCTATACTATATAATGCTCAATAAGCCCAGAGGGTACGTTACTACGATGAGCGACGAGTTTGATAGGAAAAATGTTTCCGATTTACTTAATGGTTTTCCCGAGCGCGTTTATCCTGTGGGAAGGTTGGATAAAAATTCAGAGGGTATGCTCCTATTTACAAACGACGGTGCTTTTGCCAACGATATTATGCATCCATCAAAGCACGTTACAAAAACTTACCGTGTAACTGTGCGTCCTGACATCACCGATGAGCAGTTAGTAAGGCTCTCGGAGGGCGTTGAAATAGACGGTCAGATGACGCTTCCTTGCACGATCAATGTTCTGACTAAAGAGCCGGGCAGGGTAGTTATGCAAATGGTTATTCGAGAAGGCAGGAACAGACAAATAAGAAAAATGTGCGAGGCTGTCGGCTTAGAGGTCGCAAGACTTAAAAGAACGGCTATAGGACCTCTTAAATTAGGTATGTTAAAGCCGGGCGATTACAGAGAACTGGAGCCTGATGAGCTTAGAGCTATTAGGACGGCTATGAACCGGCAACGGTGACGCGTTGCACCAGCGAGCCGGCAACGGTGACGTTGCATCCTCTGCCGCCTTTGTATAGTTTGATAAATGTTATAGTTTGTGCAACGGCGGTTCTGAGTAATTGATAATAGATTTAAAAGTTTTAGGTCAAGCCTTTTTCAAAAGGCTTGCGGGTCAAGGGCGGAGCCCTGTCGCTGACCGCAGTCAGCGAAAAGCCCCTTTATTCGTGCGCTCCGAAATGGGTGAATTAAAAAATAATCCAGTGGATTATTTTTTAAGAGGGAAAGCCCTGCAAGAGAGGGCTTTCCCTAGTAACAGCAAGTCGGAATAATTGACAATTGATAATGGATAATTATTGCTGTAATAAATTATTCTTCCGCCTCTTGCATAAGTTCATTACAATGTTCGCTCAATTTTGTGGCTTCATAAGCTAAACATTCAAACGCTCCTCTGAAAACGTCGTTTTCAAAGGAATTGATATAGCTTAA
>CANPWR010000097.1 GCA_947584825.1 uncultured Clostridia bacterium | reverse complement strand
GTTTACGAGGTTTCATGGCGGAGATGGAGGGATTCGAACCCTCGAGACGCTACAAACGTCAACACGAGTTCCAGTCGTGCGCCATAAGCCGGACTAGGCGACATCTCCGTATAACAGACAGCCCCAAAATTGAGCCGTCTGTGTTTTTTAATATATAATTCTTCTGATTGCAGTAATAGGGTTGTACTGCGAGAAGGTAGATACATAGGAAATAACTATTCCCGTGCTTGAGTTCTCAGCGTGTACCATCATGCCGTCTCCTATGTACATAGCAACATGATAAATGCTGGCTCCAAAGAAAATCAAGTCTCCCGGCTGCATACTGTCATAGCTTACGGACTTGCCGTACCCTGCCTGAGCCGCCGCATTGTGCGGAAGTGAAATTCCTACCTGTGCATATGAAAGCATTACAAGACCCGAACAGTCTGTCGCACGATAACTTGAACCACCCCATACATATGAACCGCCAACCATGCTCTTAGCATATGCAACTACCGTTCCTATGTCTCCGGAATATCCGCTGCCTGAATTGCCTGAATATCCACTATTACTTGTGTTCCCACTAATTCCAGTACTACTGTTGCCTGAACTTCCCGACGAGCCGTTGTTTGAATAATTGCCCTGCCTCGGTCTGTATGCTGTAGTAGCTTGAGTGGTCGTGGTAGTTGTCGTGGTAGTCGTGGTAGTCGTGGTTGCGTTGTATTCAGCCTGCGCTTTCTGACTCGAAACCTGACTTCTCTGATTGTTTAACTCATTGTTCTGACTTTGAATGTCGGCTGCATTAGCCTCACTTTCAGCCTTCAATGCCTCAAGATTAGATTGCTCAGCCGATAGATTGGAAAGCTGCTTAGCATATTTCTGTGCAGTTTCCTCCATTTTTTTCTTCTGCTCTTGATATTTCTTTTCTGCGTTCTCGTATTGCTTTTTTAAATCTAACAGCTTGTCTATGGTGTCGTTATCATGCTTGGCAACCCTCTTGACAAGCTCAAATCTCATTAGAATATCGTAAAAATCCTCCGATTCAAGCAAAACCTGTGTGTAGGATTCAGAGCCGGATACATACATCGCCCTCAGTCTGGACTTGAAATCAGAAATGCCGGTCTTTATTTCCTTTTCCTTTTGCTCCATATTGGCTTGAGTTTCTCTAATTTTTGCGTCAGTTTCCGCTAAATCTTTTTCAAGCTCTTTGCTGTATTTTTCATATGTGGAAATCTTATTTTCAATCGTCGAAATCTTTTGACGTAAAGCTTCCTGCTTTGCCTGTTCATCTGCAAGACTTTCTGCGTTCTTTGCTATTTGTGCGTCAAGCTCTCTTTCCTGACTCTCTAAATCAGCTATTTGTCTTTGATAATCCTCGTATGTAGGTGCAGCCGAAGTTTGTATTTTTCCGCTTCCGTAATTGCTCACCGTAAATACAGAAACCGCTGCCGAAAATGAAAGAACTAAAGCAAAAAGTCTTTTAATTCTTTTATTTTTCATTTTTATTATCTTTTCCCTTTCCTTTAATTTCTGTGCTTTTTCTATCTATCTCTGTCTGTAAATTTGTTATGTCAAAACAAATCGGTGTAACCAATTTGTAACCATTGTATACCCTTTTGAGCTAAATGTCAAGAGCAATCATAATTTTTTATTGAATTTTCATATTTCTTTTTGTCGATACGTATGTTATAATAAACCCTGAAGAAAGAGTAATGAAAAACACATAACATTCTGTGAAGGGAATATACATATGAAAAAATATATTTTAGCCCTAGATCAGGGAACAACTTCCTCCCGCGCTATCCTTTTTAACAAAGCAGGACAAATAATTGCTCAAAAGCAGAAAGAGTTTCCGCAAATTTTTAAAGGAAATGGATATGTTGAACATAATCCCAATGATATATGGTCCTCTTTGCTGACAGTTGCAAAAGAAGTTCTGCTGTGTAAAGGTCTTGATGCGGGAGATATATCCTCAATCGGTATAACCAATCAGCGTGAAACCACTATCATATGGGATAAAGAAACCGGCGAGCCTGTGTATAATGCTATAGTATGGCAGTGCAGAAGAACCTCCGAATACTGCAAAGAGTTGGTCAAAGCCGGATACTCAGATATGATAAAGGAAAAAACAGGTCTTATAATCGACCCCTATTTTTCCGCAACAAAGATTAAGTGGATCCTTGACAATGTTCAAGGTGTGAGAGAAAGAGCTTTAAGCGGCAGGCTTCTTTTCGGAACTGTGGACAGCTATATTATATGGAAACTCACTGAGGGAAGAGTCCACGCCACAGATTATTCAAATGCGTCAAGAACTATGCTGTTTAACATAAACACTCTTGATTGGGACAACGAAATTTTAAATATTTTGGGTATTCCTAAAAATATGCTGCCAAGAGTTTTAGAGTCAAGTGATGACTACGGATATACAACATTAATCGGAAAAGGCAAGATTAAAATCTGCGGTGTTGCAGGCGACCAGCAAGCGTCACTATTTGGTCAGGCGTGCTTTTCTCAAGGCGACTTCAAATGCACCTACGGTACAGGAGCATTTCTGCTTATGAACACAGGTTCAGAGCCTGTATCCTCTAAAAACGGACTTCTATCAACAATTGCATGGAGCGTGGGCGGAAAAGTAAACTATGCTCTTGAGGGTTCTGTTTTTGTGGCAGGAGCAGCCATTCAATGGCTTCGTGACGGTCTTAAAATTATCGACTCTGCCGCAGAGAGCGAGCCTTTAGCGCTTTCTATTACTGACACAAACGGAGTTTATTTTGTTCCCGCATTTGTGGGTTTGGGCGCTCCTTACTGGAACGCTGACGCCAGAGGTGTGCTTTGCGGTCTGTCCAGAGGTACAACAAGAGAACATATAGTCCGCTCAGCTCTTGAATCAATCGCTTATCAGGTAAACGCTGTTATCGAAATTATGCAAGCTGATTCAGCAACAAAAATACAAACACTAAAAGTTGACGGCGGAGCAAGTGAAAACAACTTTCTTATGCAGTTCCAAAGCGATATAACAGGCTGTAATGTACTGAGGCCTATGTGTATAGAAACCACAGCTCTCGGCTGTGCATATCTTGCAGGACTTAAATCGGGTTACTGGAAAAGTATGAACGATATTAAGGATAATCAAAAAATTGAATATGAATTTATCCCCGATATTACAGAAAGCAAAAGAGAAACTCTTTTATCTGGCTGGGAAAAGGCTGTTGAGCGTACTATACTTTAATATATAAAATTAATGCGAAGAGAATATTCTCTTCGCATTTTAAAATCCGTAAATATTTCTCAATACGGCAAATATTATAAACAAAGCTATAAGTATAATTGCCGTAATTTCTATCCATTTATCTGTTTTGTGCGTATCATACCTGATATAACAATAGACCTCACGGGCAATCATTGCAATAATAATCGGAGACGTTAAGAATAACAGCTGATTAGACTTATATGCCGCTTTAAAATTCATATGAAAAATGTTGATAATCATATGAGAAATTCCGCAGCCGGGACATTTAAACCCTGTGAATAATCTGATATAGCATGGTATGTAAAGTCCAGTCAAATATGTAATAAAATAATAGGCAATTCCTAAAAGTATAAGTACAGATAAAAATATGCTTACCTTTATTGCACGATTTTTCATAATTTTATTATTAGTTTACTGCAAACTTATTGATCTCATTTTGAATAAGTGCATATGATACGATTGAAAATCCGAAAATACCAAGCACTAAATACACAATACCTATAGCTGAATCTGTCATTATTCCTCTTTGCATTTTACCTTGATTAATCTTATCCCCTGCCTGATACAGCCAGAACCATCCATAAATACCGCATGTAATAATACTCAGCAAAACGACCAATCCGCCCGATGTGTCATTCTTTCCTGAAATACGGTTTAAGTCCTCAGCCATACAGTAAAGCCAGAAAAGACTGTAAATTCCACATGTTATTATGGACAGAATTATGCAGACGCCTATGCTCTTTGATATAACAGGCGAACCGCCAGTGTAATTCTGAGCGTTCTGATAATCCCTAGACGGCTGTGCCTGAACTGTTTCTTCCTGCTTTGTTCCGCAGTTGTTGCAGAACACATCAGCGTCATCTAACTGAGCGCCGCATTTGTAACAAAACTTTGACATACCTATCATTCTCCTATTAATTATTATCAGTATACTAAACACTAAAAACACAGAATATAACTCATATACTGACACAGATATTATATCATCTATACTATATGTTGTCAATTAACAATAAAAGGTGCGGTTTGTCCGCACCCTTTATTAATTTATCCCATTGTAACAACAATGTCGTTTTGTTCTTTTAGCTTATCTGCCGGAATCAACTTGCCGTCAAGCGGTTCACCGTTCAATGTGACAGACTTAACTCCGCTTTCAACGTGAGCGTCGTTATTAACCTTTATAGAAAGGTGCGAGCCTCTGAAGTTCTTTTCAATTTCAAAGCCGTCCCACTCTGACGGGATTGACGGGTC
>CANPWR010000096.1 GCA_947584825.1 uncultured Clostridia bacterium | reverse complement strand
ATAGGCTGCGGAAGATGTTTAAAAAGCTGTCCTCAGCGATGTATTGAGTCGGGAAACCCTTATTGTATACAGCAAGAACATTGTCTGCATTGCGGAAATTGCTATGAGGTATGTCCAGCAAATGCAATAGAGAAACGAGGTTAGTATGACTCAAAACGAAAGACTTTTTTATCTAATAGAATATCTCCTTATAGAGAATTCTGCCTTTAGCGATGTGACAATTCCTGAAAATAAAGCGGATAGGTTTAAGCTGTTTAGAAGTCTGGTAAATATCCGTCCGCCGAAGCCTGCAAGCAAAGAATTTCTGACAGTGCAGGACGAATATCTGAAAGAGGAAATCGCAAATAAAGGCATAACTGATATTGCAGAGCTAAAGCCTATTCAGAACAATATATATTTGTGGCAGGGAGATATTACAACGCTGAAATGCGTTGCTATTGTCAATGCTGCTAACTCGGGAATGACAGGCTGTTATTCTCCTTGTCATGGCTGTATTGATAATGCAATTCACACTTATGCTGGTGTACAGCTTAGGCTTGAATGTTCTGAAATAATGAAAAAGCAGGGTTATCCCGAACCTACAGGAATGGCTAAGCTTACAAAGGCATATAATCTGCCGTGTGATTATATAATTCACACTGTAGGTCCAATTGTATCGGGGAGTCTTGACGAAAAGCATTGTAGAATGCTTGCGTCTTGCTATAGTTCCTGCTTGGAGATGGCAGAGCAAAACGGAATTAAAAGTATTGCGTTTTGCTGTATTTCAACTGGGGAATATTATTTTCCAAACACTCAAGCGTCGGAAATTGCTATAAAAACGGTTATGGAATTTCAAAAAAATAGTCTAATTAAGGTGGTATTCAATGTTTTTACAGAGAAGGATTTGTACATCTACAGGGAGTTACTCAGATAATATAAACAGGTTAAAGAATCAGATTGAACTATCAGATGCTATTGTTATAGGTGCTGGCGCAGGACTTTCCACATCAGCAGGCTTTACCTATTCGGGTGAACGGTTTGATAACTACTTTGCAGATTTCAAAGAGAAATACGGTATTTCGGATATGTATTCGGGTGGATTTTATCATTTTGAAACTCAGGAGGAGTATTGGGCATGGTGGAGCAGGCATATCTTTGTGAATCGCTATATGGACACACCAAATCCCGTCTATGAGAAACTGTTTAATCTGTTAAAAGACAAGGACTATTTTATAATTACAACTAATGCAGACCACTGTTTTCAGAAAGCGGGTTTTGATAAGCACAGATTGTTTTATACACAAGGGGATTACGGATTATTTCAGTGCAGCGTGCCTTGCCATAATGAAACCTATGACAACGAAAAAGTCATTCGTAGGATGTATAAATATCAGAGGAATATGAAAATACCTACTGAGCTTATTCCTCATTGTCCTAAGTGCGGAAAGCCGATGACAATGAATCTGCGCTGTGACAATAAATTCGTTGAAGACGAAGGATGGAATAAAGCGAGCGAGCGATATTCTGATTTCTTACACAGGCACAGAAATATGAAAGTTTTGTTTCTTGAACTGGGTGTCGGTATGAATACACCTGTAATCATTAAATATCCATTCTGGAAGATGACTGCTAAAAATTTAAATGCCTGTTATGCTTGTGTTAATTACGGAGAAGCTTTCTGTCCGTCTGATATTGAAGACAGGGCAATTTGTCTTAATAACGATATTGGAAAAGTAATTGATGATATATCATAGTAAAAAACTCCGCTAATTTAAAAATCTGCGGAGTTATATTTTCATAGTAATATATGGTGCATTACTTTTTATTTGTAATGCAGTTAATAAGGTTTTGCTCAGCTTTATCCCAATCAATTATACAAAACCAATCGTCTATATAATCTGCACGTAGGTTATAATGTTTAAGATAGTAAGCGTGTTCCCATACGTCAACGCAGAGAATAGGGCATAAGCCTTGTTCTATAGGACTGTTTTGGTTTGGGGTAGTGACGATCTTCAGCCGGTGTCTGCTGTAGACGAGCCACGCATATCCGGAGCCGAAAACAGACAGTGCCGCTTTTTTGAATTTTTCTTCAAAGTTATCAAAATCTGAAAAGCACTGTTTTATCGCCTGAGCGAGTTTCCCGTGAGGTTCTTTATCAGCGGGATTGGTAAGACCTTCAAAAAAGAACCTATGATTGAACACTCCTCCGGCATTGTTTCGTATAGCGGTTTGGAGCTGTTTCGGAAGTCTTCCCGATATTTTTATTAGCTGTTGAAGGGAAAGTTTTTGAAGTTCAGGGTATTTTTCCAAAACGGCATTAAGATTATCGATATAAGTCTGAAGATGTTTGTCGTGGTGTAAATACATTGTCTTTTCATCGATAAATGGCTCAAGAGCATTGTAGTCATAAGGCAGCGGTGTGTTTACAAACGGATAGTTATTGTTTTCCATATATGAAACCCTTCTTATATATTTTTAATAAATATATGCAATGAGTCAATATTTATGACATATAAGGTGAAAAATTAATAAGATGTTTTATAATATTTTCATTTATTATTTTATTAGACAGGCTTATGAAGTTAGTAGTATGAAAAAATTGACTTATAATTTTTCCTGTGTTATAATTTTAATATACTATAATATTGGAGGAATGTAACTATGGCTTTTTGTTCACAATGCGGCAATCAGCTTGCAGACGGAAGTAAGTTTTGCGATAAATGCGGTGCTCCTATAGACGGCGCAGCTTCTCAGGGTGCAAGCAATAAAACAAAGAATATTTCTGAATCAGTTGAAGATTTGGGAGCTAAAATTGCCGATTTTAATAATACGCCTGATCATACATCTGAATATGACCAGACAGATATATCAAGCAACAAAGCTCTGGCAGCATTGTCATATTTGGGAATTTTAGTTTTAATACCTATTTTGGCAGCGCCTAATTCAAAGTTCGCCAGATTTCATTCTAATCAGGGATTGGTTTTATTGATTGTAAATATTGTTTTGAATATTGCATTATCAATTGTAAAAATTGCAATGTACTCAATAGCAGATCCGTTGGGAAGAATTTTTTCAGTCATAACTTGGGCGGTAGGAATCTTAATTATTGTTTTGGCTATTATCGGAATTATAAATGCCGTTCAGGGAAAAGCTAAGGAACTTCCAATAATAGGAAAAATTAAAATTTTAAAATAATAAATAGATTTACAGTTATGTCTTTTATGTCTTTGCTTAGCAAAGGCATTTCTTTTTGTATAATATAAAAATGACCGCTTAAGCTGTAAAGCCTAAACGGTCATTGACTTTAACTATTAACTGTTATCGTCATCGTCGGTGACATCTTCGCCGTAAAGTCCTGCAAGGAAAATACTGAGCTGATTATCATTCATATTAAGAATATCTTCCTTTGTATAACCCATATCGCTCAAGTCATCGTCTGTGATCCCCATAGAGTCGAGAAGTCCTAAAATATATTCGTCTGACTTATCGGGGTTATTTAGAGAATTATTAAGAGTATCCTCTGAAACCTTCTTATATTTCTTTAATTTGTTGTAATAGCTGTTATCACTTTCAAGCACTATGCTTTCAATGTTCAGATATGAGTCGATTTTCATCTCCATAACCTGATTAGTATACTGAATCATTTTAAGATTTTGATCTGTAAAGAAATATGCTACTGTCTGATCAGAACCATTAGAGTCATTGAATTTATATCTTTCTCGGATATAATTTTCATTATTATAGCTTACGCTGTAGGTGTCTTCATATCTAAGCAGGCTTTTTGAAGGAAAATATGTGTCAATGGTTGTTTTTATACTTTCTGCGGTTTTATTCTTTGAAACAGCGTATAACTCATCTTTTGAATTCAGAATGTACGCAGTGCCGTTTAATACAAGGTATTCCTGATATGACGATACTGTTTGTACAGAGTAGTAATAGTTGTTTTCATCCTTTACGGAAATAGTTATAGGACTTTCAGTAATAAGTCCCATAGTACCGGATTTAAGCATTCCCTTGATTGTATATACTTTACCGGAAATTATTTTCTCAACTGAATCTATATAGCTAGTTTTTTCATCAAAAACAGAAAGCTCGGTTATTTTTGTTGAATCCTTTGATACAGTTGCACTGTCATTTTCAGGAGAAGATGTGTCTGGTTTGTTTGTCTCGCAGGCACATAGCAATGTAGTGAAAATGCATAGGATTACTAAAATGATGGATAATGTTATTTTTTTCATAAGTATTACCAACCTTCTCTGTTTTAATCTTAAAGTAAACTACTAAAACAATTAGTTTTTTAGCGAATGTAGAGGTGCAGGAATCTGACCTCCTCGATTTATAAAGCGAGACGGTGATTCCTTTTTTAGTTCCATAACAGGTGCGTGGCCGAAAAGTCCACCCCAGTCAAGCTCATCTCCTACATTTTTACCGATAGCAGGAATAATTCTTACAGCAGTCGTCTTTGTGTTTACCATACCAATTGCTGCCTCGTCTGCAATTATTGCCGCTATTGTATCGGGAGAAGTGTCTCCGGGAATAACTA
>CANPWR010000095.1 GCA_947584825.1 uncultured Clostridia bacterium | reverse complement strand
ACGGACTTGAACCCCCGACCTGCTGATTACAAATCAGCTGCTCTACCAACTGAGCTACACCAGCTTAAATAACGCAAAAATGATTATATCATAATCTAACCAAGTTGTCAATACTTTAAATACAAAAAATACCTAATTTTTTACTACTAGCAATTAATTACCTTAACAAAAGTAAAAACGCGAACAGCCTGCGGCGGCTCGCCGCTGGTCGGGATGACAGGACTTGAACCTGCGGCATCTTGGTCCCAAACCAAGCACTCTACCAAACTGAGTTACATCCCGATCTATATAAAGCCAAACAGTGCAAATCAAGCAAACCATTTGACAGCTATATAATTATAAAGTATAAAAACGTCTTTGTCAAGACTTTTTTAAGAAAAAGTTTTAGAAATTTCTGCGTTTTAAATAGATGTGACCTATTTTTATTAAATCTTTTGATTTTCTCTTGCCTTTAAAGAGTAAATAGAGTATAATAAAAATATTAAATAGCACAATTTACCTAAATGATTATAAACTTTAAACATAATGAAAAAAGAACAGGAGAATTATAATGACAGTTTTTTCAGAACAGGTAGGACTTCAAAATGTATACACACCATTGCCTTTGAATATTCACATTATATTCAGCATATTTGCAACTATCGTATTGCTTATACAGTTCGTCAGAAAAAACAGGGTTTGTTATTTGCTGGCTGCAATGGCAATTGACGCTACGCTTATAACTCATTTTACCTTTGAAAATAAAAATGTTATATTAGTTCTTGAGATAATAGAACTTGCATTGGTAGCTGGATGTATAATTGACATAGCAATTGCATATGTAAAAAAGAGAAAGAAATTACGAGATGAAAAAAAGCAGAAGAGCCTGCTGGAAAGTCAGCAAAAAGAGCGTGAAAAGAAAGAAGTTATATCTGATGCAGACGTTTTGGATAAGGCATTCGACAGCGAGCTAAATGATTTTGACAACAGCGAAAAGTAGGCAGTTATTTAACAGGAGCAAGCTTAATGAAATTATGTATACTCGATGCGGAAACGGTATCTAAGAATGATATTTCTCTTGACGGGATTACATCTCTTGCAGAAACTACAGTTTTCGGTTCAACAGGACCTGAGGAGGTCGCTGAAAGAATAGGCAACAGCGACGGAGTTATCTGCAATAAGTGCAAAATAACAAAAGAGGTCTTTGAGGCTTGTAAGAATTTAAAATATGTAGGTCTTTTTGCTACAGGATACAATAATGTTGATATAGATGCGGCAACACAGCACGGTGCGGTTGTGTGTAATGTACCCTCGTATTCCACTCATTCGGTTGCGCAGCATACTTTTGCTTTCATACTCGATTATTTTAACCGTATTTCTGAATACTCAAAAACAGTGGAAAACGGCGATTGGGTAAACTATAAGCTTTTTTCATATTTTTATCTTCCGATTTTTGAAATTAAGGATATGAGAATAGGTATTATAGGATTCGGAGATATAGGTCAGCAGGTTGCAAGAATTAGTCTGGCATTCGGTATGAGCGTCTTGGTTTATACCAGGACATCGTCAAAGGTTGAAGCCTTTAAGAGGGAAAACAATATAGGAGATGAAGTCAGAAACTGCAATTTGGAGGAGCTTTTGGCAGAATCGGATATTGTAACCTTGCACTGTCCGCTGACAGAGGATACAAACGAGCTTATTAATAAAGATACTCTAAGTCTTATGAAAAAGTCAGCGTTGCTGATAAATACCTCAAGAGGCGGAGTTATTAACGAGCAGGATTTAGCCGACGCACTAAATAATGACATTATTTCACACGCATGTGTCGACGTTATTACAGACGAGCCTATGAGAGAGGACTGTCCGCTGAGAGGAGCAAAGAACATAACAATTACTCCGCATATAGCATGGGCGCCTAAGCAGACAAGAGAACGTCTTTTAGAGATTGTCGCAAAAAATTTGAAAGCATACATTGACGGAACTCCGATAAATCAAGTTAATTAGAATACTTTAGGATATACTATAGCTGAAGTGTCTTAAAATTTTTGCACTTCAGTTTAACATTACATAATTTAAGGAATAAAACAGATGAAAAATTTTAAGGATAATAAAAGAATAGTTGTAAAGGTAGGGACTTCTACCCTTGCACATAAGACAGGAAAGTTGAACATTAGACGGGTCGAAAAACTTGTTAAAATTCTTGCTGATTTATCAAATTCGGGAAGAGAAATTATTCTGGTATCCAGTGGAGCAATGGGTCTTGGAATGGGCAAGCTGGGATATGTTAATAAGCCTACTGACACGCCGTCTAAGCAGGCTCTTGCCGCAGTAGGTCAGTGTGAGCTTATGTATATGTATGACAAGATGTTTGGGGAATATAATATTGTGGTTGCACAGCTTCTGCTCACTAAGTATATTTTGCTTGACGAAAGAAAACCCAATGTTGAAAATGCAGTAAACAAGCTTCTTGAGCAAGGGGTAATACCTATAGTAAATGAAAACGATACGGTAGCAATTGACGAGCTGGAGCTTGAAATGGGAGAAAACGATTCGCTTGCGGCAACGATTGCTGCCGTTGCAAAGGCTGACGCTTTGGTAATACTTTCCGACATTGACGGTCTGTTTGACGACGACCCTAAGAAAAATGATGATGCAAGGCTTATATCTGTTGTAAGGGATATTGATAATAATATAAAAGCTATCGCAAAAGGATCAGGTTCTAAACTCGGAACAGGCGGAATGGCAACAAAAATCAAGGCGGCAGAGATTGCGTCGCAAGCAGGTATTGACACAGTAATTATGAACGGAAGAACTCCCGAAAAATTATACGATTTATTTCAGGGCGAACAGATCGGAACAAGATTTGTGTCGGGGAATTAATTGCCCTATATATCATTTATAAAACTTATATGAGAGGATACAAAGATGGACTTTATTAATTTTGAAAGCTATATTGAAACGCTCGGTAAAAAGGCTAAAGCGGCGAAAAAAGGTATTGCCGTTGCTACAACAGGACAAAAAAACGACGCTTTGCTTGAAATTTCATACGCTTTGGAGTCGTCAATAGAAAGGATAATGGAAGAAAATGCGATAGATATTCAAAGGGCTCGTGAAAACGGAATGTCAAACGCTATGATAGACAGGCTGACATTAAGTGAGATAAGAATTCGCAATATTGCAAAGGCATGCGTGAACCTAACTAATTTGGAGGACCCTGTTGGAGTTATCCAAAGCGGCTCTATACGCCCTAACGGAATGAAAATTCAGAAAATCAGTGTGCCTTTGGGTGTTGTGGGAATAATATATGAGTCCCGCCCGAATGTTACGGTAGACGCTGCTGCTCTTTGCCTTAAAAGCGGTAATGCGGTTATTCTTCGTGGCGGAAAAGAAGCTATACATTCAAATATGATACTTGCCAGCATTATGCGTGAGGCTATATCAAAAGCCGGTCTTGACGAGGATATTATTCAGATAGTTTCAGATACTTCCCGTGAGGTGGTTATGGAAATGATGAAACTGAATGAGTATATAGACGTTTTAGTCCCCAGAGGCGGAGGCGGACTTATAAACGCTGTTGTTGAGAACGCTACAATTCCTGTTATTCAGACAGGTGTTGGAAACTGCCATGTTTTTGTTGATAATTCGGCAGATCTAAGAATGGCTGCGGATATTGTTTATAATGGTAAATGCTCACGTCCTAGTGTTTGTAACGCAATAGAAACCTGTTTAGTTCACAGGGATATTGCAGAGGAATTCCTCCCCATGTTGAAAAGACGTCTAGACGAAAAAAATGTTGAGATAAGAGGCTGCAACATAACTCAGATGATACTCGGAAGCAGTGTTGTACCTGTTACTGAAGATGATTATAAAAAGGAATTTCTCGACTATATCATAGCAATACGTGTAGTAGACGATATTGCACAGGCAATTGAGCATATTGATAATTATTCTTCAGGGCATTCTGAATGCATAGTAACAGAAAGTCTGTTTTCAGCAGAGGAGTTTCAAAGACAAATCGACTCAGCCGCAGTTTATGTGAACTGCTCTACTCGTTTTACCGACGGTGAGGAGTTCGGTTTGGGCGCAGAGATAGGAATTTCGACCCAAAAGCTCCATGCGAGAGGTCCTATGGGACTTAAAGAGCTTACCACTACTAAATTTTTGATAAACGGAGACGGTCAGATTAGAGAATAGATTAGCACGAATTACAAAACTTTTCGGCAAAAATATTATGGGAATTACAATAAAATTCGCATCGATTAAAGCCCTGCATAGGTTTTCGGCAGGGCTTATATTATATAGGGACACAGTCGTTGTTTAAATATTAATAAATTAAGTTAAAATCTGTAGTATTTCGCTCTTGAAATTTAACTCGAAATTTGTTAAAATATTAAGTAAGTATTTTGATTATTTTACGTAGATAATCTTGAAAATAAATATTCAAAGCTTGGAAGTTTGGAATATAAAATAAAAAAGGAGGATAAATACTCCATTGGGAGTATGGATATTATTATGCCAACAAAGTATGTGTTTGTTACAGGCGGAGTAGTTTCCGGCTTAGGAAAAGGTATTACTGCCGCATCGCTTGGAAGACTTCTTAAAAACAGGGGATATAAGGTAACTATTCAGAAGTTTGACCCTTATATAAATGTCGATCCGGGAACAATGTCGCCTTATCAGCACGG
>CANPWR010000094.1 GCA_947584825.1 uncultured Clostridia bacterium | reverse complement strand
GTAGCTTTTCCATATGTATATGTATCTGTTTCTGCATATTCGCCTTTTTCTAAGTGCTTTACTTCGGTTATGTTTCCGCCCTTGTCATATACATATTCCTTACCCGTTCCGTTCGATATATTAATTTCTCTTATCAACTGTCCAGCTTTGTCATATGTATACCATATTTTATTCATTGACGATATGTTTCCGCATGCATCATATCCATAGCTGATTGTCTTATCATATGCGCCTGTGTAGGTTATTTTAGAAACTCTATCTGAAGTCTTTACACTGCCAGAAGATGAGTAGCTGTATTCCTTGTTATATACCTCTGAACCAGGATTCGCTTTACCACTTACAACTACATCTTCTTTTGATGTTCTGCCAAATTTGTCTGTGTGCTTCTCATGGGTTGAATCATAATTATAATTAACCTTATATTTTGTTTTATCTACACTATCTTCTGAAATTGTTGAATATGACTTTGTCTCGTTACCGATTGTTTCTTCTTTACTATTTTCCGTATTATTGATTCTGTGGTATATTCCGTTTCCTGTTTCTTCAATTATAT
This sequence comes from uncultured Clostridia bacterium, assembly GCA_947584825.1. Classification (GTDB taxonomy): domain Bacteria; phylum Bacillota; class Clostridia; order Oscillospirales; family Ruminococcaceae; genus UMGS1601. The sequence goes on along the minus strand of CANPWR010000094.1, from coordinate 4,219 downwards.
CCTGACCGTCGTCGTTTGTCAAATAATTAGTGACCCGATTGGAAACATTATCATTTACTGATGTAAGTACGCCGTCTTCATCGTAGTCATAGCTGTAAAGTATGTTGCCGTCTTGACTTATATCGGCATTGCTGCCATCAGAGTTGTAATCATAATTAATTGTCTGACCGTTTCCGTAGCTTGCAGAGGTTAAAACCCCATCTCTGTCATAGTCATAATTGATTAAGCTATTACTTTCTTGCTTAATTGATTCCAATAAGCCGAATTCAGTATAATCGAAGTAGTAATTAAATCCGTTATGAGTAATTCTGCTTAATCTGTCTCCGCTGTCATAAGCATATGCATTTATGATAGCTGTTCCATTACTCAAACCTGAAACATTCTGCAATACACTGGTTATGTTACCCATTGAGTCATAGCCGTAATTAATAGGATTATTATATACATTAAAAGTAATAAGATTTCCTGAATTTTCGTTATAGGTATATGATGTTTTAACTCCGGAAGAATCTGTTGAAGATTTTAAATAATTTCCGCTTGCAGAATACTCATTACTGTCTGACAAAGTAACACCGTCAACCACAGTTGTATTTGACAGATTATTTCCGTACATATCTTCAACAGTTATTGTTTGAACGCCGTCATGTTCATCAATTGTGGTAGTGCTTCCGTCTGAGCTGACATAAGTTTTTGGCTCAGAAACATTTTCGTCTGTATCGGTATCCGTATCTGTACCTGTACTGCTGTCTTTAACTATCCTTTCACCCTGATATACAGAAATTCCGTCAAAGTAAGCTGTGTTTATCTGATATGAATAATTCAAAACTATCAGAACAGATGTGAAATGACCCTGTGCCTGTATATTTTTCATTGCATACTGCCAGTTAGTGCAGTACGGGTTAAAATCAATAGTATTAGAACTTGAAAGATTACCGTTATTCAAAAATGCAACTGCTATATTCAATATACTTTGCGGTGAAGCATTTGCCTTTACCCAACCGCCGACGTCAAAATTATCGCCTTTCTCACCAGTAATACTGATTTCCTGTGATATTGAACATCCTTCACTTGGGTTTCCGCTTATTTTAACAGATTTACTATTGCCGGGATGACCGCTGCTATATGCAGATACATTTGCATTACTTTCACTGCTCCAATCGGTCAAACCGTTTATAAATTCTCCGTTTTTAATTAAATTAATTTCACTTTTCTTATGTTCATAAGTGTTTACAAGACTGTTTACACCGTGAGCTCCTGAACTTTTTGCATACTCGTTAACTGTAATCTGACCATCCGAATTATATGTTGAAATTAAATCTCCATCGTTGCTGAAAACTACAGTTTCTGTGTCACCGGAATTATTATTAGTATACTTTGTTTGATAAGGTGAATACGTTACACTTATATCTGCACCTTTTGTTCCGCTGCTTCCGTATTCTTTTATGGAACTTATTTTTCTCCTTTTATTTAAATTGTAACTTGTATATGTAAAATTCACATGATAGTTGTCAGTATTATATGCGCTTACTAAATTGTGATTATTCCAATTATAACTAATGGATTTTCCGTCAGGATATGTTACCTTTTTAAGATCGGTGCCATCATACTCATATACAACCTTACATATTGGTGAAGATGAATGTCCAAAATAGGAAATATCTGTCAACATTCCGTTTGAGTAGTTAAAATCATACTTTCTTCCTACTCCGTCTATTATGTAATCTATATCAAAAATCTTAGTATAGTCACCGGTATATGCAATAGTAATCGAAGACTTTGCAGTACCTTGAGTACTTACTATTTTTGAAAGTCTCCCATACTTATCAAAATAATGTTCATCTCCATTTGAGTCAGTTATAACAATATTGACATATTCCGATTCGCTTTCTCCCTGAACTTTTAGACTATATCCTCTTTCACTTCGGTCTATATACTCTCCCGTTTCATCATCATAGTCAAAGTATACTTTACTTCCATCTCCGCAATAATACTCGTAAAATTCATTTCTACCGATATCACGTTCAAAACTTACCTGCTGTGAATAATTGGTCTTGAATGCAAATCCAAATGGAGTAACAGCAGGAGAATTTAAGTCGTATATCATTGAGATATTAACTGGCATTACATTTCCGTCAAAACCTATATCTTCTCTTGATAATACTACACTTCCCGAAAGATCGTTTATCGTTACTGTTCCTGCTCTGCCTATATCAATAGTTCTGCTATTTTCAAGCTGTGCTGATGATATTGTCCTATACTCAATTGACAAATAAGGTTTATCATCAGAATTAGAAGTGTCTGCTGAATAAAAAGCAGATTGATTATTCATTGCATATGGTGACGACAGCTTAATTCCATAATTATTTCCTCCGTTATACCAATCAGACACAGTGTTTGTTATATCCCAATATACCCATTTATTTTCTGTTGCAGGAACATTACATATATCAAGTATTGTGCTATCCGCTGATGGCGGGTTGGACCTAACAGTACTTGTTTCCCAATCAGATGTCACTTTATATGCGTTTATTTTGTTTTCTTTATTATCAGAAGTTTTTAGGTTGAGCTTTGCACTTGAAATTGTCCATGAATTTTCCATTGGAGGCAAAACCGTAAAATTTATATATGCATCCATAGTGCATACTCTGTTACTCTGTGCACCTACATAAAGATTAGCATAATTTGAAAAATCTGTTGGTATTTTGCTTACTACCGATGTATCAACTATTTTATTTGTAAACAATGCTGTAGTTATTGTAGGATCAATTGTTACAGGAAATGTTCTGTTTTCTTCCTCAAGCCACTTTTTGTCGGGTGCATAAGATAAAATATAGTCAGAGCCATCTTTTTTTAATGTTGTTTTTATTTCATCAGAATACTCATAGTTCTTATCATACATATACGGTGCCGGAATAGTAAATACTGATTCTTTATTTTCATCCACTAATACAACTGAGTTGTCTTTTTTTAACTTTGCTGTTAATCCGTTACTACTTATTCTAAACGAATACTTTTGATTTTTTTGAGGTGCTGCTTTAAGAATAATGTTTTCTTTCAGCTTACTACCGCTGAATATATATTCTATACATGTATCATCATCTTGATTGTACTCCACCTTACCATCAAGCACAGAATCAGATACATAATCCTCTAAATCATATTTTTTAAGATCCTTGACCTTATCACTTTTTATTTTCTTATTATCATTTATCTTTTTTGACACAGAAGATTTCATATCAACGGGTGTAATTGACACTTTATATCCATCTGACTCAACTTCTATATTACTTTGCTCGTCAATATTCTTTGGCAAGGACACTTTCATATCACAGCCTGTTTCATTACTTTCATACGTTTCAGTATCCTCATTATATGTAAAACGATTGTCGTATTCTTTCCATTCATTGTTTTCCTCATCATAAAAATGTATAGGTCCATCTAATACAACTGAAACACGGCTTCCGTCTGATTTTTCATAGGTCTTGCTGTTTTCTGTTCTCAGTTCTTCAACTTCACCTGTTATATACACAGGTTCACCAGTAGGTGTTTGCTCATCATTCTGCGAGGAAGAGCTTGTCTGTTCTGATACAGAACTTTCATTAATTACCTCCGCAAACACTTTTGGTGCTGTACCTGTTGCCGCCATAACTGCCACTATCAGCATACTTGTGATTCTACCTTTTAAATTCTTCAAAATTTTTTCCTCCAATTTTTTATTTATTTAATTACAGAAATCGCCTTAATATTACAAACTTCTATAATTTACATAACAATATTACCATAATACCTAAATATTGTCAATACTATTTTTACTAAATTAAACATTTCTGTAAATACTTAAAACTTATTCTGCTTAAAATCAATAATTTGTTCAATTATAAAAATTGCAGTTGCATTTGTAGCTTTGTGAATATAATGGTAATTCTATTGTCAATTTCGTTAAATATGTCAATTGACAAGGCCTAAATTTGGTAATATAATATAAATTATGATAAAGATAGCATTATTAGAGGTATCTTTATCAAAGATTTACGACTTTGTGTCGAAAATAATTTGGAGGTTCATTATGAAGACGTTAAAAAGAATTGCTGCTGTTGCTATGGCAATGACTATGGTATGTGCAATGACATCATGCAGCAACAAAAAATCTGCCGACACATACACGATCGGTATTTGCCAGTTGGTTCAGCACGAAGCACTTGATGCCGCAACAAAAGGC
>CANPWR010000093.1 GCA_947584825.1 uncultured Clostridia bacterium | reverse complement strand
TCATAGGAAAGCTCTGTCAAAAAGACTTCTGCATCCTGTAATACATTTGGTGCTTTACGTTTAAGAACATCACGAAATTCGTAGAGATTTCGGTCACATAAGACCATATTATGATGTTCCGAAGTATAAAGTAATGCCTTTGCAGGCTTTGAGTTTGGGAAAAGCAGTGAAGATATTAAAATATTTGTGTCAATAAGTATTTTCATTACTTTTCCTTTCCGTAACGTACTTCGTCAACCAAAGACTGAACATCACCTTCGTTATAAACTCCCATTTGTTCAGCGATACCCTCAAAGGCTTTTTGAGCTTTGTAAATTGCCTTGGCAGAAGCGTTATTTATTACGACCTCTCCATCAGGCTTTTGATAAAATAAAATTTTGTCCCCTGATTTCAGTCCAAGCAGACGGCGTATTTCAGCAGGTACAGTAATTTGTCCGTTGGAAGAGATTTTAGCTAAATTCATAAATAACACCCTTTCTAAAGATTTCTTTAAATCTAAAGTATTCTTTATATTATTATACTCGAAAAAACAAGAAAAGTAAAGGCATTTACTAATAATTTTAATACTTTTAAGATGAAAAAATCAAAGGAAACAAAAACACCGCAGAAATAACTCTGCGGTGCCAAAAGAAGTGTTGTAAAACAAATAATAGTTTAACACAACAATATATTACAATATAATTTATCCATTTGTCAAGAAAAATCTAAATTACCTTAAAAATATCAAGAAAATGATTGCTAGCCCCGACCAGATCATAACGTTCGCAGATTGACATATGATAGCGAAAATATAATTGAAAGGTTTTATTGTCCATATTGTCAATTATGTCGGGAAAATAATGAGCCGCCATATCTGTTCCTACGAAATGCAAACGCTTGACTTCAAAGTTCTCCATTAGACTGTCAATATCAGTTTTTGTATAAAGCTCGAAAATGTCTTTCGGCTCTGAATGTGTTTTAAAGGTGACAGGATCTAACATTCCGCTATCTATTAAATAATTTGCGTTACCTTTAATAAAACCAAACTGTAGAATCGATGCGTCAGCAGAGCAATAGGCAGAAAATATAATACCGCCTTTTTTAGTAACACGAATCGCTTCAGATAGTGCGGAAATTTTATCATCCTGTTTAAAAAGATGATACATAGGACCTAATAAAAGAGTAATGTCATAGGTGCCTGATGAAAAGTCAGATAAATCGGTTGCATTTGCTTGAGTAATGGTTACTTTTTCACTCGGCTCAGTATTATTTTTAAATACTTCAATATTGCAGGGCATCAGCTCAACAGCGTCGACCTCGTATCCAAGACGTGCAAAATAATGAGAATATTGTCCTGTGCCTGCGCCTATCTCAAGAATTTTCATTCCGCTTTTGAGATATTTTTTTATGTATTCAACTGTTGTCAGAAATTCAATACTGCCGTGCCTTGAACTCAATCGGAGGTTTTCATCATGTGTGTTATAATAGGACTCTAACGCTTTAAAAGTATCCATAATTACATTGCCTCTTTAAGGCTTTTAACAAATTCTCCGACCTTATCAATACTTTCTCTGCCATACTCAGCGATAATATTCACAATAGCGCTGCCGACAATAACTCCGTCGCAGTACTTTGACATCTTTTTAGCTTGCTCAGGATTTGAGATACCAAAGCCTACACAAGCGGGGCAGGAGGCCGATGAATTGATAAGCGAGAAAAACTCGTCAAAATTTGTTGTGAAGGTTGAGCGTGTTCCTGTTACGCCGACTGATGAAACACAGTAGAGAAAGCCTTTGCTCTGTGAAGCAATAGTTTTAACTCTGTCGTGAGAGGTAGGCGCAACAAGGTTTATGTTATAAACTCCATACTCGTTCGAGAGAGCATCTACTTCATTTCGCTCTTCAAAAGGAAGGTCGGGGATAATAACGCCGTCTATACCGCTTTTTTTGCAGTTTGTAAAGAATTTCTCAGTTCCGTATTTAAACACAGTGTTTATGTACATCATCAATAGCAAAGGAGCGTCAGTTTCTTCTCTAAGTTCACTAACTAAACTAAAAATCTGATCTAGATTAGTTCCGTTATTCAAAGAACGTAATGAGGCTTTCTGAATAGTCGGACCTTCGGCTATAGGATCTGAAAATGGAACTCCGAGTTCTATAATGTCAGCTCCGCACTCAAGCTTTTTAAGCACTAGCTTTTTTGTTGTTTCTAGGTCTGGATCACCTGCTGTAACAAAGGTTATAAGAGCTTTTTTGCCTTCGGCTTTCAGTTTTTCAAAGCAAGCGTCTATGCGATTTTTATTCTTCAACTAAATCAACTCCTCTGTATCGTGCAATTGAATAAACGTCTTTGTCGCCCCGACCCGAGAGGTTTATTACAAGTATGCTGTCCTTTGGCATAGTCGGAGCAATTTTCATTGCCGCCGCAACAGCGTGGGCAGATTCAATTGCAGGGATTATTCCCTCAGTTTTTGATAAATACTCAAAAGCGCAAACAGCCTCTTCATCAGTGACATCTACATATTCCGCTCTGCCGATTGAGTTAAGATAAGCGTGTTCAGGACCGATTCCGGGATAGTCAAGACCTGCGGAGATAGAGTAAACAGGGTCAATCTGACCGTATTCGTTTTGCAGAAAAAGAGACTTCATACCGTGGAAAATTCCGAGAGAGCCTTTTGTTACAGTAGCGGCGTGCTCCGGAGTGTCAACACCTCGTCCTGCAGCCTCTGCGCCGACTAGGCGAACGTTCTTGTCATTTATAAAATCATAGAACGCACCCATAGCATTTGAGCCGCCTCCCACACAGGCAACTACGCAGTCGGGGAGCTTGCCCTCTTTCTCTTTTAGCTGAGATTTTATCTCCTCACCGATTATTTTCTGAAAATCTCTTACCATTTCCGGGTAGGGGTGAGGTCCCATAACAGAACCTATGCAGTAGAAGGTGGTTTCAATGTTCGTGCACCAGTCACGCATAGCCTCGTTGATAGCGTCTTTAAGAGTAGATGTTCCGTTCGATACGCCTGTTACCTTTGATCCCAGCAGGTTCATTCGATATACATTGAGCGACTGACGCTTCATATCTTCAGCACCCATATATACCTCGCACTCCAACCCAAACAGTGCGCAAGCCGTAGCAGTTGCAACTCCGTGTTGACCTGCGCCTGTCTCGGCGATAATTCTTTTCTTACCCATTTTCTTTGCAAGAAGAATCTGTCCAAGTACGTTGTTTATCTTGTGTGAGCCTGTATGGTTCAAGTCCTCACGCTTAATATATATTTTAGCGCCTTTTAAATCGTTTGTCATTTTCTCAGCGAAGTATAAATGTGACGGTCTGCCTGCATACTCCTTATATAGAGCCGTCAGTTCACGCTTGAAATCCTTATCATTCTTATACTTGCTGTAAGCCTCCTCAAGCTCCAAAACAGCATTCATAACCGTTTCAGGGACATACTGACCGCCGTATTCACCATAGCGGCCTTTGCTAGAATTAGTCATTATCCTGACCTCCTTTTGATTAACTGTCAATAATTAATTAGATTAATTAGCTTTTTTATTTTATCTCTGTCCTTTTTCCTGTCTGTTTCAACTGAACTTGAAACATCTATACCGTAAGGCTCAACTGTTTCTATAGCCTCTTTTATATTTTCAGCTGAAATGCCTCCTGCAAGAAAAAAAGGCTTTGTGATCTCAGCGCTTTTAATAATTTCCCAGTTGCCGACTACCCCTGTTCCGCCTACAGAATCTTTTGAAAAGCTGTCTATAAGAAGCTTGTCAGCACAGCCTTGACAGGCATTATTGATCTCACTTGATGTCTGCGGTCTAATTGCTTTCCAAATCTCACAGTTGGTATACTCTTTGAGAGACTTGATAAAGTCGTTATCTTCATCGCCGTGAAGCTGAATTACACCTAAATATTTAGCAAACGGTAAAATTGTTTCAATAGTCTCGTTGACAAACACTCCAACAGGAATTATTTTATCTGATAGTTCTATTCTAAGTCTAGCAAGCTCATCAAGACTAATGTGCCGCCAGAACGGTTTAGAGAGTATAAACCCTGCATATTCGGGCTGAAACTCATTAACATAAGAAATGTCTTCACATCGTCTTAATCCGCATATTTTCAGTTTAGTCATATATTTCTCAGCTCCTTAAGAGCAGCTGATATGTTACTACTTCTCATAAGTGTTTCGCCTATTAACACAGCCGATGCTCCCAGACTGTGTACATATCTCATATCAAACTTATCTTTAATTCCGCTTTCCGAGACGATCACCTTGTCTTTTGGGATAAGAGAAGCTAGTTTGCCGGTAGTGTTTAAATCGACCTCAAAGGTCTTGAGATTTCTGTTGTTGATTCCTATTATCTCCGAATTGACTGCTAGTGCTTTTTCAAGTTCACTTTTATTGTGTACTTCAACAAGGCAGTCTAGCGAAAGGGAAGACGCAAGTTTATAAAACCTTCCCAGAGTTTTTTCATCAAGAACCGCCGCAATAAGTAAAATTGCCGATGCACCTATTGCTCTTGCCTCATAAATTTGATACTCGTCAATAATAAAGTCCTTGCGAAGAATAGGAATGTTTACGCACTCTGCAATGCTCTTTAAATACTCAGACGAGCCTTGAAAATAATGTTCCTCAGTAAGACATGATATAGCGTTTGCACCTGCCGATTCGTACTCTTTTGCAATTTCAACAGGGTGAAAGTCAGGTCTTATCAGACCCTTTGACGGCGAGGCTTTCTTCACTTCGCAGATAACACTTAATTTATCACACAAAAGGGCTGATTTAAAATCTTTAGAAATAAAATCAGTGTTGAGAGCCTGTTTTTTTATATTATCAAAGGGAACTTTTGCCTTTTCTTTTTCAAGCTGCTGTTTTCTTTTTTCGATTATTTCATCTAATATCATAAAATTGCTCCTATCTTTAAGGGGACAGTCTACA
>CANPWR010000092.1 GCA_947584825.1 uncultured Clostridia bacterium | reverse complement strand
CATAAACTGCTTTGGCTTTTCGACATTTCCCATTCTGGTGCCCTTTCCGCCGGCAAGAACTACTCCGTAAACATTTTTCATTATATGTCCTCCTTAACTTTCATTTTTTATTTCTTTAATATAATCTATTATCCTATTTGTTGCACTGCCGTCACATGCAGTCATATACCTTTCAATAAAACTCGTTATATCATTTTTATCAAACTGTGATACCGCTTTTTCAACAGTCTCTTGAGTTAGAAATTCAGATTCTGTAATAACTTCAGCAGGCAGTTTCTCCAAATCAATATAAAAACCTCTTTGCGATTTGTATTTTTCCAAATCAGGTGCAAATATTAATATCGGTTTTTTAAACAATGCATATTCATATATTACCGATGAATAGTCGGTGATAAGCAAATCGGCAACAGGAAAAAGCATTTCAGTCGGAATATCCGACTCAGTGTTCGCGGCAATCGGCTTTTTCATATGAGGGTGAGGCTTTGTTACAAAGTACCACTCCCCGCTTTTTAACAGCTCGTCTGCCAATCTTTCAACAGCGTCACCGCCTTCTGTATACGGATCAGCCGGATTTCCCCGAAATGTAGGCGCCCACAGCACAACCTTTTTACCCTTTGCTTTTGGATTTTCCTTATAAAATCTTTCCTTTGACTTGGCTATAAAATCCTCATCAAAATACATATCTGTACGGCTTACTCCCAAAGCTTTAAAAACGCTCTCATCAAGCCTCATAGCACTTGCAAAGTGTTTAATACACTCATCTGACGAAACAGTTACCAAATCATAATTCTTATAAACATTACCCTTATAGTATTTAGGAATATCCCCTGCCGTATCATATCCGAATTTCTTGAACGCTCCGCAGGCATGCCAAAGCTGAATAACAGTAGTACCTTTTCGCTTTGCACATGCTGAAACAGGCAGAAAATTATCACAGATGAAAACAAACTCTGCTTTTGCATACAGTCTCATAAATTGAATTGAGTATCTCAAACTTCTTATACTTCCGCAGCGGCTAAAATCGTGATAAAACTCAAGGATTCTGAAATTATTATCTTTTTTTAATTTGCTTAAAACACCCTCCATACTTACAGGACATTTATCGTTATGAGCGTCCGCAAAAATAACAAGTCCATTATTAATGGGTCTTGACCTTGATAAAAAATAAACAAGCGGTAATATGATATTCTGTACAGTCATTTTTAAGCACTGCTTTAAAAAGAATTTAATATCATCACCTGCTTTTCTCAATATTATGAAAAATTGGTTTTCTTTTCTAATGTATATACGATGTTATTATACAACAATTTATATTATAAGTCAACAAATTAGGATTATTTACCTTGAAGTGCTACTATAATTGTTTATCAACTATATATTTTATTTGCTTACAAAAGAATGAACTGTAAAAGACTTGTTAAACACATTGCTATTATTATTTGAATTTAAGTTTAATAAATACTTCAAACCCAAAACACACAGATTATTACCTAAAAAATTTGATATGCTGTTTGTAGCAAATATATTGACAAATATACAAAATCAGCATATAATGATTAATGTATTAAGTAAATAATTTCGGTAGGTGAGGCTACCACAGGGATAAGGGACGCTGCCGCGAAATGGTGGAGACACTGTCAGCTGGTCAACAGGAGATGTCGATTCAAGGCATAGCCTAATGCAGTTCCAAAGCAAAAATCCTAATGCCCTGCGAAGCTGAAGCTTGAACGTCTGCGACAGATACTTTTACATTTCTACAATGTATGGCCGCAGTTTATTATATCAAAATCTTCTGATTTGGTTCGAGCTTTTGCCAAAACCAATGACGGAGATTATTTTATTTTATAAAAAGGAGATGAGATTATGGACAGCGGAAGTAATAATAAAAATTCAAAGCCGCGAGGGAAACTTATACTTTTATGGACCTTTGCTGTCCATAATATGACATAAGACAAACTCCGGCTATCCTGATAAAAACTTATTAAGGAGGATATGCCGATGGATGAAAAAACACTTGAAACTACTGCTCTTGAGCTTATTGAAAACAAGCAGTACACAAAGCTGAAGGCTTTTTTAAAAGACCAAAATCCATATGATGTTGCGTCTCTTATGGAAGAGATAAACGATATGGATCTAACTCTTGTATTCAGAATTCTTCCTAAAGACAATGCGTCTGAAACATTCTCAAATCTGTCAAGTGAGATTCAGGAAAAGCTGATAAACTCTTTTTCTGAAAACGAGCTTCGTAAAGTGTTAGACGAGCTGTTTCTCGACGATACTGTAGACCTTATTGAGGAAATGCCTGCAAATGTGGTATCAAGAATTTTAAAGAATACCGATTCTCAAACCAGAAAAAGAATAAACGAAGTCTTAAACTATCCTGATGACAGTGCGGGAAGTCTTATGACTATTGAGTACGTTTTCTTTGCAAAGGATATGACCGTTGCTGAAGCTATGAAAAAAATCAGGCAGGTCGGCGTTGTGAAAGAAACGATATACACCTGTTATGTAACCGAGTTTAGAAAACTCATTGGAACGGTCGAGCTTCTTGACCTTATTACAGCCGATGAGGATGCAAAAATCGAAGAAATTATGGATACCAACATAATTTATGTAAACACCCACGACGACCAAGAGGAAGTTGCAAACACAATACGCAAATACGACCTTATGGCAATTCCCGTTGTAGACAACGAAAACAGAATTGTAGGTATCATCACAGTTGACGACATCATCGACGTTATCCATGAAGAAACGACCGAAGATATTCAAAAGATGGCAGGTATTTCGCCTACAGATGAATCATATTTCAACACCTCTGTTTTCTCCCACGCAAAGAGCAGAATACCCTGGCTTTTGTTTCTAATGCTGTCGGCTACTCTTTCGGGAGCTGTTATAAACCACTATGAAAGCCTTTTAGTATCAATACCTATACTCTTTTCATTTGTTCCTATGCTGACAGGTACAGGCGGTAACTGCGGTTCACAGTCATCTACTATAGTAATTAGAAGTCTTGCTATGGACGAGATCGAATTCAAAGACTTCTTTAAAGTAATGTTTAAGGAGTTTAGGATTGCGCTCTTGGTCAGCTTTGTTTTGGCTGCGGTAAACGGAATAAGAATCTGGTTTGTGTACCGAAACGATGCTGATATAAATTCCGCACTGCTGGGTTTTGTAATTGGACTGTCGATAATAGCCACAGTAGTCCTTGCAAAAACAGTAGGCTGTGTTCTACCTATGATTGCAAAAAAACTTCACTTTGACCCTGCAATTATGGCGGCGCCGCTTATCTCAACAATTGTAGACGCCTGCTCAGTATTTTTATACTGCAATATTGCAATAAGAATTTTTGATATTCTGGGATAAAGGATTTTATTAATTATTACTTAAAAGCCACTGCCAAAAGCGGTGGTTTTATTTTAGATAAAAAATTCTTAAATAGGTCTTGACAACTTGATAAACTTAGTTTATAATACATATTTGTAAAGGTTGTTTGCTTTACAATAAAATCGTTTATAAGAGTTTAAGCGGTAAATAATACAGGAGGAGTTAGGTTTCAATGGCAAAAAATCTCGATATAACCATACTTATCGATATTTACGGTTATATGCTGACGGATAAGCAAAAAGACGTCCTTGAACTCTATTACTTCGATGATTTGTCGCTTGCCGAAATTGCTGAAAACTTGGGAATAACAAGACAGGGTGTCCGCGACAGCATTAAACGTGGCGAGGAAACTCTTATTGACTTAGAAGAAAGGCTCGGTTATCTTAGAAAGATAAGAAAGTATGACGACTTTATAAAAAATTTAAAAGAACAAACTAAGCTGATCATTGAGGAATGTAAGACAATCAGCTTTACAAGAGGAATCGTTGCAAGAAGCGAAGCTATTATCGGTTATATAGACCAAAACAGCAATCTTTTTGAGATTGAAGAAAATACCGACGCTCCAAAAGAGAGAGGATTTAAAATTATACGGTGAAACTCCGCTGGCTCTGCAACCTTTTAAAAGTTAGTAAAATGTTTGCATTTGCTTAATGGCAGATTTTATAAAGTGCGAACTTTTACAATAATCCATTTTCAATTATCAACTATAAATTACTTAAGGAGATCACTATGGCGTTTGAAGGTCTTTCAGAAAAATTAAATGGCGTTTTCAAGCGTCTTAAAAATAAGGGAAAGCTTAACGAATCGGACGTTAAAACGGCAATGCGAGAGGTCAAAATGGCGTTGCTTGAAGCCGACGTAAGCTATAAAGTTGTTAAGGACTTTGTATCAAAAGTCTCAGAACGTGCAGTCGGCGAGGAGGTTTTAAACAGCCTTACTCCGGCTCAGCAGGTTATTAAAATCGTAAACGACGAGCTGATTGCTTTGATGGGAGAGTCAAACGCTAAAATCAACTTCCCTAACAAGCCTCCGTGTATTGTTATGATGTGCGGACTTCAGGGAAGCGGTAAGACCACCCACTCGGCTAAGCTTGCAAAATACTTTAAGGAAAAGCAGAGCAAGCGTCCGCTGCTTGTTGCCTGTGACGTTTACCGTCCTGCCGCTATTGATCAGTTAAAAATCGTTGGTGAAAAGGCGGGAGTTCCTGTTTTTGAAATGGGACAGATCGATCCGAGAAAAATAGTAAAGGAAGCATTAAAGCACGCAAACGACCACGGAAACGACCTTGTTCTTCTAGATACTGCAGGACGTCTCCATATAGATGAAGAGCTAATGAAAGAGCTTTCTGATATAAAGAAGATTGCAGAGCCAAATGAGATAATACTCGTTGTTGACGCGATGACAGGACAAGACGCAGTTAATGTTGCCGAGAGCTTTGACAAAACGCTCGGTATAGACAGTGTGATCTTAACAAAGCTGGATTCCGATACAAGAGGCGGTGCGGCACTGTCCGTTCTGGCTGTAACAGGAAAGCCTATAAAATTTGTCGGCATAGGAGAAAAGCTTGACGAATTTGAGGTGTTCCAACCTGAACGTATG
>CANPWR010000091.1 GCA_947584825.1 uncultured Clostridia bacterium | reverse complement strand
GCAAGAGGCAAGATTTATCTTTTTTACTAAGTTCTGATATCTTGCTTCTTGCTTCTAAATTTCTTGCTTCTGCCAGCAGAGCCACCGGCGGCTCGCCGGCTACCCCTGCCGGCTAGTTATCTTGGTCGTAAGTTTCCTGAAAAAATTTGGCATAATCAGTTCTTTTCTCTTTCATAAAAGCAATAGCCGTTCTCGGGTGGCAGTTAAATCTTCCTGTCAACAGGTAAGGAACATCATATCCCCATACCAAACCGTCATTATGTAACTTAACCATATGCTTTTCAATAAAATTAAGCAGCGGAACTAAATCGTACTTCGGATTCTTTAAAAAGCCGAGAAGAGTTTCCAGAGCACAGTTTCCTGCACCTCTGCCTAGCGACCTTACCGTACCGTCAAGATAGCTTGTTCCCATTATCATAGACTCAATGGTGTTAGCAAAAGCAAGCTGTTGATTGTCGTGTGCGTGAATACCTATCTTTTTGTTGTACTTCTCACCAAACTCTAAGTATTTAGCTGTAAGTCTTCTAATATCCTCAGGATACAAAGCGCCAAAGCTGTCAACAAGATATATAACATCTACGCTGCTCTTACCAAGAAGCTCCAGAGCCTGATCGAGGTCGCCATCACTCGCCGTTGACACAGCCATAATGTTAGCCGAAGTCTCATAGCCTTTGTTATGGAAATTCTCTATCATCTCAATACAAGAGGGAATCTGATATACATATGTAGCCGTACGCATAATATCAACCACACTCTCGCTCTTAGGTAGAATGGTGTCCATATCGGTTCTTCCAACGTCAGCCATAACAGAAATCTTTAAGTCACTGTCGTTATCTCCGACAATTCCCCTTATAGACTCCTCATCACAGAACTTCCACTTTCCGAAATCCTCCTCAGGAAAAATCTTCTTTGAAGCCTTATAACCAAACTCCATATAATCAACGCCTGCAGCGATATTTGTTTCATATAGATCCTTTACAAACTCGTCTGTAAAGCGGAAATTGTTCACCAGTCCACCGTCTCTTACAGTTGCGTCAACAACCTTTAAATCATCTCTTACTGAAATTAAATTGCCCTTTTTATTCTCACTCATAATCATTAAGCCCTTAACTAAGAGCCTCCTCCTTTCATATTTGCTTTTAACTTTTTATGGTTTAAAGCTTTAACGCTTTAAAGTCAACTACTACATTATATACAAGTAATTTGCATTTGTCAAGCATTTTTTCAAAAAATTCATCTACTTAACTATTTTATAAATCAAAACATATAAAAACTCGTCGAAAATCTCCTACTAAATGTGGTTATACATTAAATCTAAACAATACTATATCTCCATCTTGCATAACATAATCCTTACCCTCAAGCCTCATAAGACCTTTTTCCTTAACGTGAGCCATAGTTCCGCAAGCCATTAAATCTTCAAATGAGACCACCTCAGCACGAATAAATCCCTTTTCAAAATCAGTGTGAATTTTTCCTGCCGCCTGAGGGGCTTTAGTACCTTTCTTTATAGTCCAGGCACGGACCTCCGGCTCTCCTGCTGTCAAGAAAGATATAAGTCCCAGAAGTGAGTATCCCTCTTTTATAATTCTGCCAAGACCTGAGATCTCAAGACCAAGCTCTGATAAGAACATCTGCTTATCCTCGTCACTCATATCTGCAATCTCCGCCTCAATTTGAGCACAGATAGGCAAAACAGCACTGCCCTCTTCCTTTGCGTGCTGACAAACGATTTTGTAGTTTTCATTAGTTTCTATATTGTTCGTAAAATCCTTTTCCGAGAGATTAGCGGCATATATAACAGGCTTGCCCGACAAAAGCGGAGTTTCCTTTATCCACTCTGTTTCATCATCGGTCATATCAAAACTCCTTGCAGGCTTTCCGTCCTCAAGATGTGCCTTTAGCCTTTCCAAGAAATCAACAACACCTGCAAGAGACTTGTCACCTTTCATTGCCTTTTTAGTTCTGTCTATACGCCGTTCTATCATCTCAACATCTGAGAATATAAGCTCCAAATCAATGGTTTCAATATCACGGCTCGGATTAATGCTTCCATCTACGTGGATAATGTTCTCGTCCTCAAAACACCTTACAACGTGGACTATTGCGTCAACCTCCCTGATATTTGAAAGGAACTTGTTTCCCAGTCCCTCACCTTTGGAAGCTCCCTTTACAAGCCCTGCAATATCGACAAACTCAAGCGTTGCAGGAGTGAATTTAACAGGGTTGTACATCTCCCTTAATTTATCAAGACGCTCGTCAGGAACAGATACTATGCCCACATTTGGCTCTATAGTACAAAACGGATAGTTTGCCGATTCTGCACCCGCATTGGTAAGTGCATTAAAAAGCGTACTCTTTCCCACGTTTGGTAGTCCTACCATACCTAGTTTCATATAAATTTTCCTCCTGTATAATACTTACACTCTTCTGATTACGTACAGAGATTCAGTAAACTAGTACAAATACTCCGTAAGGCAATTTCTATCTTGCGTCAACAAAGCCAACTTTGTGATAAACCTTTGAAAGAATTCTGTTTGTTATTCTCATTGCATCTTCTGCTCCGCTTGTATAACACTCCTTCAAGTAAGCCTTATCAGCAATAAGCCTTGAAAAATCATCTCTCACCGGCTTTAAGTAATCAGCTACAGCCTCTCCAACCGCCAGCTTGAAATCTCCGTATCCCTTTGACGCAAACTCACTCTCAATCTCGTTATATGTTTTCCCTGTAACGCAAGAATAAATCGACATAAGATTGTTTATTCCGTCCTTACCCTCACGATAGCAGATCTCAGTTTCGCTGTCGGTAACTGCCCTTTTGAACTTTCTTATGATAGTATCCTTGTCGTCGAGAATGTAAACAGTCGCATTCTGATTTTCGTCCGACTTAGACATCTTCTTAGTAGGGTCTGCAAGAGATTTTACACTTGCTCCCACAGGCGGTATATATGGCTCTGGCAACTTGAAAAACTCACCGTACTTCTTGTTGAATCTCCCTGCAACATTTCTCGCAAGCTCTAAATGCTGTTTCTGGTCAGCGCCAATAGGCACTAAATCTGCATTATAAGCTAAAATATCCGCAGCCATTAAAACAGGATATGTAAACAATCCTGCATTGACGTCGTCTGCGTGTTTTTTTGACTTATCCTTAAACTGAGTCATTCTCGAAAGCTCTCCAAACTGCGTTGAACAAGCTAAAACCCAATTCAGCTCAGCATGGCACTTATTATGGCTCTGAAAGAAAGCTATAGACTTTTTAGGGTCAATTCCGCAAGCCAGAAGCAGTGCGTACGCCTGCAATGAATTTTGCCTAAGCTTGGTAGGCTCCTGCCTTACAGTTATAGCGTGCAAGTCAACAATTGAGTATATGCAATTATATTCATCCTGAAGCGTTCCCCAGTTGCGGACTGCTCCTAAGTAATTACCAAGCGTGAACACTCCCGTTGGCTGTATTCCGCTGAAAATAATTTTTTTCTCTTTATCAAATTTTGGCATAATTAATCTCCTTTAAATATTTTGATTTTAGCACTCTTGTCTCTTATAGGTCGGAACTGCGTACAGGGGTCACACCCTGCCGACTTACCGGTCTAGCTTTATTCACCAAACATACCTCTAGAAAGCTTTCCTATAAGCTCACAACCCTTAACGATCTGCTCGTCAGTTGGAGTTGAGAAGTTCAGCCTAAACGAAGTCGTTTTATCAGTTTCATTGATAGTAAAAGCCGTTCCCGGAACTACAGCTACCTTGAACTCGGAAACCGCCCTCTTACAAAAGCCCATCATATCACAGTCATCGGGCAGAGTACACCAGATAAACAGTCCGCCCTCAGGCTTTGTGAATTTAACCTTGCCTGAGAAATTCTTTTCAATTTCACTGAGCATAAGCTCGCACTTATGCTTATATACCTTTCTTATATCAACAAGGTGCTTTTCCATATCACAGGTTGAAAGAAATCTCTCTGCAAGAACCTGTGCCCAGATATTGGTATGAACATCTGATACCTGTTTGCAGACAATGATTTTGGATATGATCTCCTTAGGCGCTGAGCAGTATCCCACGCGTATTCCCGGTGCAAGAACCTTTGAAAAGGTTCCCGAATAGATAACTCTACCGCCAGTATCCATACTCTTAATGCTTTGAATATCCTCTCCTGCAAAGCGAATATCACCATAGGGATTATCCTCTAGAATGAAAATATCATACTTCTCTGCAAGCTCATAAACACGCTTTCTCTTTTCAAGCGACATTGTAAGTCCTGTAGGATTCTGAAAATTCGGTATAAGATAAATAAGCTTTGTATTCTTATTTTCCCTAATCGTTTCCTCCAACTTTTCTATGTTAATACCGTCACTCTCAAGCTCAACTCCTACAAGATTGACGTTATATGACTTGAAAGCATTGAGTGAACCTATAAACGAGGGTGCTTCGCAGATTATAGTATCGCCCTCGTTGCACAGCACCTTTGCAGCAAGCTCGTTAGACTGCTGTGCGCCGGACGTAATAATCAACTCATTACTATCGGGATTAAAATTCCCCTGTGCTTTCATTCTCTCTTTAAGAACATCTCTCAAAGGCGTATATCCCTCAGTAACAGAATACTGCAAAGCAAGTATGGGATTTTCCTCTAGAATTTCCTTTGAAATTCTCTTTACGTCCTCTACAGGAAAAGCCTCGGGTGCCGGATTTCCTGCCGCAAAAGAAATCACCTGTGGGTCGGAAGTGAATTTCAATATTTCACGGATAGCCGACGCCTGAAGATGAGATACCTTTTCGGAAAAATTATAATTCATATTAAATCATACTCCTACTTACATAATAATGCTAATTGTTATAAGTATAGCATATTTTACATATAAAAATCAAGACCGGCGACCAGCGTGACGCTGGCTGCCCTGCTGCCTTTGGTAAGTTAGCATAATGTGTATACTTTCAACAACGGCAGACTAGTACCTAGATGCAATAGGCAAAACTGCTGAATCAACCGGCGAGCCGCCGGAGGTTCTCTGCCT
>CANPWR010000090.1 GCA_947584825.1 uncultured Clostridia bacterium | reverse complement strand
CAACTGAGGAGGTAGCCTCATCTAAAATCAAAATCTTAGGGTCGGCAAGAACTGCACGTGCAATAGCCAAAAGCTGTCTCTGCCCCTGAGAAAGGTTTGAACCGCTTTCTGATAAAACAGTGTCGTATCCATCGGGAAGTCTTTTAATAAACCTGTCTGCATTTGCAGTTTTTGCAGCACTCTCTATTTCTGATAATTCCGCCTGTGGCTTTGCATAGGCAATGTTTGAACGTATTGTATCAGAGAACAAAACCGTATCCTGCAAAACGATTCCAATAGTCTCACGAAGCTTATTCTTAGAAATATTTCTTATATTAACCCCGTCAATATAAATATCGCCAGAATCAATTTCATAAAACCTCGTGAGCAGATTTACTACAGTAGTCTTGCCCGAACCTGTCGCCCCGACAATCGCTATCTTCTGACCGCTTTTTATATCAAGGTTAAAGTTCTTTAAAACAGGTTTGTCAGGTACATAGCTGAAGTTTATATTTTTAAAGCTTATATTTCCCGAAACTTCATCTGTAACAAAATCGCAGTCGTTTGAATTATCTGAGCTTTCAGACACCTCATCCATAACAGCAAAAATTCTTTCGCCACCGGCAACAGCCGTTTGTATCTGTGCATACTGGTTAGCAATTTCATTTATTGGTCTTGAAAACTGCTTAGAGTACAAAATAAACGCCTGGATAGTTCCTATGGTTATAAAGTGCTTTAACGCAAAATATCCTCCGAAGCCTGCTATAAGAACAAACCCTATGTTAGATACAATGTTCATAAGCGGTCCCATAGAACCTCCGCATATCTGCGCTTTAACTCCCGTCTTTCTAAGACTGTCGCTCATTTTGTTAAACTCGTCTATAGCGTCATTTTCTTTGGAATACGACACGACCGTTTTATAGCCTACAACCATCTCTTCAATATGACCGTCTAGCTTGCCCAACAAAATCTGCTGACGAGTGAAGTACTTTCGCATAAATTTCGTCATAACCGACGTAAACAAAACGGTCAGAATAATTGTAGATACGCTTATTAATGTCAGCACAGGCGAGTAGTAAAGCATTATTATAAGCGAGCCGATAATTGTAAGAACTCCCGAAAACAGAGATCCTATCGACTGCGAAATGCAGTTGGATATGTTCTCGACATCATTGGTCATTCTGCTCATCAAATCACCGTGATTATGAGTGTCGATATACTTTATTGGCAGTGTTACTATTTTTCTAAACAAATCAGTTCTCATAATTTTAACGGTAGACTGCGATAGCTTTGCAGAAAACCATCCCTGAAAATATGATGTTACCGATGTAAGAACATAAACCGTTCCAAGAATAATTAAGTATTTAGCTAAGTTTTTATAATCCACACCGCTTGTCAGTCCAATAGTATCTATCGCCTTTTGCTGTAACGAAGGCGCTGCCAGATTAAGCACTGTAATTGCCAACATAACTGCCAAAAGTACAAAGAAAATATATTTGCTCTTTCCCATATAAGAAAGTATACGTTTTAGTGTTCCTAGAACATCCTTTGGCTTTTCATGAACTAAAACAGGACCTCTTGGACCTTTTCCCAGCGGTCTGGGAGGGGTATTCACAGTTTGCCTTTTTTGCTGTTCTGCCATTAATTATCACCCTCCTCACTGTTTTTCATCTGAGAATTGTATATGTCTCTATAAACCTCGCTTGTTTTCAAAAGCTCCTTATGCGTTCCCAATGCACAAAGACTTCCATGCTCTAATACCGCAATCCTGTCGCAATTCATAACAGACGCTATTCTCTGGGCAATTTTTATAACAGTAATGTCCTTCAGATTTTCGTCCAGAGCTTTTTGAAGTCTGGATTCAGTACCCAAGTCAAGAGCAGATGTACTGTCATCAAATATTAAAATCTCCGGCTTTTTAAGTATAGATCTTGCAATAGAAAGCCTCTGTTTCTGACCTCCTGAAAGAGACGCACCCTTTTCCGCTATATAACCGTCATACCCTGCCGGCATTAAGGATACAAATTCATCTGCTTGTGCAATCTTTGCAGCTTTTTCTATATCAGCCTTTGAAGCGTCTTTATCCCCCCAAGCAATATTATCATATACAGTACCTGAGAACAACTCGCTTTTTTGCAGAACCATTCCTATTTTTTTTCTTAGACAATCTATATTGTAATCCTTAACATTTACTCCATCGACCAGAACCTCTCCCTCATCTGCGTCGTAAAATCTGGGTATAAGATTTATAAGAGACGATTTGCCCGAGCCTGTCGCTCCCAAAATTGCAAAATTCTCTCCCGATTTAATATCCACAGAAAGGTTTTTGATTACAGGATCTCCGTTCGTGCCCGGATACTTAAAGCTTACGTTTTTAAAGCTTACTGTTCCCCCTTTAATATTTTCAGAAACATAGCTTCCTGATTTTATTACAGGCTCAACATACAGTACCTCGCATATTCTTTTTCCCGAAGCGTGGGCTCTCGATATTGACTGGAACATCATACTTATCATCATAATTCCCATCAGTATCTGATTTATATATGTAAGTGCTGCCATTATCTGTCCGACCTTCATTTCTCCTGCTTCTACCTGAAAGCCGCCTATTAGTATAATTGCAATAACAGAAAAATTCATAACTATCATCAGCAAAGGATTTAATATAGACATTATCTTCTGAACCTTTAAATTAGTCTTCATAAGGTCTACATTAGCCCTGTCGAATCTCTCTGATTCGTGCTCCTCACGGACAAACGCCTTTACAACTCTTGCTCCTGCCACGTTCTCCTGTACGACTGAGTTTACCTTATCCAGCTTTTTCTGAACGATTCCGTATATCGGCGTTGCTTTTTTGATAAGTATCATAATCAAAACCATTTCAACAGGAAGCGCACATACCAATACCAAGCCGAAATTGATGTCTAAAGACAGCATCATTATAATTCCGCCGATAAACAGGATACTGTCACGCACTAACATTCTAAGTGCAAAGTCTACAAACTGCTGAACCTGTGTTATATCATTCGTGAGTCTTGTAACCAGTGAACCGGTCGTAAATTTATCCGTCTGCTCAAAAGACAGACCCATTACCTTTTTGAAAGTATCGTTTCTCAAATCCCTTGCAAAGCCCTGTGAAGCAATTCCCGAAAATGCCGCCGACCCAACTCCGCACATTCCGCCAAAGCATATCAACAGCATCATCAATATTCCCGTTCGGATAATAAGCTCCATATTGCCGCCTACAACGCCCTCGTCGACTATCTTTGCCATAAGCCTCGGCTGAGATAGATCGACCAATACCTCGCCTACCATAGACAAAGGCGTAAGCAGAGTAAACAGCCAATACGGCTTTAAGTACTTAGCCAATTTCATTTCTCTATCATTTCTCCTTATCCCAATAAACTGCTCTTATTAAATTTTATCACATATATTTTTAAAAGGTCAAGAGCTTATAATTAAAAGGGTAACTTTTTTAATAGTTACCCTCAGGGTGTATATAAAGTCTATTTTTTAGGGGAAGCCCTACGGATAATGAGTATTTCGCCGACTGCGGTCGGCGACAGGGCTCCGCCCTTGACCCGCAAGCCTTTTGTAAAAGGCTTGACCGAAAACTTTTAGTCGATTATGCAAAACCTTTTTCGACAGACTGAGAGTAACTTTTTTAATAATTACCCTTAATTTATATTCAGTTCTTAATCAAAAATATGTGTAAAATCAAAGGTCGCAAAATAATCATCTGGTGTTTCTGCTCGCCTCATTAGCTCTGTACTTCCGTCCTCTTTCAAAAGTATCTCAGCCGAGCGCAGCTTTCCGTTATAATTATACCCCATAGAAAATCCGTGCGCCCCTGTATCGTGAATACAAATATAGTCTCCTATATCAATTTTAGGCAACATTCTGTCAACTGCAAACTTATCGTTATTTTCACACAGACCGCCTGTGATGTCGTACTTATGATCGCAAGGCTCGTTTTCCTTACCTAATACCGTTATATGATGGTATGCTCCGTATATCGCAGGACGCATAAGATTTGCAGCACATGCGTCAAGACCTATATAGCTTTTGTAAATATTCTTTTCACGCACAGCCTTTGCAATAAGATGTCCGTAAGGAGCAAGCATAAATCTGCCAAGCTCGGTGTAAATTGCAACATCGCCCATTCCCGCAGGAACCAATACCTCCTCATAGGCTTTTCTCACGCCCTCGCCTATTACCTCAATATCATTCTCAGGCTCGTCAGGGCGGTAAGGAACACCTATTCCTCCTGAGAGATTTATAAACTTGATCTTAGCTCCCGTCTTTTCGTGAAGTTCAACAGCAAGCTCAAACAAAATTCTTGCAAGCTCAGGATAATACTCATTCGAGATTGTATTAGAAGCTAGGAATGAATGTATTCCAAACTCCTCTGCACCCTTTCGCATAAGAATTTTATATGCCTCTATCATTTGCTCCTTTGTCATTCCGTATTTAGCGTCGCCCGGATTATCCATTATCTGATTTGCTATAGCAAACTTTCCGCCGGGATTGTACCGACAGCATATCGTTTTGGGTATTCCGCATAGCTTGTCCAAAACCTCTATATGAGTAAAATCGTCAAGATTAATATTAGCATTCAGTTTCCTTGCCAAAAGAAAATCCTCATCAGGAGTTACGTTCGACGAAAACATTATATCAGAACCTGTAAAACCGCAAGCCTCGCTCATCATAAGCTCAGTAAGCGATGAACAGTCAACTCCGCAGCCCTCCTCCTTTAGTATCTTTAATATTCCCGGAGTAGGGGTTGCCTTTACCGCAAAATACTCCTTATATCCCTTGTTCCACGAAAATGCTTTATTCAGACGTCTTGCATTCTCTCGAATACCCTTCTCGTCATATATATGAAAAGGAGTAGGATATGTTTTAACTATCTCCTCAATTTTCTCCTTAGTAACAAACGGCTTTTTCATCTGCACACCTCTTAATACTATAATTTCATCACTTTATCATAATAAAACATATAGACAGAATAACATTTTTTGACCGTTTTTGTCAAGGGGTGAAGCGGTAATGCAGAAGATTTTAATATTATGTACATAAATACACTTAGAAGCAAGAGGCAAAAATAAAGCCGCACATGAACTAATATAGTTCACATACGACTTTTATTAATTATTGCTATTTCACCTTT
>CANPWR010000089.1 GCA_947584825.1 uncultured Clostridia bacterium | reverse complement strand
AAACTTTGAAATTGGGTGAATTGACTCCAGAATGGTGGATATAGTTTAAGCTATTATCTAAAGGTAATTGTATATTTGTCATATTTAATGTTTTGTAGAGGAATGAGTATATGGAACACATAATGAAATTAAATCCGTCACCGTTTCAAAGAATTCAGAACGGAAAGAAAACCATTGAATTACGTTTATATGATGAAAAAAGAAAGAAAATTCAAATCGGTGATTATATTCGATTTATTAATACAGATAACCCAAGTGAAACGCTGGTGGTAGAAGTTGTAAACCTTTTTGTCTTTGATTCTTTTGAAGAACTCTACCGTAAGCTTCCGCTATTGGAGTGCGGATACACCGAACAGAATATTGGAACTGCTTCTCCGAAAGATATGGAGGAGTATTATTCAAAGGAACTTCAAGAGAAATATGGAGCAGTTGGCATTCAAATCAAGCTGCTTTAAAATTCTAGCAAGTATTATCCCTTGCAAAAAAAAGATATTATTGGTATAATTAAAACCAAATTATAAAAGGAGGATAGCTCTGCACGAGCTAGTCATATAAATGAATAGTACAATGACATTAACGCTGGTCAAATATGCTTTAGGTGTAATAGTTATTTTGCTTTTAGTTTTTTTGATAGCGGTAATTACTCCAAAGCTTGCGGCGTTAATTGATAAAAGAAGAAAAAACGCTCCTAATACATCTGACAGCGGAGAAAATATTGACCCCAAGGACTACAACGTAACGGATCCATACGGAATTGGCGAAAAGCTTGAAGACTTTGACCCAAATTACAAAATATATAACGAAGATATATATGGATTTAACAAAAAGAATAAATCTTCAAAAATAAAAGATAATAAGGAGAATTAATATGGCTAAAAATAACGCAAACAGTAAAATGGTTGAGCAAATAACATCTATGGATGTTGATTTTGCAAAGTGGTATACCGACATAGTAAAAAAAGCAGAGCTTATCGAATACACAAGTGTAAAGGGTTGTATGGTAATCCGCCCCTACGGTTATGCGATATGGGAAAATATTCAGAAGATATTGGACGGAATGTTTAAGGAAACCGGACACGAAAATGTGTGTATGCCGATGTTTATTCCTGAAAGTCTGCTAAACAAGGAAAAGGATCACGTTGAGGGCTTTGCACCGGAGGTAGCTTGGGTCACACACGGCGGTAGCGAAAAGCTTGAGGAGCGTTTATGCGTTCGCCCTACTTCTGAAACGCTTTTCTGCGAACATTACGCAAATATAATTCATTCATACAGAGATCTCCCTAAGCTTTATAACCAATGGGTTTCCGTTGTAAGGTGGGAAAAGACAACAAGACCGTTTTTGAGGTCACGTGAGTTTCTCTGGCAGGAAGGACATACCATTCACGCAACCGCAGAGGAAGCCATTAAAGAAACTGAGCAAATGCTGAACTGCTACGCAAGATTCTGTGAAGAATCTCTTGCTATGCCTGTTGTTAAGGGAAAGAAAACCGAAAGCGACAAATTTGCCGGTGCTGTTTCTACCTATGCTATAGAAGCGCTTATGCATGACGGAAAAGCCCTTCAAGCCGGAACATCACACTATTTCGGCGATGGATTTGCCAAAGCTTTCGGGATTGAATATACCGATAGAGAAAATAGAAGGGTCAACCCTCATCAAACCTCTTGGGGAGTTACCACACGTTTAATAGGAGCTATAATAATGACTCACGGCGATGATAACGGACTGGTTCTGCCTCCTGCCGTTGCACCGATACAGGTTGTAATTATTCCTATTGCACAGCATAAAGAGGGCGTTTTGGATAAAGCGAATGAACTCTATGACAAGCTGAGTTCGGCAGGTATCAGAGTTAAACTAGATGACAGCGATAACTCACCTGGCTGGAAGTTCTCGGAATATGAGATGAAAGGCGTTCCGGTAAGGCTTGAAATCGGACCTAAGGATATTGAGAATAATCAGTGTGTACTTGTAACCAGACACAACAGAGAAAAATCATTCGTTTCTCTTGACGAGCTTGAAGAAGCTGTTAATCAAAAGCTGAAGAATGTTCATGACGGACTTTATGAAAAGGCTCTTCAAAACCGTGAGAATAAAACCTATAGATGTAAGAGTATCGAAGGGATTTCAAAGGCTTTAGAAGAAAAGGGAGATGGATTTATTAAAGCTATGTGGTGCGGAGACGAGGCTTGCGAGGAGGAGGTTAAAGATAAAACCGGCGCAGGTTCAAGATGTATTCCGTTCGACCAGGAAAATATTGATGATAAATGCGTATGCTGCGGTAAACCCGCTAAGCATATGGTTCTTTGGGGCAAAGCATATTAAATTTAAAATTGCAAAGAAAAATCCTTGACAAATTATGTAAAATGTATTAGAATAAGAATATAAATTATCGATACAAGCGATAAGATACGAAAGGAGCATAGCTTTAATAATGAAAGATATCGGAATAGTTAGACATTTTGATTTGGCAGGAAGGATTACTTTGCCCATAGAACTTAGAAAAAGACTGAATTTAAGTACCGGTGATCCTATTGAGATTTTTACAGAAAAAGATGCAATTATACTGCGAAAATATCAAAACAAATGCATTCTTTGTGATGAGCCGGTAGATTATGATGATTGTTCTGAGCTTAACGGAAAACAGATTTGCAAGGATTGTTTAGAAAAATTAAAGTAAATTTATTTAAGTATAGGGTTACTACATAAAGCTCTGTATCGATTAAAAATAATCATATGATTATATGAACAAAACTCTGGGCATTCTTAATTTATAAAATCGTTATTTTGGAAAACATAATAAAATTTTTTCACGAATGTTTTTGAGACTCAAAAAATCAGTGCGGAAATTTTTAGCGAACCGCAGCGGACTCAAATTCTGATGAAAGGCATGCCTTTAACTGCAAGGCGCGGTGATTAAAATGACTAAATTATATATTGTTATTCCATGTTATAATGAGGAGGCTGTTCTTTTAGAAACAGCATCAAGGCTCAGAGAAAAATTGCGTACTCTTATGTCGGAAAAAATAATTACCGTTGACAGTAAGATAATACTCGTTGACGACGGCTCAAATGACGGAACTTGGGAACTGATTTCAAAAATACATTATAGTGACAGTATGTTCTCAGGCTGTAAGCTGACAAGAAACCAAGGTCATCAGAATGCGCTTTTAGCAGGACTTGATTGTGCAAGAGGAAAGTGCGACGCTGTTATTTCTATGGATGCGGATCTACAGGACGATATAGAAGTGATCGATAAGTTCGTAAAAAAATACGAGGAAGGAAACGAAGTAGTATACGGCGTAAGAAGTTCAAGAAAAAAGGATAGCTTTTTTAAATGCAAAACAGCAAAGATTTTTTACAAGCTTATGAGCCTTATGGGTGCAGAAGTCGTTTCAAATCATGCGGATTACCGTTTATTAGGCAGCAGAGCGCTTGAAGGTCTATTTAAATTTAATGAAGTGAATTTGTTCTTAAGGGGCATTGTACCTCTTGTGGGATATAAGTCGGATAAGGTTTATTACGAGAGAAAGGAACGCTATGCCGGAAAAAGCAAGTATCCTCTTAAAAGGATGATCTCATTTGCACTTGACGGCATAACCTCTTTCAGTATTAAACCTATTAAAATGATTACCTCGTTAGGCGTGATATTTGTTTTAGTCAGCGGAATTATGCTTCTTTATTCTCTTATAAGCTATTTTACAGGACATTCAGTAAGCGGTTGGGCTTCTCTGATTACATCTATATGGCTGCTAGGAGGACTTCAGCTTTTGGCAATAGGAATAATCGGCGAATATATCGGAAAAGTTTTTTTAGAAACAAAAAAACGTCCTAGATATATTATTGAAGAGTTTTTGGAGGAAACCTCCTTCAAAAAAGAATCATAAAATAATATTCGTGTGCCAAATTTTGTTTTGTTATATCTAAACAGCACTATATATTGTGCTTTTGGAATTATTTTAAAAACAAGAAAAAAATTGCTTGACAAAACCTCATAAAGTATGGTATGATTGTATTACCTCTTTATGAGGTCTATTTTTTTGCGCCCTTTTTTAGGCCATAAACAAGCTTGAAAGAGAGTACGAAGATTAAAACCTCAAACCGTAAATCAAACGGCATATAGTTTTTAGACTGTATGGAGGGAGGCAATTGGACATGCGTTTCACCGGTTTTTTGGAACGCAAATTTCGTCAGGAGGTGCCGAAATGAGAGTAAAGATAACACTCGCTTGCACAGAATGTAAGCAAAGAAACTACGCAACAAAAAAGAACAAGAAGAATGACCCTGACAGACTTGAAATGATGAAGCATTGCAAGTACTGTAAGAAGCACACTCTTCACAAAGAAACAAAGTAGACGAAAGGAGTTTTTAAAATGGCTAAAGATTCCACTGTCGCTAAGAAAAAAGGCGGAAATAAAATCGTCAAGTATTTCAGAGACTTAAAATCAGAAATTAAAAAAGTTGTGTGGCCCAGCAGAAGTCAGGTTGTAAATAACACAGGAATAGTACTTATTCTATGTGTAATATGCGGCTTGGTTCTTGCAGGTGTTGACCTTGGGTTATCGCAGCTAGTTGAACTTCTGCTTGGTATTAAGTAATGAAATAAAAATGGTTTTTTAACAACAGGAGGTATTGCTGTTTATGTCAGAACAAGCTAAATGGTATGTGATCCATACCTATTCCGGTTATGAAAACAAGGTAGCTCAAAGCATTGAAAAGGTTGTTGAAAACCGAAAGCTTCAAGATCTTATCCCTGAAATAAAGGTTCCTATGGAATCGTATTCCGAGGTTGGAAAAGAAGGAGAAGTCAAAGAAGCTGAAAGAAAGCTTTTTCCAAGCTATGTTCTTGTGAAGATGGTCATGTCAGATGACACATGGTACGTTGTGAGAAATATCACGGGAGTAACAGGATTTGTAGGTCCAGGATCAAAGCCTATCGCTTTGACTGAGGCTGAGGTCGAGGCTCTTGGCGTTGATACAAAAGCTGCCAATATTGAGGTCAATTATAAAGAAGGCGACAGCGTTTCTGTTACAGGCGGTTCGTTTGAAGGATTCACGGGCACGGTTGAGTCTGTTGATCTTGAAGAGCAGATCGTCAATGTTATCGTATCAATGTTCGGAAGAGAAACTCCGGTTGCTCTGCCGCTTACACAAGTAACAA
>CANPWR010000088.1 GCA_947584825.1 uncultured Clostridia bacterium | reverse complement strand
GAGTCGGCAAAGAGATATAATTCGGTAAACTGTGTTGACAATAAAAACGGCATAACAACAGGCTACAACACCGACTGTGACGGCTTTTTAGAGACGGTGCGTTCAATGGGTGCAAAGCTTTCCGGAGAGGTCTTGCTTATCGGCTGCGGTGGAGCAGGAAGAATGATAGCTATTGAGTCGGCGTTGGCTGGAGCAAATTTGAATATAGCTATATTGGAATCCGATATGCCGCTTGCTATTCAGGTTGAAAAGGAGATAAAGGCAATAAAGTCTGATGCTGAAATAAATATAGTTTTGAACACTAAAATTGATATTGACAAGCATTATGATTTACTTGTAAACGCCTGTCCTGTGGGAATGTATCCTAAAGTAGATGCATGTCCTGTTCCCGATGAGGTGATCGAGAGATGCGATGCGGTTTTCGATATTATATACAATCCGGGAGAGACATTGCTATTGAAAAAGGCAAAGGCGATGGAAAAAAAGGCAGTCGGCGGAATGGCAATGCTTGTTTGGCAGGCAGTGTCGGCTCATAAAATATGGGACAAAGATGAGTATACAATTGATGAAGTGAACGGAATTATCAAAGAAATGAATGAAATTGTAAAAAGAGATTTTAAGTGATTTCACTTTTTAGATGTCAGGGGGGAATGCTCCATAATCGGAGCGAGCATATAAAAATGAAACCAATATTTCTCTGCGGTTTTATGGGCTGCGGAAAATCAACCGTCGGGACTAGGCTTGCTTGTGCTTTAAAGCGCAGATTTATTGATATGGATAAATATATCGAGAAAAAGGAAGGCAGAAGTATAAGCGAAATATTTGAAACCGATGGGGAAGAATACTTCAGAAATCTGGAAACAGAAACTATAAAGAAGTTCAGAAATAAAAAATGGGTAATAGCTACAGGGGGCGGAGCGCTTCTGCGTGAGGAAAACGGACGTGCCGCTAAGAAGTTTGGAATACCTGTTTATATTGATACAAAGTTTTCAATATGCTATAATCGTATAAAGGGAGATAAGAACAGACCGCTTGCTTATAACTCTACGAGAGAGGAATTAAAAAAGCTGTATGACAAAAGAAAAAAGAAGTACATAAAAAACAGTATTATCACTGTAAGCGGAGAAGCTCCTGTTCATACAATTGTGAACAATATCATAAATGAAATTAATAAACTTAATGATAAGGAGAAAAAGAAAAATGATAAGTAACAAAATAAAAGAAGGAACAAATAATGCTCCGCACCGTGCGTTATATCACGCACTCGGGCTTACTAATGAGGAAATATTGCGTCCTTTGGTTGGTATTGTATCGTCATATAACGAGATAGTACCGGGCCATATGAACATAGATAAAATAGTCGACGCTGTAAAGCTTGGGGTCGCTATGGCAGGAGGAACTCCTATTGTTTTCCCTGCAATCGCTGTTTGTGACGGAATTGCTATGGGGCATCAGGGAATGAAGTATAGTCTTGTAACACGTGATTTGATAGCAGATTCAACTGAAGCGATGGCAATTGCACATGCTTTTGATGCGCTTGTTATGGTTCCTAACTGCGATAAGAATGTACCAGGACTTTTGATGGCAGCAGCAAGGGTAAATATCCCGACAATATTTGTTTCAGGAGGTCCAATGCTTGCAGGACACGTTGACGGAAAGATGACCAGTTTTTCAAGTATTTCCGAAGCAGTAGGCGAGTTTAATGCAGGTAAAATAGGAACTGAAAAGCTTGACGAATATGAAAAACACGGCTGTCCTACCTGCGGCTCTTGTTCAGGAATGTACACGGCAAACTCTATGAACTGTCTTACTGAGGTTCTCGGAATGGGACTAAAAGGTAACGGAACGATTCCTGCTGTATATTCAGAGAGAATAGAGCTTGCAAAGCACGCTGGAATGCAGATCATGGAGCTATTAAAAAAAGATATAAGACCTAGAGATATTATGACGGAAAAAGCATTTATGAATGCGCTTGCCTGTGATATGGCTTTAGGCTGTTCCACAAACTCAATGCTTCATCTGCCAGCTATTGCACACGAGTGCGGAATAGAGTTGAACCTTGATGTTGCAAATGAAATCAGCGACAGAACTCCAAATCTTTGCCATCTTGCTCCCGCCGGAAATACCTATATGGAGCAGCTTAATGAAGCAGGCGGAGTTTATGCTTTGATGAATGAGCTTTCAAAGAAAAATCTTCTTAACACCGACTGCATCACCTGCACCGGAAAGACAGTGGGCGAGAATATAAAGAATTGCAAAAATAAGAATACTAATGTTATCAGGGATATTGATGATCCTTATTCAAAAACGGGTGGAATTGCTGTTTTGAGGGGAAACTTAGCTCCTGATAGCTGTGTTGTAAAACGTTCAGCAGTTGCACCTGAGATGCTTTTACATTCCGGTCCTGCAAGGGTGTTTGACTGTGAGGAAGACGCAATGGACGCTATTTTAGGTGGCAAGATAAATCCGGGTGACGTTGTTGTTATCCGATATGAAGGACCAAAGGGCGGACCGGGAATGAGAGAGATGCTCAATCCTACATCTGCAATTATGGGAATGGGTCTAGGTGAAAGTGTTGCGCTTATCACAGACGGCAGATTCTCAGGAGCTACAAGGGGTGCTGCAATCGGACACGTTTCTCCTGAAGCTGCGGTAGGAGGACCTATTGCGCTTGTTAAAGAAGGAGATATTATTTCAATTGACATTCCTGCTAACAAGATAAATGTCGAAATAAGCGATGAAGAAATGCAAAGCAGAAAAGCCGAGTGGAAGCCAAGAGAACCGAAGATCACGTCAGGATATTTGGCTAGATATGCATCTTTAGTTACATCGGGAAACAGAGGAGCAATTCTGGAAATTAAAAAATAAGTATTTATACTTTTTCAAGGAATACACAAAATATAATAAACAGACTTTAAATATCTATAATAATTCTTGATTTTGTTCTGAAAGCTTTATAATACTTGATTAAAGGCTGTTAAAATAAAAGAACAAGGAATGCTTATTAAGAGTGTTTCATAAATTGAAAGGTGGATTTATTATGAGGAAGATTATAAGCGGAGTTTTGGCGCTTACGTTATGTGTTGGTATTTTGTGTGCCTGTGACGAGGTTGAAAGCAGTTCGGTTCGGGAACCTATGAGTACGACTACATCATCTGTTTCTGATGAAACTGGTACAGAGCAATTAGGTGAGGCTGCTCCGACTGATATATCTCAAGAATCACAGTCAGAAATTTCTTCAAGTGAAGTGGCTGAGGAAGCTTCGTATTTGAAGATTACAATGAAAGACTGGGATCAAATGAATACAGATTCAAAGTATGTCAATATGGAATCGATTTTGAAGTATATTGCCGATTCTGGTATAACGACAACTCTTGATGTAGTTGACTTGGTATCGGCGCTAGATAAATCAGGAAATACATCTAAGAAAATAACAGCTTATGAGTTTGCACTCAAAGAAATAAACAAGAATAAAAAACAATAAGTTATAAAATTTAAGTGAGGGACACCATTGAAATTATTGCTTAAACGAGTTGTTACTGCACGCAAGGATAACACGGAAAAAACGGTAGATATAGCCGTTGAAAACGGTATAATAAAGAACGTTGGCTCTGACCTTGATTTCAAAGCTGACAGGATCATAGACGGCAAAGGAAAGTTAGTTGCTTTTTCCGGTTTATTTGATATGCACGTTCATTTTCGTGATCCCGGACTTACCTATAAAGAAGATATTATAACCGGAGCTAATGCCGCTAAGGCAGGAGGCTTTACCGGAGTTGCGTGTATGCCCAACACTGTTCCCCCTGTTGATTCTGCTGACGCTATAAGCTATATAAAGGAAAGGTCAAAATTAACGGGCATAGATGTTTTTCCGATAGCTTGTGTAAGCAAAGGTATGGCAGGCATAGAGCTTACTGATTTCTGCAAGCTTAAAAGAGCAGGAGCTGTTGCATTTTCTGATGACGGACGTCCTGTAGAGAATGCAGAACTTATGCGCAAGGCTTTGGAACAGTCAAAGGAAGCAGGAGTGACAGTTATATCCCACTGTGAGGACTTAAACATCATAAACGGCGGAATAATGAATAAGGGAGATGTATCAAAAGCTCTCGGCGTTAAAGGAATGGACAGAGCGAGCGAGGACTATATCACAGCGAGAGAGATCGCTCTTGCTATGAGTATGGACGCTCACGTTCATATTGCACATGTGTCGACGGTTGGCTCTTGCAATATTATTCGTGCGGCTAAGGCTGACGGAGTAAAAGTAACCTGCGAAACGGCTCCGCATTATTTCACCTTTACTGATGAAAAGCTTTATGCAAAGGACGCTGATTACCGTATGAGTCCTCCGCTTAGAACTGAGGAGGACAGAAAAGCTGTTGAAAGAGCTGTTTGTGACGGAACTATCGACTGTATTATTACAGATCATGCTCCACACAGTGAGGGTGACAAGGCTGATTTTTATACTGCACCCAACGGCGTGGTGGGTCTTGAAACATCTCTGGCGGCAACGCTTACTCAGCTTTACCATACGGGACTTTTACCCCTTTATAAAATTAATGAGCTAATGAGTGAAAATCCTAGAAAGATTTTGGGACTTGAACCTGTTACTCTAACTAAAGGGAGTATTGCTGATATAACGGTTTTTGACCCTGATTTGGAATGGATAGTGGAAAAGGAGAAGCTTCATTCAAAATCAAAGAACAGCGTATTCAAGGGTGAAAAGCTAAAGGGAAAGGTTTTATATACAATTTCAAAAGGCGAAGTTGTTTTTGAAGATAAATAACATCGGAGGGAGGAAATGTTCCTAACGGAGCATTGTGTATTATGTCATTTGACAGACTTATTGAAAAGATAGTAAAGACGCAAAATCCAACTGTTGTAGGTCTTGATCCTAAGCTTGATTATGTTCCCGACTATTTAAAGAAAAAGGCATTTAAAAAGTACGGTAAGAATTTAAAAGGTGCCGCAAAGGCTGTTTTAGCCTTTAACAAGGGAATTATTGATGAAATATGCGATATAGTTCCTGCCATAAAGCCGCAGGCGGCCTATTATGAAATGTACGGCTGGGAGGGTGTTAAAACTCTTTATAAGACGATACAATATGCTAAAAACAAGGGTATGTTTGTTATTACCGACGGAAAGAGAAACGACATCGGTGCGACTATGCAGGCATATG
>CANPWR010000087.1 GCA_947584825.1 uncultured Clostridia bacterium | reverse complement strand
AATCGGGAGAGGATTATTTAGAAACCATTTTAATACTTCACAATAAAACAGGATATGTGCGCTCTATTGATATTGCGACAGAGCTTGGGTATTCAAAGCCGAGCGTGAGCCGTGCTATGGGTATTTTGAAAGCAAACGGATATATAACTGTCGAGCCGTCTGGGCAGATAGTTCTAACTAACGAGGGAAGAATGAAAGCGGAGTCGGTATATCACAGGCATTTAGTAATAACCGATTTTTTAGAGGGTTTAGGCGTATCAAGAGAAAACGCCGAACTTGATGCCTGCAAGATAGAGCATATTATTTCGGAGGAGACTTTTGCGAGGATCAAGGAGAAGTGTAATAGATAATTGACAATTGATAATGGATAATTATTGATTGAAATAAATCATTCTTCCGCCTCTTGCATAAGTTCATAACAATGTTCGCTTAATTTTGTGGCTTCATAAGCTAAACATTCAAACGCTCCTCTGAAAACGTCGTTTTCAAAGGAATTGATATAGCTTAATAAGCATACCTGAGCAAGTCCTGATAACATTTCAGCCTCTTTCATTACTTCTTCAAAATCCACTAAATGAATAGCCCTAAATTTTCTTTTCATTGATGTCACTTCCTTTATTTAATATAATTACATTATACACCCAAAATTTATGTATGTAAATATGGCAATATACACGAATTTTGAGTGAATAAAATATATATTTTGTATATAAAACATATAATGGAGGCGGTAATATGCCGATAAAATATAAAATTAATATTTTGGCAGAATTAAAAGCTATTGGATATTCTACATATAGGTTAAGAAAAGAAAAAGTTTTCGGAGAGCGCACTATGCAAAAATTCAGAAAGGGAGAAATAGTCAACGCTGAAAATCTGGCGGTTATATGTAAGCTATTAAACTGCCAGCCTGGAGATATTATGGAATATGTAGATGAATAAATGGACGATTAATTATAAATTATTTTAATCTCTTGACATTTCGAAAATGTGTGTTATAATATAAATATAAAAGAGAGTGCTGCACATGGGTAATTAAATTACCTTGGCGGTCTCTCCTTGGATTAGCGTAGAAACACCGTTACCGTGGAAAGTAAGGCGGTGTTTCTTATTTTTATATATAAATAAAAAACTTCTATTATTTCCTATGAAATATAAGATAACATAGAGCGATAACGCTGATAAGCATATTCGTATAAGTAATTAATAACGAATAATCTACCATAGGTTATCACCTCCCTTTTTTCAGGGAGAAACCGCCTACCGTTCATTTACAGCACTCTCTTATGAACATTATAAAACCTAAATATGTAATTTGTCAAATAATGAAGAAATAAAAGGCTTGTTGATTCTAATATTTTGCTACTTTCAATTATTAATTGTCAATTATCAATTAATAAGTCCGCCGTCTTGAAATGATACACATTAGAATAAATTTCTAATAGGCAGCAGAGCCACCGGCGGTTCGCCGGACATATTTATGCCCGTACTTTCATATACATAAATGAAAAACTGTATAGAAAGCGGGGCATTAATTATGATTGTAAAAACATTCAAAGTAAGAAAAAAAGGGTTAGTCATATGCGGCGGAATACTTATTGCACTTTTGGTGATACTTATTGTTTGCGGAATAGTGCATAAAGCTACGGCGAAAACATATCCTATGAAAACCGAGAGCGAAAGACAGGCATTTATGAGCGAAATGGGCTGGGAGGTCTCAGAGGAATATACAAGCTGTAAGGTAGTGTCAATACCTGAGGAGTTTAACGAAACATACGAAAGCTATAATGAGCTTCAGAAAGAGCAGGGTTTTAATCTCAAAAAGTACAAAGGCGAAATGGTTGAAATTTATACATATGCGGTGTATAATTATCCCGGAAACTCCGAAAATGTTGTTATTAATCTAATGGTGTTTGATGGCAATCTGATAGGCGGAGACGTCTCCTGTAACGAGCTTGACGGATTTATGCAGGGACTTAAAAACCCTAATCCTGGCGCTAAAGAGTCAATAGATGAAAAGGATTTGGATAATGAGGAAGTCGAGGAAGAATCGGAGGATTCCGAGAGTTCTAAGGCTCAATCTAAAAAAGATAAGGAAAAAGCTGATAATAGCAGTTCAGATGTGAATTCTAAATCTGATAAAAAGCAAGCTAAGAACACATTTGACAGCAGTGCGAGCGATGATAATAACAGCGTTGAATCGGAATTAGAATCGGAAACAGAGACCGCTAATGTAACCGATAGCAATGATACGGAAGAAAGCAGTACTGAGCCATCTTCTGAAAATACTTCAGCAGAAAGCAGTTCTCAGCAGTGGTAAGGTAATAGTTTTGTAGAAAATAAAGGAACAAAAAATGTCAGAAATAATGCGTGTTGATAAGTTTATTTCAAGCCAGTTGAACGGTGTGTCCCGTAAAGACGCTAAAGCCCTTTGCAGAAAAGGCGAGGTCTTGGTGAATGGTAATGTCATTAAAAATGGCGATGTTAAGATAACAGCGGGAAAAGATGTTGTTGCCGTTCAAGGTGAGGAAATAGCTTACAAGAAGTATGTATATATTATGCTGAATAAGCCTCAGGGGTACGTTTGCTCCACACATGACGGAAAATCTCCGACTGTGCTGGAGCTTGTTCCGCCTGAGCTTTTTCGTGAAGGATTGTTTCCCGCAGGCAGACTAGATAAGGATACTGAGGGGTTTGTACTTCTTACCGATGACGGTGAGCTTGCCCATAAGATGTTATCGCCTAAAAGTCATGTTGAGAAAAAGTATTATGTCGAACTTGAAAACCCTGTTCAGGAATATTATATCAGCGAGTTTGAAACGGGTATGGAAATCGATGGAGGCGACGTTTGCCTTCCTGCAAGGATAGAATTTGTTCCAGAAAATGAAAAAGCTTGCTATGTCTATATCAGTGAGGGTATGTATCATCAGGTCAAAAGAATGTTTGATAAATTGTCTAATAAGGTTGTTTTTTTGAAGCGTGTTAAGATCGGCGGACTTGCTCTTGAACCAAATCTTGCCATAGGTCAGTGTTTGGAACTTTTGCACAAAGATGTTGAAAAGATTTTGTAAAGCTTTTAAATAAAATTATACAGATTTAGTAATTATAAATAATTTCTGTGTTCAAACTTTAGTGAAAAAACCGTTGAAATTACCCTTTTAAATTTGTTATTATATTATTGAGCAAATTTACTTAAATATATTAACGGGAGGTCATACATAAATGGCAAGTGTATCACTAAAGGGAATTTATAAAAAATATCCTGGTAATGTTGTGGCTGTTTCAGACTTCAACATCGAAATTAAGGATAAGGAATTTATCATTCTTGTTGGTCCGTCAGGTTGCGGAAAGTCAACAACACTGAGAATGATTGCCGGACTTGAGGAAATCAGTGACGGTGAACTCTATATCGGAGACAGACTCGTAAACGATATCGCTCCGAAGGATAGAGATATTGCTATGGTTTTCCAGAACTACGCTCTCTATCCTCATATGACTGTTTTTGAGAATATGGCGTTCGGCTTAAAGCTCAGAAAAGTTCCTAAGGATCAAATCGCTAAAAAGGTTGAGGAAGCTGCTAAAATCCTCGACATAGCTCATTTGCTCGACAGAAAACCAAAGGCTTTGTCCGGAGGTCAGAGACAGCGTGTTGCTTTGGGTAGAGCTATCGTTCGTGAGCCGCAAGTGTTCTTGCTCGACGAGCCGCTCTCAAACCTCGATGCTAAACTCAGAGCTCAGATGAGAACAGAGATCTCTAAACTGCATAAGAGATTGGGTACTACATTTATTTACGTTACCCACGACCAGACAGAGGCTATGACTATGGCTGACAGAATCGTTGTTATGAAAGACGGCTTCATTCAGCAGGTCGATACTCCTAATAACCTCTATCAGCACCCTGTAAATCAGTTCGTTGCAGGATTTATCGGTTCTCCTCAGATGAACTTTATCGACTCTAAGCTCATTAAGGTAGACGGAAAATATGTCATTGAGTTCGGTACAGAGGATACTAAGGAAACTCGTGGAGTTAAGTATACAGTTGAGGTTCCTGAGGCTAAGGCTGATGAGAAATTACTTGAGCCGCTTGTTGGTAAGGAAGTTGTTTTGGGTATCCGTCCTGAGTGTATCCACGATGAGGAAATGTTTATTTCTTCTGCTAAAACAGGTGTTATCGATACGACCGTTGAGGTCGCTGAAATGATGGGTGCTGAAACCTATCTTTATCTCAACTGCGTTGGTATTCAGATGACCGCTAGAGTTTCACCTCGTAATAATGTAAGACCACAGGATAAAATTAAAGTTGCTATCGACCCGAATAGAATCCACATCTTTGAAAAGGATACCGAAAAGGCTGTTATTAATTAAGGTTTCATTTTGGATTCCATTTATATATCACTCCCTCGGGCTCGGTTTTATTCCGCTCTCGGGGGAGTTATGTGTTTATTTAAGTATATAATTTAATTAGTTTTTTTATCTGTATGCTGTTGCATTGATTGGTCATTATTTCAAAATTTTATGTTGTCAAGAGTAAATTATGTGCGATTTGTGTTTGTGGCAGCATTTTTTTATCTAAGTAATTCGACATCGTTTTCTAAAAATAAATTAATTTTTGATTATTTTGCACTGTTATTCGCTTAATTGTTATTAAAATCTTGTAAAAAATTTGGTGTTGCATTCTGTTTCGATTAGTGTTATAATGTTTAACGCACATTGGTTAAGTTGGTTAAGTTTTACAATAAATGCACATTTTTTTGATTATTATGCACTGCTAACAACTTAAATATTGCAGGAAAATTGTCAATAATTAAGTGTTGCAATTTAAAAGACTGTATGATATAATGAACCTACAGTTTTGAAAAATGTCGTTTTATTATATGCATATTCATCGTTAATTAGTTAATTAGACTAATTATCACAAGCAATTCATAGAAATGTCAAAAAAAGTTTA
This sequence comes from uncultured Clostridia bacterium, assembly GCA_947584825.1. Taxonomy (GTDB): domain Bacteria; phylum Bacillota; class Clostridia; order Oscillospirales; family Ruminococcaceae; genus UMGS1601. The sequence goes on along the minus strand of CANPWR010000087.1, from coordinate 255 downwards.
ATCTTTTTTTATTTTTCTTATTGCTCGATACTGTATACTTTATTTAGTTATAATTCTAAGCTAAATAAAATAACTGTAGCTTAGTGTTATATAAATTAATTTCAATTTGAAAAATTTAAAAGAAAAGAGGTAAACAACATTGAAAATTAAAAAGAAAGCTTTAAGTGTTTTAAGCTGCTTAGCACTTATTGCTAGCTCTTTGCCATCTACGGCGGTTTTCGTTTCAGCTGCGGAGACAACAACGACTAGTCCTGG
>CANPWR010000086.1 GCA_947584825.1 uncultured Clostridia bacterium | reverse complement strand
ACGGGTGACAGCGCTACAGACGGAAGTGAAGGAATAGCCAGAAAGATCCGTGAGATTTTCCGTTCAATAAATGTTGAAAAGGCATATACTAAGCAAGAGATTTTAGAGGCTTATTTGAATATAGTTCCGCTAGGAAACAATATTGCGGGAGTGCAGGCGGCTTCTAATTTCTATTTCGGCAAGGATGTTTCTGAGCTGTCCATAAAAGAGGCGGCAAGTTTAGCTGCTATAACTCCATCACCAGCAGATTATAATCCTTATGACAATTATGATGAAAATGTGGGAAGAGCTAACGACTTTAACCTAAAATATATGCTTGATAACGGTGCTATCTCAACAAACGAGTATGAGGAAGCGCTTGCAGAGAAACTGGTTGTAACAGGAGATAAGAACTATACAAGTGACAATACCGTAAGCGTAGGAAAATATCAAAATACCGGTGTTACATCGTATTATGTAGATGCGACATTAAATGAGGCAGTTAAAAGAATTGCGGAGTATGATGATATTTCAAACGAAGAGGCTGAGGAAAAACTAAGTGCCGGCGGATACACGATTTACACTAATGTAAATTTGAATATGCAGTCTAAGGTCGAAAAGAAATACCTTGACGCTTCTAACTTTACAAATTATACTCTAAGTTCAGATAAGCTGCAGAGTGCTTTTATAGCTATGGACTATAAGGGAAGAGTAAAGGCTGTTGTCGGCGGAAGGGGAAAGAAAAAAGCATCAAGAAGCTGGAATATTGCAACAATGTCTGCACGTCAGCCTGGTTCTTCGATAAAACCTATTGCGTCTTATGCTCCTGCACTTGATAAGGACTTGATCACCTGGTCTACGATATTCAACGATAAGCCTATAACAATAACCAAAAAAGATAATACTACTGAAAAATGGCCTATAAACTATTCTGAGTACGGAGGTACGAGTAACTGGTCGTATAACAACTATTTCACCTTCGAAATGATATACAGATCGCTCAATACTGCTCCTGCTCAGATTGTTGAAAAGCTCACCCCTTCATACAGCTATAACTTTTTGCAGAATACACTTCACATCTCAACCCTTGATATAAATAAAGATCCTAACTATTCTCCTATGGTAGTCGGAGCTTTGACAAACGGACTTATCTTAGAGGAGCTTGTAGCTGCTTATGAGATGTTTGGAAACGGCGGTCAGTATTTCGAGCCGACGTTCATTTCAAAAATGATTGACAGGGAAGGAAATGTTATCTACGAGAATAAGTATGAGCCTGAGCAGGCAATAGATAAATCTACAGCGTTTGTTATGAACCGAATGATGCAGACAGTTATAACAAACTCAAACGGAACTGGACGTTTTGCAAGACTGAGCAATGTAGACTTAGTCGGCAAAACAGGTACCTCAGATAAATGGCATAATCTTACCTTTGTAAGCTGTTCGCCGTCATATGTAAGCGGAGTTTGGGTAGGATACGCTAAGAAGGCTAAGCAGATCTCGTCAAGCGAGTATCAGAATATCGGCGCTATTTGGAGAAATATTTTCGGAGATATTGCTAATTCTTCAACCAAAACGGATTTTGAAGTTCCTGATAATGTCCAGCAGCTTAAATACTGCAGAAGAACAGGTTTGATTGCAGGTTCAAATTGCTGGTCAACAGCTACGGGATGGTATAAGGCGTCCAATATTCCTGCAGTTTGCACATCTTGCTAAAATAAAAAAGGAGAATGGCTATCTGCTGTAAATACAGTGGATAGCCATTATGGTAGAAATGGATAAACTAAGACTTAGCTGTCCTTGCCTGTTTGGTCTGGAGAGCGTGTTATCATATGAAATTAAGAAAATCGGCGGTGAAAATCTAAAGGTCACAGACGGGAAGATTTCATTCGACGGCGATTTAAATACACTGGCAAAGGCAAACCTTTGGCTGTCAACGGCTGAAAGGGTGCTTATAGAGCTTGGTTCATTTGAAGCTAGGAGTTTTGAGGAGCTTTTTCAAGGTGTAAAAAGTTTGCCACTTGAGAATTTTATTGGAAAGCAAGACGCTTTTCCAGTTAAGGGATATTCTTTAAACTCTGCTTTGCACAGTGTACCCGACTGCCAGTCGATAATAAAGAAGGCAATTGTTGAGCGTCTTAAAAGCGTTTACGGCATAAACTGGTTCGATGAGGACGGACCTGTGCATCAGGTTCAGTTTTCAATTCATAAGGATATTGCAACTGTTTATCTCGACACATCAGGTGCAGGACTTCATAAAAGGGGTTACAGACGAAATTCTAATGACGCTCCTATCAAGGAAACATTAGCCGCAGGAATAGTAGATTTAGCAAGAGTACGTTCAAACAGTGTAGTTGCAGATCCAATGTGCGGTTCGGGAACTTTTTTGATCGAGGCGGCATATAAGGCGTTAAATATAGCTCCCGGCTTAAGGAGAAAATTTGCGGCACAAAACTGGAGTCAGATCTCTGAAAAAGTCTGGTCAGACGCAAGGGCAGAGGCGCTTGATTCTATTGACAGGGAAGGAGAGTTTAAGGCGTTCGGCTTTGATATTGATGATGTTGCTGTAGAGCTTACGCAGTCAAACGCAAGGAAAGCAGGAGTGGGTTCAAAGCTTGCTATTAAGCAGTTGGATATATCAAAGTTTAAACATATTGATAACTCGATAACCTTTTGCAATCCTCCTTACGGAGAGAGAATGTTAGAGATAAAGGACGCAGAAAGGCTTTATAAAGCACTTGGCGAGAGATTAAATCCGTCAAAGGAACGTCCTTGCTATATAATAACTCCTCACGAAGAGTTTGAAAAGTTCTTCGGTAAAAGGGCAGACAAGCGTAGGAAGCTTTATAATGGAATGATAAAATGTCAGCTTTATATGTATTTTAGGTGAAATACTGATAGATATTTTATTAGCAAAAATAAATTCAACTAAATTATATAAGCAAAAGTGCAGTATGCAAATATACTGCACTTTTGCATTTTACGACAAAAAAGTGCAGGTCGTGCTAAAATCCTTGATTTAATTCGTTCTATGATATATCCTAAACTTAAGTGAATATTTTAAAAAAATTCGCTGGGATTTTAGGAGGGTAAAAAATGAAACTTAAAAAACTTTTATCGTTTACCGCAGCGGCGGTAGTTGCAGCGACTGCACTTACAGGTGCAATGACAGTATCAGCTGATACTGTTGATTCAGGTACATGCGGAGATTTAAGCTGGACGCTTGATTCAGACGGAGTGCTGACATTTTCGGGTCAAGGTGGTATGGATTCACCTAATGTTGATGGTAAAGACTATCAAGCACCAGAAACAAAAGATGACTATCTTAAAACATACTCCTATAAGGCACACAAAGATGCTATAAAAGAAGTAAAAATTGAAGAGGGAGCAACATCAATAGGCTTTTGTGCATTTTATCAAATGCCAAATCTTGAGACTGTTGTTATACCTTCAACTATAACAGAATTTACTTTTGAACATGAATATAATGGTTATAACTATGCATTTGCAGAATGTACTTCATTAAAGAATCTTACTTTAACTGAGGGAATGACAGCACTTGGCGGCTACACATTTCAGGGTTGTACCTCGCTTGAGAGTGTTACTATACCATCAAGCATAACGAATTGGTATATATATACATTCTATGGTTGTTCTTCATTGAAAAATATAACACTTAGTGAAGGTTTAAAGGTAATCGGAGCAGCAGCATTTGCAGAAACTGCTGTTCAGAGTTTAGTAATTCCATCAACAATTGAGAGTTGGAATTGGATAAAGGGGAATAACAAAGATCTTAATCTATCTGGTGCCTATACCGGTTTAGCGTTTGCAAACTGTGAAAAGCTATCATCTGTAGTGTTTAAAGACGGAATAAAACGTATTGCATACAAACCTTTTCAAGGTTGTAAATCATTAAAGAAAGTAGTTATACCTTCATCAGTAATTAGTATTTGTTACGCTTTTTATGGATGTACGGGACTTCAAGAAGCGTATATTGAAGAAGGTGCTCAGATGGAAGGTGAACCAGGTGTTAGTGGATATGGGTTTCAAAGTGTTTTTGAGGGATGCACAAATCTGAAAAAATTAGAGATACCTGCAGGTATTGTAATATCTTATACTAATGCACGATGGTGCTATGGCTGCAGTTCTTTAACTGATTTATATGTGCATGAGAAGGAATCAAAGTGGTTCCCGGCAGGTAACGACACATCAAAAATTCACTGTTATTTTGACACAACAACATATAATAGTTTATTAAAAGATTATTCAAGTGATAGATTGGTAAATTTTGCAGATGAAATATCAGCCTATTATGATTTAGTTCAAACAAGACTAGACGAAGCTAAAGCTTATGATGAGGAAAAATACACACCTGAAAGCTACGCAGTTTTAAAGGAACTGATAGAAAAGGCAGATAAATTTGGAGAAGATTCAAATATAATGGAAATGGAAGAAACAGCATCGGATATTAGAACTGCAATAAGAGGTCTGGAGAAAAAGCCTGATGAGCCGTCAAGTGATCCATCTAGCGACCCGTCAAGTGATCCATCTAGCGATCCGTCTTCTGACCCATCAAGCGATCCGTCATCGGATAATTCATCATCAAGCGATCAAACAAATCCGCCGGCTTCTTCACCTACAACAGCAAAGCCTGCTGCAACTACTGCAGCACCAAAGGCAACCACAAACGGTAAGGCGGTTAAGGCAGCAAAGGACAAGGCAAACGCTGAAAAGGTAATGAAGCAGGCAAAGATAACAAAGCTTACAGCGAAAGCAAAGGGTAAGAAAAAGATAGTTGTAAGCTGGAAGAAAGTAAAAAATGCAAAGGGATACGAAGTACAGGTAGCGACAAACAAGAAGTTCAAGAAGAACAAGATTATCGTTACAAAGAAAGTAAAAGGTAAAAAAGTAACGATAAAGAGCAATAAAATCAAACGCAAAAAGACATACTATATAAGAGTAAGGGCATACACAACCTATCAAGATGCAAATGGCATTACTCAAAAGGTATACAGCAGTTGGATAAAGAAGATAAGGAAAGTAAAGGCAAAGTAAAGTTCAATAATAAGAAAACCGCTCAGGCATATTGAACAAGTCCAGAAAAAACGGACAGTAGAAAAAACACCCTCTTATGGTAGGATGAAAAAACTACCAAATGAAACTGAATAAGAAAAACAAATTCCCATTTTACGAAAATAGTACATAACAAATCTCCCACAGATGAAACAATAAGACCTTTCCTGTTTGTATCAAAATCACAGGAACACAGAACCTACTTTTTAAGTGGGTTCTTTTCTTTTGTAAAGATAAGTATGAACATCATTATAACCATAAGTATAGCAGG
>CANPWR010000085.1 GCA_947584825.1 uncultured Clostridia bacterium | reverse complement strand
GCGCTTCTGATGATGAACTTAAAAAAGCATACAGAAAACTGGCTAAACAATATCATCCTGATTTGCATCCCGACGACAAAGAAGCAGAAGCTAAGTTCAAAGAAATAAACGAAGCATATGAAATTCTTTCTGACAGCGATAAAAGAGCTAAGTATGACCAGTTCGGACACGCAGGAGTTGACCCCAACTACGGAGGCGGTGCAGGAACAGGAGGCTTTGGCGGCTTTGGCGGCTTCGGTGATATGGGAGATATTTTTGATTCGATTTTCGGTTCATTCGGCGGCGGACGCTCATCTGCTAACCCCAATGCCCCCAGACGAGGACAGGATATACGTGCAAGCGTTACCATTGATTTTATGGAGGCTTGCAAGGGCAAGAAAATTGAAGTCCGAATGAACAGAATGGAAAGATGTCCAGACTGCGGAGGCACAGGAGCTAGACCCGGAACATCTGCAAAAACCTGCCCCGACTGCGGAGGACGCGGACAGGTCAACGTTCAGCAGAGAACTCCATTTGGCTCAATCACCTCAACAAGGGTTTGTTCACGCTGTTCAGGACAGGGTAAAATAATCGACTCACCATGTCCCAGATGTTCTGGACAAGGACGAACAAGAACATCAGCAAGAAGAGAAATAGAAATTCCTGCCGGCATCGATAACGGTCAGACGCTTCGTGTCGCAGGTGCAGGTGATGCAGGCATAAACGGCGGTCCGAACGGTGATTTGAACGTGACAGTTTCAGTAAGACGTGACAGCGTGTTCGAAAGAGACGGCTTTGACGTCTGGACGGAAATTCCACTCACCTTTACACAGGTTACTTTGGGTGATGAGATCACTGTTCCAACAGTTGACGGAAAGGTGAGATATACAGTACCTGCCGGAACTCAGACGGGAACAGTTTTCCGTCTGAGAGGAAAAGGTATCAAAAAGCTCAACAGAAGTGACAAGGGTGACCATTATGTAAGAGTAGTTGTTGAAACTCCTAAAGGACTAAACAAGGAAATGGTGAGAAAGCTGAATGAGTTTGACAGTCTTCTCAGCGAAAGAAATTATGCAAAAAGACAAAGCTTCCTTTCAAAGCTGAAAGAAAGACTAATGTAATAAAGTAAAAAAACCTATCGTTTTTAGAATTTGCGATAGGTTTTTATTTATTAATTGAACCAAGAAAATAGAAGTAACGTATTCGATATTATAGCTGTCGGGTTTACTTTTTTAAATGAAGCCTATTAAACAGAAGAAACACGTATCTTATACCGATATTAAAAGGCACGCAAAATCGGGAAAATACAAATTTTAGGTAGTATTATATTATCAGGCAGGAGGAAAAGACAATGGACTGGATAACTGGAATAAAAAGCGCAATAGATTATATTGAGGATAACATAACAGAAAAGCTGGATATAAATGATATTGCAAGCAGGAGCTTTTCTTCGCCGTATCACTTTCAAAGAGTGTTTGGCATTCTGTGCGGTTACACTGTAGGCGAGTATATCCGATACCGCAGACTTACACTGGCAGGTGCAGAAATAAGCGGAGGGGCAAAGGTAATCGATACAGCGCTAAGATACGGTTATGAAAGTCCTGACAGCTTTACGAAGGCGTTTGTACGTTTTCACGGTATAACGCCGTCTCAGGCAAAGAAAAGGAACGCTGACTTAAAGTCATTTTCCCGATTGTCAATAAAAATTTCACTGGAGGGCGGAAGTATGTTAAATTACAAAATTGTAAGCAAGCCTAGTATGGTAATAACGGGACTTAAAAGGCATTTTAAGGGAGAACCCGGCGACAGGTACAATCAACAGCATGATTTTATGGTAGACGGCAGTACAAGGTTTGTTAGATATGCATTGCAGGGAATGGCGAACGACTGCGAGACGGAATACTGCGTTATATCAGATATTGCCGACAGTGGATATTCATTTACAATAGGTTCAAAGATCCCCGATTACTTTAACAGTCATCTTGAAAAAACGGCAGGGAAATATGCGGAGTTGTTAAGTGTGGTAAAAGTACCCGAACATCTATATGTTCAGGTTGAAACAGAACGTGGAACAAGCTGCATAAACGAACATCTTGATTTGCGTAAAAGACTTATAAATGAGTGGCTGGTAACATCGCCGTACATTATTTCTGACGCACCCGAAATAACCGTTATTCACTTATTTAGTGAAAACAAAAATGACAGCTATGTGGAGCTATTAATTCCTATTGAGAAAAAATAAAAATAAATGCCGCAGGGAATTTTCTCTGAAGCTTCTAATTTTATAAATTTTTTATTGCTTTTGCCTATAATTTATGTTAATATATAAATCGTATGCGATTATATAGCTTACAAATCAAGATTAATTTTATAGGAGAAAACAAATGATAGATTATATTGATTTAAGCGGCGAGTGGTCTCTTGAACTTGATGAAAAACTGGAAGGCAAAACTCCACCATTCAGTGACAGCATTATGCTTCCTAACTCAACATCAAACGCAAAAAAGGGTAAATTTAATGAAAAGCGTGAAAAGGACTACCTAACAGACATTTATTATTTTGAGGGCTGGGCATGGTTTTCAAAAGAGGTAGACTTTACAAGGGCTGTGGGCAAAAATGCCTTTATATTTTTAGAACGTACAAGAATAACGACTTTATACATTGACGGCAAGGAAGTAGGCACATACGATTCTCTGGTTTCACCTCATATTTATGATATAACCGATTATGTAACCGAAGGTATCCATACCGTTACAGTAAGAGTTGCAAATTTCGGATATAGAACAGGCGGCGGACACCTGACCTCTGCTGATACCCAGACAAACTGGAATGGAATTATTGGCAGAATAGAGCTTCAGATTTACGACAGAACTTATGTAGAAAATGTCTTTGTCGAAAGCGATATACATTCTAAAACGCTTCATATAAAAGCCGATGTAGTCGGAGAAAACTCCGGAACAGTAACTGTTTCAGCAGTTGGGTTTGACGGTCCAAAAGCTAAAAATGACCAGATGATCCCACCTTGTGATTATGGTTATACAGACGGAAAGATTGACGTCATCTATCAAATGGGCGAGAACGCTCATCTCTGGGATGAATACCGCCCTTATCTGTATAATCTTTCAGTATCAATTGGAGACGACACTTACAGCACTATAGTTGGACTTCGAGAGTTTAAAACTGACGGTGATAAGTTCACCATAAACGGCAAAAAGACATTCCTTAGAGGAAAGCACGACGGACTAATTTTCCCAAAAACGGGATTTATGCCGACAGATGTTGCAGAGTGGCTCAGGGTTATGAGCATATCAATAGATTACGGAATGAATCATTATCGTTATCACACCTGCTGCCCGACCGAAGCGGCTTTTATTGCTGCTGATATGCTGGGAATTTATATGGAACCTGAACTCCCGTTCTGGGGTACGATAGCAGCCAAAGATGAAGAGGGATATAACGAAGTTGAGCAGGAGTTCCTTATTGAAGAAGGCTTTAATATGATGAAGTTCTTTGGAAATCACCCTTCTTATTGTATGATGTCACTTGGCAACGAGCTTTGGGGAAGTCCTGCCAGACTGAATGATATAATTGGATATTTTAAAGCAAAAGACAAAAGGCATCTTTATACACAGGGTTCAAACAACTTTCAGTTCTTCCCTTCTGTTTTAGAAAATGATGATTTCTTTTGCGGCGTAAGACTCTCGCATGACAGACTTATCAGAGGTTCTTTTGCTGCGTGCGATGCTCCTCTCGGTCATATTCAGACTAGAAAGCCTGCAACTGATATGTGCTATGACAGTATAATTCATCCTGCTGTCAGCAACAGTAAAAATATAGAAAACAATGATGGAACAGTACAGATTCAATACGGAACAACTGTAAAGACCGTTAAAGCAAGCGAAGCAGATGCCAGCTTTATACCTGATGTTCCCATTATCACACATGAAATAGGACAGTATGAAACATATCCGGACTTTGATGAAATAAAAAAGTACACAGGCTCGCTCAAGCCTAATAATTTTAAAATATTCAAGGAAAATATGGAGGCAGCTGGTCTTGGTCACTTAGCTAAAGACTTTTTCCAGGCTTCAGGAAAGCTGTCGGTTGCCTGCTATAAAGAAGAAATGGAATCAGTATTCCGTTCAAGACGGCTCGGAGGATTTCATATCCTTGACATTCAGGATTTCAGCGGTCAAGGAACAGCATTGGTAGGCGTACTTGACGCATTTATGGATCAAAAGGGAATTTGCTCGCCAAAGGAATGGAGAAAATTCTGTTCTGACGCTGTTTTACTAGGGAAATTTGACAGTTACACATATGAAAGCGGCGATAAATTCAGAGCTCATATTGAACTTGCCTACTACAGAAACTATAGCATTAATTCAAAAAATCTCAAATGGGAGCTCAAATGCTCCTGCGGAAGTACCATAACGAGCGGAATTGAAACTATACATCAGACAGACGATCAAAACTATATTGACATATGCGATATTGAGGTTACGCTGCCGGAGGTTGATTCTGTTCATACAGTTGAACTTAACTTAGAAATAGATGGAACAGATATACAAAACTCATATAGGATTTGGGTATTTCCTATTCTCGAAAGTGTTGATATTTCAGGAGCATATATTTTCGAGAGTGTCGACTCTCCTGATGCTAAAGAGCTTTTATCTAAGGGTAAAACTATACTTATAGCACCTGACTTTGAAAAGCTTAATGATAACGACTTTATACAAGGCTTTTACTGTCAGGATTTTTGGTGTTATCCTATGTTCAGCACAATATCTAAAATGATGAACAAAGAACTGCCTGTCGGCACTATGGGACTTTTAATCGACAACACGCATCCTGCGCTTTCGCAATTCCCTAGTGAAACCTTTTCAACTGAACAATGGTGGGAAATTGTCGAAAATTCCAAGAGCGAGATTCTTGACGACTGTTATAAAGACAAAACATTTATTGTTCGCACTATAGACAACTTTGAAAGAAACCATCAACTAGGAATGCTTTATGAGTATGAGTGTAATGGCGGAAAAGTCGTAGTATGCAACTGTGATTTTGAAAAGCTGTCGAAAAATGCTGCTGGAAGGCAGTTTATAAAATCGGTAATTGATTACTGCAAGGAATAATAATTGTCACAACAACACAAATTAAGTCACATAAGAGAGTATTTATTAAAGATGTTTAAAGCGGATGAATTATATTCATCCGCTTTTACTTCTTTTAATTAAGCAAAACATAAACAAATGCAAATTAATTCTTATTTTTTATAAAAAGTATTGACAAAGGCTCTGCCAAATGATATAATAAATAAGCACTAAGAAAGTATAAAACAATTTATCGCGGAGTGGAGCAGTTCGGTAGCTCGTCGGGCTCATAACCCGAAGGTCGTTGGTTCAAATCCAGCCTCCGC
>CANPWR010000084.1 GCA_947584825.1 uncultured Clostridia bacterium | reverse complement strand
GATGATAACCGACAGCGGCAATTCTATTGACGAGCTTATAAAAATGGTATCCTCAAAGGGCGGAACTACTATTGCCGGACTTGAAAAGCTCAGAGAGGGTGATTTGGAGGGTACGGTAAAAAAAGCCTGCGAGGCTTGTACCAATAGAGCCTATGAGTTATCCGAATAGATGCAATATGTAATATGCAAAAGTATAACATTTTAAGATGTTATATGCGAACTGAGTGCAGGGGTCACCCCTGCCGGTTCGCTGCATTTGCGTTTTTAATCTAGTGTCTAGTAGAGTAATATATGTTTGTCCTAAAGCATATAATCAACTAACGAAGTTAAAAAACAGGGAGTTGATTATATGACAGAAAGACCTTCAAAGTCAAATGTTATATTCCGAATAATGCTTCTTATGATTGTAGGAGTATTGATAGGAACATTGGCTTTTTCTTTTTTAAAGACAAGCACACTAAGCGATTTAAATCTAGTGAACAACGATTATCTGTCAATGCGGGAAAACGGCGGATATGTTGAAATTCTATACAGCTCGCTTTTAAACTCGTCGCTGTTGATAATCGTTTTGTTTTTATTGGGATTTTGCGCTATTGCACAGCCAGTGGCAGTTTTAGTTCCTGTTTATAAGGGGTTGGGTTTTGGTGTAACTATAGCACAGATATATTCTAAAAACGGTTTAAACGGATTTTTAACAGCTCTTATTCTGATTTTGCCATGTGCATTGGTGTCATCATATGCACTGTTTATAGCAGTCAGGGAATCTATTAAAATGTCAAACCGTTTTTTTTCACAGGCTTTTTTGGACAAACGCTCTGATAGTGTCAGCATAAATGAGTATGTAAGGCTGTATGCGGTAAAGTTCTTGGTTTTAGAGGCTGTTACTGCTGTGTCTGCTGCGGTTGACTGTCTTAGTTCTTTGGTGTATAATGTGTTAAAGTAACTGTTTAGGAAGTATAAGGCATGGTGATTTTAAATGGGATTTTTCAGTAATTATGAAAATGCAGGACCGGGTATTCCGAAGGCTCCGCAGGAGAAAACTGATTTCTTTAAATTTTTTGAGATTTACGGACGGCGGTTCTGGAAGCTGATGGAGATAAATCTTTTGTACTTTATATTCTACCTTCCTCTGCTTTTGGGAATGACTATTTTGTTTAAAAATAATATAAGTTTAAACATAAAGATGGTTGGCATAGGTGCACTGGGTATTATTTTTATTGCAACTATCGGACCTGCTACCGCCGGATTTACAAAGGTTATAAGAAATTACTCTCAGGAGAGGAATGCATTTATATTTACTTATTTCTTTGATACATTTAGAAAGTGCTACAAACAGTCATTTATAATGGGGATTATAGACGTCATTTTTGCAGTAGGATTTGTAGTTTCAGTTGTTTCTTATAGCACATGGGCGCAACAGAATTCAATTATGTATCTTCCTTTTATCATATGTCTCAGCTGTATGCTTATGTTTATAATGATGCACTTTTATATCTATCAGTTAATTGTTTCAACAAATTTGTCTATGATACAGATAATAAAGAACTCGTTTTTGCTTGTCGGAATAAGTGTTAAGAGATGCTTATTTAATATATTGATAATTGCAATTATAGTATTTCTAATTTTATTCTTCTATCCGTATTCGGTATTTGTAATTCCGTTTTTACCTTTTAGCTTTGGTTGCTTTTTAATATGTTTTAACTGTTATCCGTTTATCAGAAAATATGTAATTCAGCCTTATTATAAGGCAAGGGGAGAGGAAAGTCCGGAGTTTGACTATCTCAAAGAGGATGGCGAAACAGTTTTTGAGGACAAAGGCGGTACAGAAACGCCAATAAAAAAACAGAGAAGACGCAGTATAAAATAATTATATTAAAACCGCCGTGTTTATAAAGAATAACAGAGGTAAATCTTCATTGACATTTTATAGAAAATGACATAAAAAGCTAATAGATGTAATTAGCATACTTGTAAATGAGAGAGCTTCAAGTGTAAAACAAATACCACGCTCTAATTGGTTAAATATAAAGGCTGTCGAGAATATCACATAATGCCATATTGGCTGTTAGCTTGTGAAATTAACGACAGCGATTTTTTTATATTTTATAACATACAGGTGCTCACAGTGACTTGTATTATTTATAAAAACTCACGAATATCTGAGGTCAGCTTTTCTTCAAGATGTATTAAACGCTTTGTGATGTCTTTGGAATTTTCATCAGCGGCTTCGTACTGATTCAGATACCTGTTGAGCGTTTTCACTCCCATATTGCAACCATCTGTAATAAGGTCTGCAATAGTCGAGTCTGATTCTTCAGCGGCAAGCTTAACATTGGTCTTTATCCACGACATACTTTTAGCCATAGGATTAGGATTTTTTCCCTCGTCGTGGAATCTGTCAAGACTGGTTTGGATTTCGTCTTTTAAAATCTCATGTTCTGATTTACATTCGGACAGGCAGGTTCTAAAATAATCGCTTTTTACGTGATCCATAACCTCGTCTATCGACGCAACCCCCATCTTGATGCCTGCGTCACATTCTCTGAGCAGTTTTATGGTATCTTGTTCTATCATAATAATTTATCTCCTTTTAGGTTTTATATTTAGTATATCCAATTTTAAAAATAATATTTGTAATTAATTATAACGGCTTATCTGGTTATCAGGTAAAGCCGTTTTTTATTATATTTTAAAGGTTAATTTTTTTCATCAGTAACCCTTGACAAAATCAATACATATGATATAATAAACATATGAACATTTATTCATATGAAAGGAGAAAGAGAATGTCAGAAAGGAAAGTAAAACAGCAAGAACAAAAAACAGAGCACTCCGAATGCGGAGGAAAATATATAGAGATGATTAAGAAAATTAATGATAATATGCCTTGTGAGGAGGAATTTTACGATTTGTCCGAGCTTTTTAAAATGCTGGGTGACTCGACAAGGGTAAAGATATTGTATGCGCTTTCTCAAGGAGAGATGTGTGTATGTGATATTGTAGAGTTGCTGGACGTTACACAGTCAGCGGTTTCACATCAGCTAAGACTCTTGAAGCAAGCAAGGCTTGTAAAATACAGACGAAGCGGTAAATCCGCTATATATTCAATTTCTGACGATCATGTGTATACTATATTAAGTATGGGTATGGAACACATATCCGAGTAAACTATTTGTAATGGAGTTGATTATGTGGAAAAGCTAGTGCTTGAATTGGAAGGACTTGACTGCCCAAATTGTGCGGAGAAGATAAATCAAAGAGTATCAAAGCTTGTTGAGGTAAGCGAGTCTAATCTGGATTTTATAAGCAAAAGACTTACTATCCTTGCTGACAGCAGCACGGTATTAGACGATGTAAAGAGAATAGTAGGAGAGATAGAGCCTGCGGTAGAGGTAAAACCATTTGTAAGAAACAGCAATCCTCAGGTACATAAAAGCAGAACAAAAGAAATATTAGAAATTGCAGTTTCTCTTGTTTTGTTTGTACTTGCGTTTATATTTAATACTGGTGTTTTTAACATTGTTTTTTCGCTTCTGGCATTTTTGGTTTCAGGATACGGCGTTATAATTTCCGCTGTCAGAAATCTTATAAAGGGTGAGGCGTTTGATGAAACACTGCTTATGACGATAGCGTCTATAGGTGCGCTCTGTATAGGCGACGTCAAAGAGGGAGCGGCTGTAATGATATTTTTCCGTGTGGGAGAACTCTTTCAGGATATTGCGGTTGAGCGGTCGAGGAAGTCTATTACAAGTTTACTAAGTCTTAAGAGTGAAACAGTAAATATAAGGGTAGGTAATGAAATAAAAGAGATTGAAACAGAACAGGTTAAAATAGGCGATATAATGGTTGTAAGAGTTGGTGAGAGAGTAGCTGTCGACGGCATAATTGTCAGTGGTTGTACTTCGTTTGATTCATCAGCTCTAACAGGAGAGGCTATACCTGTTGAAGCGCAAGAAGGCTCAGAGATATTAAGCGGAAGTGTGAACCTTACTTCAGTTGTTGAGATAAGGGCAACGAAGAAGTACAGCGATTCTACCATTGCAAAAATTCTGGAGATGGTGGAGAATGCCTCTGAAAAGAAGGCTAAAGCAGAGAAGTTTATCACAAAATTTGCAAGGGTTTACACTCCTTTGGTTGTAGCGGCGGCTATATTGGTTGTTTTAATTCCTTCAATAATAACTGGTTTTTCGCAATTCAGTACATGGCTCTACAGAGGACTTTTGTTTCTAGTTATTTCGTGTCCATGCGCACTGGTTATTTCTGTTCCGTTAGGCTTTTTTGCAGGAATAGGTGCTGCTTCAAGGAAAGGAATACTTATCAAGGGAGCAAAGAATATTGAAAGCTTAAGCAAGCTGAAAGCAGTTGCTTTCGATAAAACCGGAACTCTCACAGAGGGAAAGTTCAAGGTCACAGATATTATTCCTGCAGATGACATAGACAAAGATTATATATTGAAAATTTGTGCATATGCAGAATCTATGTCTACACATCCAATTGCGCGTTCTATAGTTGAGAGATACGGAAAACCTGTTGATTCTGAAGTTCTGTCAGAGATAGCAGAAGTTGCTGGCAGGGGAGTTAAAGCAAAGATCAACGGACATGAGGTATTGTGTGGAACGAGAAAGCTTCTTGAGCAAAATTCGGTCAAAGCAGAGTTTAAGTATGATGACAGCACCTGTGTATATATTGCTATTGACAGACGTTATTCAGGAGCGATATTGTTGGGAGATTCTGTAAAGAGTGGTTCTGAGAAAGCGGTTAAAACGCTTCAATCAAAAGGCATTTCAACAACGCTATTAACAGGAGATAAAAATCAGACTGCAATTAAAACAGCAAAGGAACTGGGGATTGACAATGTATGCAGTGAGTTACTTCCTGCTGACAAGGTTTCAAAGATTGAGGAGCTTATAAGCGGTTATGACAATGGCTGCGTAGGCTTTGTCGGCGATGGGATCAACGATGCCCCTGTAATAGCCAGAGCAGATGTAGGCTTTGCTATGGGAGGCTTAGGCTCGGATATAGCAATAGAAGCAGCAGATGTAGTTTTAATGAACGATGATCCAATAAGCATTCCTACTAGTGTATCGATATCCAAAAAGACTATGAGGATAGTAAGAGAGAACATAGTTTTTGCAATAGGCGTTAAATTACTGGTTATGATTTTAGGAGCTATCGGTTTGGCTAATATGTGGGTAGCTGTTTTTGCCGATGTTGGTGTATCGATAATTGCTGTTTTGAACTCCTTGAGGGCAATGATTATTAAAAGGTAAAGTAAATAGTTTGAGTCTTCAAAATCTTTAAGAATTAAATCAGAAAAACTATTGACAAATATTTATGTTTGTGATAAAATGTCTAAGTCGTTTGAGAAAACGGCTTAATATGCGGATGTGGCGGAATTGGCAGACGCGCTAGACTTAGGATCTAGTGGGGTAACTCGTGAGTGTTCAAGTCA
>CANPWR010000083.1 GCA_947584825.1 uncultured Clostridia bacterium | reverse complement strand
TCGCTGCAGAAAAAAATTGAGATTGTTTTTAGTAGAAAGGGGATATTCTTTATGACAAGTTTTCAATTGTTTGAGGCAATAGGAAATATTGATGATGCTCTTATTACAGAAGTAAGTAATTCATCATATAAGAGAACAAAAAAATTTTATACTATCTCAGTGATGGCTGCATGTGCAATATTAACTATCTGTATATTTGCAAATTATAAGAAAATACATCAGAGTAATATTGATAATCAAGTGAATGAAATAGTATATCAAACACCTACAGAAACTACAAATAAAAAAGAAAAAGCAGTGGTTGATAATGTGGTAATAAATAAGCTTGATTCATTGTATTCAAATGCGAAGTTTGGTGGAAAACTGAAAGAAGTGTCAGAAAGGCAATGGCATATACAATATGGCACAGAGGATTTCTTGAAAGCACACAAGAAAAAGTATAAATTTAGTTTCTCAGATACTAATGAAATTCTATATGGAGTCGTGGAACTTGAATTGTCAAAGAATCAAATTGTAGAAATTATAGCTTCTAATGAAGAAATGCTAGACAGTTCCTACAAAGAATTAAAAAAATCTTTAATAGGTAACATCGAGGTTACTATTTGCAAAATAAATAATGGAAATTTTTGTGCTATTTTTTATGGTGATAATTCTGTTTATACTATTGAAGGAGACGATAAAATGAATAAAAATCAATTTGTTTTACTCTTAAAAAATTTATTTGTAAAGAATTTAGAATGAGGAATATGCTGTAACGGTAGCATTCCTCCTATGGCAGTTTATTTCATTCTACCATAGGAGGGTGTTTTTTCTTTGGACTTGTGCAAATTTTAAGAGGTGTATTACTTTTTACATAACCATGCAAAATATTTTATTTTAATAAAATTTCTTGCAGAGTTTCCATAAGCTTATTTACATCAATAGGTTTTGCTAAATGTCCGTTCATTTTTGCTTCCATTGACAGCTTGACGTCTTCATCAAAGGCGTTGGCAGTCATAGCTATTATAGGAATATTAGCAAGTTCTTGATTGTCCAGTTCACGAATTGCCTTTGTAGCTTCATATCCGTTCATAATAGGCATCTGTACATCCATAAGAACCAAATCGTAATAACCCGGCTGTGAATTTTTTACTTTGTCTACAGCAACTGTACCGTCTTCCGCTGTTTCTACTAAGAATCCGCTTTCTGTTAAAATCTCTTGTGCAATTTCAAGGTTCAGTTCGTTATCTTCGACAAGAAGCAAACGCTTTCCTTTAAGTTCTTCTAATGTGTCAGGCAGTATCGATTCCTTTTGAGGCAAATCCGTTTTGTATATTACAGATGTAAGAGTGTCTCTAAGTTCTGACAAGAAAATCGGTTTATTGCAGAATGCGGTAACACCGGCTTCTCTTGCCTCGTCCTCTATAGCACTCCAATCGTATGCGGTGAGGATTATAATAGGTATGTTTTCACCGACAAGAGAGCGTATCTGCCGTGCTACTTCAATACCACCCAAATCAGGCAGTGCCCAGTCTATTATGTAAGCATAGTATTCGTCACCAATTTCTATAGCCTGCTTTGCTCGTAAAACCGCTTCTTTTCCGTGCAAGGTCCACTCAGAACGCATACCTATATGAATAAGCATTTTGGTAACACTGTCGCAGGTGTCAAAATTATCGTCAACTACAAGCGCTCTCAATCCTTGAAGTTCCTTTATAGGGTGAATCTGTTTGGATTCGGATTGCAGACGGAACTCAAGATTGATAATAAATTCAGTGCCTTTGCCTTTTTCTGTTTCAACCTCTATTGTACCTCCCATTGTTTCTACAATGCTCTTGGTAATAGGCATTCCCAGACCGGTTCCCTGTATACCGCTGACAGTAGATGTTCTCTCACGCTCAAAAGGAGAAAAAACGTGCTTTACAAATTCTTTGCTCATACCGATTCCGGTGTCTTTAACACGTATCTCGTAAGCTCCGTAACCCTTTGGAGCACCTTGCTTTTGCTTTATGGTAAGTGAAACAGAACCGCCTGCCGGAGTAAACTTTATAGCGTTGCTGAGAAGGTTAAGAAGAACTTGATTGACATGAAGTTTGTCGCAATAAATATCCTCATCGACAACATCTATAGTGTCCATAAAGAAATCGAGCTGTTTTTGCTGCATCTGCGTCTGAATAATGTTTCGCATATCCTTGAATATATCAGAGATACTGCATTCTTTTTCTTCAATGTTAAGCCGACCGCTTTCAATACGGCTCATATCAAGAATATCGTTGATAAGACTAAGTAAGTGATTGCTTGATGATAAAATCTTAGAAAGATAATCCTGAACCCGTTCTTTGTTATCTATATTGGTTTCAGCTAGGGTAGTAAAGCCTATGATAGCGTTCATTGGAGTACGAATATCGTGAGACATATTAGACAAAAACATAGTTTTTGCACGTTCCGCTGCCTCGGCCTTTTGGAGCTTTTCCTCCAAGACTGCCTGTTCAACAGCTTTGTTGACCGCTATTTTAGCATTTTTTCGAACCCACAGATAATAAATAGCAACAGCTATTACAGCGAGACTGGCAATTATTAACCAAACTCGGCGGATGGCATATACGCTTTGAAATGCCTCTTTTTCCGGTACAGAAACTGCTATTGTCCATTGGTTGATTTCTGCAGGTGAATAATAAAGATATGTCCACTCATTAGATTTTTGTGATTTATATTCAATATATCCAGTTTCTCTGTTCATCAACTTTTGCAAATTGTTATCCCAACTGTCGTGTCCTCGTGTTTTGCGCGTTTTAAAGTCTTTAATATTTCCAAGCGATTCATGCCATGTATCCATAATAAAATCGCCGTTTTCAGTGTCGATAATAAAAACGCTTGCACTGGCATTGTAGATGTTATCTATATTCATAACCTTTGGCAGTTCAGACAGTCTTGTCACACCAAAGAGAAGAGCAACAGTTTCTCCGTTTTTAATTATTGGAACAAAATGTCGCAGAACTAGAGTGTTTCCGTCAATTAAGCTGGTCATACGATTAGAAACGTGTTCTCCGAGCGGTGCTTCTTTTTCAAAAGAAAATGAATTGCTTCCGTCTATAGTATTGCCATTTGCAGAAATTACTGTATTGTCAGGCATAAGTATATTCATCTGCATAGTTTCCATGAGAGGTGAAAATGCAGTCATTGCTTCCTTCATAGTTTCATTGTCAAAGTTATCAGCAGTAGAAAGAATGTTTGCAGCTGAATTTAAAATCCTACTGTCCCTGCTTAGCTTACCTGTAATTTCCTCAATAACAGTGTTAACACCTTCCTCCATACGGCTAAGACTTCGCTGCCGTATAATTGAACTGCTTTGAAAATATGCGGTAACAAAAAGCACAGCCAAAACAACAATCATTATGACAGTTGCGGTAAGACTTCTTTCTTTTACCTTGATTTTACCTTTCATAAATTACACAACTCCCAATTTTATAAGATATTGACCAACTAGATTGTAAAATCACCAAAAATATATTAAATTCAAGTCTATCTAAACTTTATAATATATAATTGTATAATTATATTATCATATTTAATGATATTTCGTCAAGTTTTAATTACGTTAATGATTTTGTTACATATTGGCTTGTCAATGTGTGGATAGGTCAAATAAATCGTTGACAAAACCGTGTAACTGTGATAATATGTATAATACAATAATGAAATTTTTTTGTTTTTTACATATTAATTAAGACTATAATGGCATAGCCTTTGAAAAGAGGTGACGCAAAGCTATGAGTCTACGGCAGTGGAGTAATACTGCTATGATTGTCAGGCTGCAAAACATCAACCGTATTTATGGTGTTAGTTTTGCAGTTTTTTCTTTGTGATTGAGGGGTGATAAACTGTGAATGAAGTGCTGCGACAGGAAAAGAAATATTTGATGACAATAGCAGACGGTCAGAAGCTGTGCGGTCTTTTAAGCAGTGTTATGATGGAAGACGAACATAACGGTACTTTGGGCTATCGAATTCGTTCATTGTATTTTGATACTCCTGAAGATAGTGATTACAATGATAAAATCAACGGATTGGAACTGCGGCGTAAAATACGATTGCGAATTTATGATCCAAACGCAGATTTTGCAATGCTTGAGGAAAAGAAAAAAGAAGGGGCTTACCAAAAGAAACGGTCCATACGAATCAGCCAAAAGGATGCAGAACAACTGATTAAATGCGACTATTCCGTTCTTTTGAATTATGATGAGCCATTTGCCTCTGAGTTATATGGACTTATGCACAGCAGATGTTATCGTCCGAAAGCAGTGGTAGAATATCAGCGCCGTGCCTTTATCGCAAGAGAAAACCATATCCGTATTACATTGGATCATCATATAGTAGCAACAGAGGCAAGTTTTGATCTCTTTTCAACAGACTTGAATTTGTACCCTGTGCTTGATCCGTTTAATGCGGTACTTGAGGTTAAATATAACGGCTTTTTACTCAGCCATATAAAGAGCCTTGTCAATACGGCAGACCGTTCTGAACTGTCTGTTAGCAAGTATTGTCTGGCACGAAGCGCTGTGTTAAAATATCAATATTAATAACGGGAGAATAGTAAATATGAGAGAACAACTTTTAAATCTTTTTGATTCAAGCGGAGATCTTACAACACAAATTATAATTATACGTCTTGCAGCGGCGGCTGTTATAGCCTGTTTTATATATTTGTCATACAGGCTTTCCCACGACGGAAGTATTTACAGTAAGAAGTTCAATGTGTCGCTTGTTGCCCTGACGTTGATTACAACTACGGTTATGATAGTAATTGGAAACAATATTGCACTTTCACTTGGTATGGTGGGTGCGCTTTCCATTGTGCGTTTCAGAACGGCTATAAAGGATTCCAGAGATACGGTTTATATTTTCTGGACCATAGTAGTAGGTATATGCTGCGGTTCGGGCGATTATCTTGTGGCTGCAGTAGGAAGTGCCTTTGCGTTTTTACTTCTTCTTCTTTTCGGAAGACTGAGAAATGACGGAAGAATGCTTCTTATCATCAGAACAGCCAGAGTAAATGAAGACAAGGTTGAAGCTTTGATATTCCAGTATTATTCGAGAAAGGCTAATCTGCGGGTAAAAAATACTACTGAAACAAGTATTGAATTTATTTATGAAATAAACAAAAAATTTATTGACAGAGAAAAGAAAACAGGAAAAAGTATAACAGATGCTGTTTATTCCATTGGAAATATAGAGTATTTCAATCTGGTTATGCAAAATGACGACATCAGCAGTTAGAGGAAATATACATAGAATACAATTAGAGGAGATGAGATAAATGAAATTCAAGATTTTTGGTGTATTTATGACGGCAGTTATGCTGTTAGTATGTTTTTCGTTATCATCTTCTCCTTTTAATACTGAAGAAAATAAAAACACACGCTATCATCAGCATAAAGAAGCGTCGGCATACACTCCGTGTACCGACCATAATGATGATGTGTTCTGTTCACATCTTCCGCTGGTTGTTATTGACACAGAAAATCAGGAGATACCCGGTGTTCCTAACGGAGAGGTTGACTCAATCGGCGAGGATGTTTACACCACAGCATTGGACGGTAACGACTATATCAATGTAAAGGTTTCTGTAATTGACAACGATATAGAAAGCAAAGGCAATAACCATCTTACCGATAAGCCGGATTTTAC
>CANPWR010000082.1 GCA_947584825.1 uncultured Clostridia bacterium | reverse complement strand
TTAAAGACCAGGCAGCAATGATAAAAGAGCTTTGTCCTGACAAGAAGAATGTTGGTATTCTATACTGCTCTAATGAAGCAAATTCAAAGTACCAGGCTGATATTATGAAGTCTGAACTAGAAGGTCTTGGTTATACTTGCAAGGTATATACTTTTGTTGACACAAATGATGTTACGTCTATAACGCAGTCAGCCGTAGATGCTTCTGATGTGCTTTATATTCCTACTGACAACACAGCTGCTTCTAACACTGAGGCAATCAACAACATTACTGAACCTGCTAAAATTCCTGTATTTGCAGCAGAAGAAGGAATATGCAAAGGATGCGGTGTTGCAACACTTTCAATCAGCTATTATGATATAGGTTACCGTGCTGGTGAAATGGCATACAAAATTCTAAATGACGGTGAAAAGCCGGAAAAAATGCCGATTGAATACTCTACCGATCTCACTAAGAAGTATGTTGCTAAGCGTGCAGAAGCTCTTAACCTAAAAATACCTGATGACTATGAGCAAATAGTTATGGAGTAATAACCATATAAAATTAGTGAATAATAAATAAAGCGGTAAGATCTCTTATCGCTTTATTATATCTTATTTAATATTTAAGGAGTTTTATTATAGATGTTTATAGAGTTTTTACAGTCCTTGCCTTCCCCCATTGCACAAGGAATGATATGGGGTATTATGGCAATCGGCGTATATATCACTTACAGGGTTTTAGATCTTGCCGACCTTACTGTTGACGGCTCGTTAGCCACCGGCGGTGCAGTCCTTGTTGTAATGACAGTTAACGGAATCAACATATACATAGCAATGCTTGCCGCTTTTATTTCCGGTTGTCTTGCTGGTCTTTTAACCGGTATACTTCATACAAAGTTCGGTATACCAGCAATTTTAGCAGGTATTTTAACTCAGCTTGCTTTGTATTCTGTCAATCTCCTGATTATGAACGGCAGAGCTAACACACCTATCAGCCGCAGAAAATATGATTTAATAGTTTCCTCTAACATAAATACAATTACAAAAACTATTATAGTTATTGCGATTTTTGTTATTGTTATTATTGCTCTGCTCTACTATTTCTTCGGAACTGAGCTGGGTCATTCTATCCGTGCTACCGGCGCAAATCAGGCTATGGCAAGAGCTAACGGAATTAACACCGATTCAAGAAAAATACTCGGTCTGATTCTTTCAAACGGTATCGTTGCATTGTCAGGCGGCTTGCTTGCACAGTTCAGCGGAAACGCTGATGTAAATATGGGCAGAGGTGCTATTGTTATCGGACTGGCTGCTGTTATCATCGGTGAAGTTTTATTAAACAAAATATTTAAGAACTTTGCATTAAAGCTTCTTGCGTGTGTAGTCGGCGGTGTAATTTATTATATTGTAATTGCTATCGTTCTGAAACTCGGTCTTAACGCAAACAACCTAAAAATGTTCTCAGCGGCAGTTGTTGCTGTATTCCTAGGCTTGCCTTATTGGAAAAACAAGTACGCAGGAAAATTCAAAATAACTGCAAAAAACAAAGGAGATGTGCCTAATGCTTGAAATCAAAAACATTTATAAAACCTTTAATCCCGGAACTATAAACGAAAAAAAGGCACTTAACGGAGTTGATCTTACCTTAGCTGACGGAGATTTTGTAACTGTTATCGGAGGAAACGGTGCTGGCAAATCAACACTGTTGAATATGATTACCGGCGCTTACTCGGTTGACAGCGGTTCAATTGTTATTGACGGAATAAATATCACAAATATGCCTGAGCATAAGCGTGCTAAATATTTTGGGCGTGTGTTTCAAGATCCTATGACTGGTACTGCCGCTACAATGGAAATTGTAGAAAATCTAGCATTAGCGGCACGACGTGGCAAGAGAAGAACTTTAAAGTTCGGTGTAACAAGCAAGGAAAAAGAAAAATATAAAGAGATGCTTAAAGTACTGGATCTGGGCTTGGAGGATCGTCTGACATCTAAGGTTGGGTTGCTTTCTGGCGGACAGCGACAAGCCGTTACGCTTTTAATGGCAACACTACAAAATCCAAAGCTTCTACTCTTGGATGAACACACTGCTGCCCTTGATCCTAAGACTTCGGCAAAGGTCTTAGAAATCAGTGACAGAATTATCAAACGAGAAAATCTAACAGCTATGATGGTCACCCACAATATGAACGACGCAATAACTCATGGAAATCGACTTATCATGATGCACGAAGGCAGAGTTATTTTAGACATTTCGGGAGAGGAAAAGAAACAGTTGACCATTGAAACTCTGCTTCACAAATTTGAAGAAGTAAGTGGTTCTGAATTTGACAACGATAAAACACTGCTTTCAAATTAAACATAGTAAAAATCATCATAAATTATAAACACCCTTCTGTTTGACATTTAATAAAAATGTTTAGCAGAAAGGGTGTTTTTTTATGGCAAAAGATATAAAAACGATCTGAACAAAATCCTATATCTTTTTTTCAAAAGTATTTATTATACCAAACAACTCCTGTAAGTTAGAAATCTCATAATCTTGTCCATAGTTCTTTTTCTCATTGTTACGATTTATAAGAACAGATACTGCACCGGCATTTCCGGCACATTGGATGTCCTTCATTTCATCACCAACAAATATTATATTTTTTGTATCTACTTCGAGTTGATTTGCAATCAATTGCAGACCTTTAGCATTTGGCTTACGATATCCTATATCGTTTGATGTATATGGGTATTGAATGTATTCAATAATAAGAGCTATATCTTCAAGAGCATACTTATTATCCATTCCATAAGCCACATCTGTTAATGTTCCAACTACAATTCTCTTTGCATTTAGTTCTTTCAAAGTATCTTCAACTTCTGGAAAAATAACAGCGTCATTTCGAAAAAATGAATAAAAGGAATCCTTAAATTCTCCTATTTTACTTATATCGTGATTTGTAACCTCAATTATTTCGTTAAAAATAGTATCCGATGAAACTTCCTTTTCTCTAGGATTTATTCTCGTATTATATTTTTTCAAAACATGAATTGCATTTTCATAATCTTTTTCTGAAAATGTAATATTGCAATCATCAGCTATTTTTCTAAGTGCCAGACGATATAACTTTGACCAATTCAATGGCTTGTATATCTCACTAGTGTTTCTCCAATATCAAAAACAACTGCCTTAATCATTAATTAACCTCATATTTTACAAATCTACAATTCAATCGGATACCCATTTTCAAAATAATAAATATTTTCTTTTTTATATCCGTACTTCGAGCCAGGAACACTTATATGCGGTTCAAAAGTAAAATAGGAAACTTCACTGAGTTTTTGATTATTTCCTTTCTCAATATACACTCTGTCATCCTTATTTTTAGTAATAGAATGACCCAAATTCCCCATAAAATCAAGATTAATAAATCCATGCTTTGTTATCATTTTATTGATATGAAAATACAATTCTTCAAATGTGGTTTCAGGCTTTACGAAATCCAACAATTCTTTATGTAATCTATCTTCCATCATCAAACCATTTCGCCATTCTGCATTTTTCACATCTTTACTATCCGTAACAATACCATTTTCTATAATGATTGTCCTTGCATAATCTCCCCAAATGTTATTCTTTTGAGGACTTAAATCTATAGTTATAATATCATTCTCACTAATAATACGATTGCTGGTAGTATACTGTTTTCCTGAAACAGAGACTGCTGTCTCATCTCCGGCAAACACAAATGCACCAATATCCCAATACCAAAATGAATCTGCTCCGAGTTCTAACATTTTTTCCTCGCACATTTCTCTTACTTCAAGCAAATTCATTCCGGGTTTAATGTTTTTCTTTGCAAATTTAATAGTATCCTTTGCAATCTGCTGAACCAGTTTGTGTTTCATTTGTAATACCATTATAAAACTTTAACTCTTTAATTTCTCTGAAAAATCAGCCATAGCCTCTGATATTTTTATCTGCTGAGGACAAACTGCTTCACAGCTTCTGCAACCTATGCAGGCAGTAGGATGCTTTTCTTCTGAAATCGCCATCAGCGCCATAGGTGCAATAAAACCGCCACCGGTAAAGCTATGCTCGTTATATAACTCCAAAAGTGTCGGAATATCCAATCCCTTCGGACAATGGCTTACACAGTAATGACATGCAGTACATGGAAGAACTCCGTTTAATGCACTATCTGCAATCTTCAGCAATGTTTCCATTTCTTCCTTTGACAATGGTTTTTCTGTTTTAAAGGTTTTTATATTTTCCTTAAGCTGTTCATAATTTGACATTCCGGAAAGTATCATAGTCACACCGGGAATACTTTGCAAAAATCTAAATGCCCATGCAGGTATTTCTTCATCAGGACGAAGTTTCTTTAACTTTTCTTCCTCACTTGCAGGTAATTTTGCAAGCCTGCCGCCACGCAGAGGCTCCATCACCCATATTGGAATTTGATGCTCATTTAATAAATCTACTTTATCCTTAGCATTTTGAAATGTCCAGTCAATATAGTTTATCTGAAGCTGGCAAAATTCCATATACTCGCCGTACTTATCCAGAAACCGTTTGATAACATCAATACTTCCGTGTGCGGAAAATCCCAGATGACGGATACGACCATTTTTCTTTTGCTCAATCAAATACTCGAAAATACCGTATTTTTCATCCAAATAAGCATCAATATTCATCTCACACACGTTATGGAACAAATAAAAGTCAAAATAATCTACGCAGCACTTTTTTAGCTGCTTTTCGAATATTTCTTCAACCTTTGGCATATTTGAAAGGTCATATCCCGGAAATTTTGAGGCTAGGTAATAACTTTTTCGAGGATAATTTTTCAAAACCTTACCCATAACAGTTTCTGAATTGCCGCTATGATAACCCCATGCCGTATCATAATAATTAATGCCATGCTCCATCGCATATGCAACCATTTCCGCTGTTTTTTCTTCATCAATTCTTGCATCATCATAATCAATAACCGGCAGACGCATTGAACCTAATCCAAGTGCTGATAATTCTAAATCTTGAAATTTCTTTGTAACCATTCTATCTACTCCCTTATTAAAAATATTTTGAGATGCGTATTTATATAATTTAGTTTAACAGTCTATCATTCAAATGTCAAATAAATAATGAAATTTCTTCCCTTACTTGAATTATACAACAAAAATATATTTATTCAAGTGTTGCTGAATCAGAAAATTTTTAATAAGCTTAGTTATAAAATTAAGACACATAGATTTTTATTTCTATACCCTGTTAATATTTAAATACCGATCCATACGACATGATCCTTTTTTACGCTCCCATCAGCAAACGTAGCAACTGCCTGCACTGTATTTTTCTCATTTCGCAACAGTGTAGTATTGTTCCAAATAAAGATAGTAGATTTTCCGTGTACAAAACTGGATTTATGTACACCAACAGATGTTCCATTCACAAATATAATTTCATAGTCCACGTCACAATGGCTCAAAACATTTGTTATGGTCTCAAAATACGCTATAAGGATAGTTCCTCATTGTATACAGATATAACAACAGAAATCATCTCACTCATTTTTCTATCTCCGTATAAATATTATATCGTCTCTTTCGGCGTTTGTAAATCTGTACAATCAATAATACTCCAAAACCTGCAAAACCGATTACAGATATTAAAGCTCCTGCCCTAAGGTAAGGAGTATGATATACCAGCT
>CANPWR010000081.1 GCA_947584825.1 uncultured Clostridia bacterium | reverse complement strand
TATCTTCTTGACTGCGTTGGACTTGCAAACCACCAGAGAAACAGGTATCCTCACGAGTTCTCGGGAGGACAAAGACAAAGAGTTGGTATTGCAAGGGCTTTGGCTGTTAATCCAAAGTTGATAGTTTGTGACGAGCCTGTTTCAGCTCTTGACGTTTCTATTCAGGCACAGGTATTAAATCTTCTTGATGATTTGAAGGACGAGTTCGGTCTTACATATCTGTTTATTGCGCACGGACTTAATGTTGTCAAGCATATAAGCGACAGAGTAGGCGTTATGTATTTGGGTAAGCTTATGGAGATTGCAGAGAAAAATGAGCTTTATAATAATCCACTCAATCCATATACACAGGCCCTTTTATCGGCAATTCCTTCTGTAGATATAACGCATAAAAAGGAAAGAATTATCCTCAAGGGCGATGTTCCAACGCCTATCAATCCGCCTGACGGATGCAGGTTTGCGTCACGTTGCTTTAAGGCTCAGGAGAAATGTAATGAGCATTGTCCGCAGCTTGCAGATGTAGGTGACGGACATTTGGTTGCCTGCGATTTCTGCGGTAAGTAATATACTACACCAAGAGAGAAGAATATATTTGAAAGTAAATAGACTTAATAGAATAATATCAAAGCTTAAAGAAAAAGGGATTTCACAGATGCTGATAAGCGATCCCGCATCTATTTTCTATTTGACTGGGAAAATGTTAGATTCCGGGGAGAGATTCTTTGCTTTGCTCATTAAGGATAACGGCGAGAATAAGATTTTTATTAACTCTCTTTTCACCGTTCCTGAAGATTTAGGAGCGGAGAAGATTTGGTTCAACGATGAGGAAGACCCTTGTGAAATAGCTTCTAGATATATCGACAGCGGAAAAATTCTCGGAGTTGACAAAAATCTTCCTGCAAGGTTTTTGCTAAGGCTTATGGAGCTTGAGAGTGCGTCAGGTTACAAGAATACGTCTGTCTGCGTGGATATTGTTCGTGCCTGCAAGGACAGTGAGGAAATTGTTCTTATGAAAGAATCATCGAGGGTGAACGACGAGGCAATGCGTGAACTTAAAACACTTATCAGAGCAGGTATGACTGAGCGTGAGTTGGCGTCGCAATTAAGGGATATTTATGCCTCAATGGGGGCTTATGGGTATTCCTTTGACCCTCTTGTAGGCTTTGGTGAGTGTGCCGCTATCGGACATTATGAAGCTGGGAACACAATGCTTTCAGAGGGCGATTGTATTCTAATTGATATGGGTTGTGTGAAAGACGGGTACTGCTCGGATATGACAAGAACTTTCTTTTATAAGAATGTCAGTGATGAGCATAAAAAGGTATATGAAACCGTTCTTAAAGCACAGAAAGCAGCTGAGGGCATGATAAAACCCGGAGTCAGGTTCTGCGATATTGATAAGACAGCAAGAGATATTATTGAACAGGCAGGCTACGGAGATAAATTTACCCACCGTTTGGGACATTCTATAGGGATAGAGTGCCATGAATTCGGCGATGTATCATCGGTTAATGAAAATGTCGTCGAGGAGGGAATGATTTTCTCGATAGAACCCGGCATATATATTGAAGGTGATGTCGGAGTGAGGATTGAAGACTTGGTGCTTGTAACTCAAGACGGAGTTGAGGTGCTCAATCACTTTGACAAAGAACTTCAGATAATTGATTAAAGTATTAAAGAATAGTGTAATTATGATTCTATAAACGTAAAGAGCAAGTGATTTTGCTTGCTCTCATTTTTGCATAGACGGAGATTAACTTTTATGAATAATAAAGAACTAAAAGCCTTCAGAGACAGCGTTTCAGAATATCTGGAGGAAAACAAGCAGGAGATGTTTAAAACTCTTGCCAGACTTGTTGAAGTAGAAAGCGTACTTGGCAAAAAGGATTTGCAGAGCAATAAGCCTTTCGGAGAAGGTCCTGCAAAGGCTTTGGAGGTTGCTGAGGAGATAATTCACGAATTCGGATTTATCTCGCAAAACCACGAAAATTATATGGTTACATTTGACTTCGGCGGCGAGCAGGCAGATAAGCCGGAGCTTGGAATTATTGCACATTTAGATGTTGTTCCAAAAGGCTCGGGCTGGACATATGAGCCTTTTAAGCTTACGGTAAATGAGGAAGAGGGCAAGCTTTATGGCAGGGGAACGATTGATGATAAGGGACCTGCTGTTGCTGTGTTATATGCTCTTAAGGCTATAAAGGACTCGGGAATAAAGCTGAATAAGAAAGTCAGGGTTATGCTGGGAGCAAGCGAAGAAACAGGTATGGAGGATTTGAAGTACTATTCAAACAAGGTAGGACTTCCTGACAAAATGCTTACTCCTGATTCGTCTTTTCCTGTTGTAAATGTTGAAAAGGGCGTATCTCATATTATTATGGTGGGAAGTTACAATAATAAAATAGACGGTGCGGTTATCGAAAGCATTTCGGGAGGAACGGTAATAAATGCTGTCCCTGACAGAGCCTATGCAGTAATAAAGGGTATTGAAAAGGGAATAATTGATAAGAAAATAGCTCAGATGCCTACTAATGTAAAATTTTTAGCAGAAGAAATAGACGGGAAAGTAAAAATAACTTCTTTCGGTATGTCTGCACATGGCTCTCTGCCGGAGCTTGGAGAAAACGCCATAACGGCATTGTTAAAGCTACTGACAGAACTACCTTTTGATAATGGCGGAGCATATGATCTTGTTTGTGAGCTTTCAAAGCTTTTCCCTTATGGAGAGTATCACGGAGAGTCTCTTGATTTATTCTGCGAAGATAAGGTTTCAGGGAAAATAACTGAGGTTTACAGTCTGATCGACATTGGCGGAGGCAAGTATAAGGGCGGAATGGATATTCGTTTTCCTGTTTGCACAAGCCTGAAAGAGATTTATTCTAAGCTTGATGAGCGTTTGGGCAAATTAGGTCAGACATATGTCGATGATGACGCTATGGAACCTCATTACGTTGATGAAAATTCTGATTTTATACAGACGCTTTTGAAGTCTTATACTGAGCTTACAGGATTGAAGGGTGAGTGTCTGGCTGAGGGCGGAGCAACTTATCTTCACAATACTAAAATGGGTGTTGGTTTCGGTGCTGAGTTCCCGGGGGAGAATAATAATATGCACGGTGCTGACGAACATATTAACATAAGCACTTTTATGAATATTACTAAGATCTATGCGGATGTAATTTATAAGCTGTGTGCTGAATAATAAGATATGAACAACGCCTCTAAGGGTAAGTAGTAATAGTGTGGGGAATATTTTTTCACGCTGGAAAGATGGTAAATAATATGAAAATTGGAATTGTCGGACTTGGTCTGATAGGTGGATCGCTTGCAAAGGCGATAAAGAAAAATACAGATCACATATGCCTGGCTTATGATATAAACAGCAAGGTTATTGCTGATGCTATTCAGCAGGATTCTATTGACGGAAGCTTTAGTCCTGAACAGCTTTCCTCATTTGATATTGTTATTATAGGACTTTATCCTGATGATACTATTAAATTTATAAATGATAATATTAAATTCTTTAAAAAGGGCGGAATTGTTATAGATACCTGCGGTATCAAGGAGGAAATAATCAAGGCAGTTGATAAAAAGCTAAATGATATGGGAGTTTATTTTATAGGCTGTCATCCGATGGCGGGAAGAGAGTTTTCCGGCTTTGAATATTCGCTTGACAATCTTTTTGAAAAGGCCAGCTTTATAATAACTCCAACTGAGAATACCAATCCGGAAGCTTTGGAAAAAGTTCAGAAATTTTCAAAGGATATAGGCTTTCTAAAAAACGTAATATCAACTCCGAAAAAGCATGACGAAATAATAGCTTTTACTTCACAGCTTGCACATATAGTTTCCAGCGCATATGTAAAAAGTCCCACACTTTTGAAACAGTCGGGGTTTTCGGCGGGAAGCTTTAAGGATCTTACACGAGTTGCAAAGCTCAACGAAGATATGTGGACAACTCTGTTTATGATGAATAAATCTGCACTTTTAGAGGAAATCAACCATATTATGGAGCATTTATCTGAATACAAAACGGCTCTTGAAATCGAGGACAAAGCATACCTTCACGACCTGTTAAAGGACGGAAGAGAGCTTAAAGAAAAGTCAAATGAGATCAATGCTATCAAGTAAAAAATAAGAACAATATAAAAATGGCAGGAAGCCGAAACAAGATTTATCTTTTGGTAGTATCTTAGTTTTGGTTTCTTGTCTTTTATTGTGCTAAAATTTGTTAATCTGTAAATGTAAATTAACATTTTAATAACAATTATATATTACAATTAAGTTGTATGAATATAAGTTAATGAAAAATACTCATTTTTCAAGGGGTGTAAGTTATGCAGCAGCACGGAATAAGCAAATTAGATTTGAAAAGACAAAACCGTATGCAGATACTTAGGATTTTGAAACAGCAGGGTCCTACATCAAGGATTGATATTGCAAATATGCTTGATTTAACAAGGGCTGCTGTTACAATAATCACAAACGAAATGATTTCTCAGGGAATTATACATGAGATAGGTGAGTATCAAAATATTAATGAAAAAGTATCCAGAGGAAGAAAGAAGATACTTATTGATATAAATCAAAACTACAAATTTGTTTTGGGCGTACTTATTGATGAAGATATGATAAGCGTTGGTATCTCAACTCTTGCGGGAGCAGTTTTAGACAAGAGAAATCTTGGCATAAAGAGGGATATTGTCTATCAGGAGATTTTGGATTTTATTATCGAATCTGTAAAATCTATTTTGGTGGATAACTGTTTGCAGCTTGATGAGATTTTGGGAATAGGTTTTGGAGTATTTCCCGGAATGTTTAAGAATGCAGGTGTTGAAATATTAGACAACGGGGAACCCGATTACACAAGGCTTGCTGTTGATATTTATGAAAGATTTGAGATCCCGCTGATTTTTGACAATTCTATAAAGGGTATGGCTATGGCTAATATTGATTTTAACACTGAAAAGGATATAAACAGTCATAACATTGCTTTTTTGAGATACGGTGAAAGTCTTCATTTTGCGGTAGCTGATTTAAACGGTTCTGTTTCTTTTAATGACAACCGAACGGATTTTGTAAATAAAATCATAATTGATCCGTCGGCAAATGAATATGACACTTTATCGGGAGGTTCGGTAAAAGAAGAAATAAGCCGAGCAGGAGTTAAGAAAAAAATAATAGATGCTTATTCAAGGGAAAACACTCCACTTTTATATGAGCTCACCGAAGGAGATGTCGGCAGAGTGGGATATGAAACGATAAAGACTGCTGCTTTAAGCGGTGATAAGATCGTTAGTGAAATAATTAATAATTCAGTAAAGCTGGGGGCTGTTCTGCTTAATAATTTATATTATTATGCTAATCCGCAGAGAATCGTTCTTCATAATCTGAGAACAAATGATGATGAGTTTGAACATATTAAGAGGGAAACTGCAAAAATAGTCGGAGAAAAAGTGGCTTCTAAATTAGTTATGAGTATTATAGATAAAAAGCACGGCTTTTTGGCTGGATGTGCTATAGCCATAAGGGAGCTTTTCTTTACAAGGGGCGGTTTTGATATGGCGGAAAAGAATAAGTAAAATTACATATACCTGTTGAATTTAAACAGAAATAATTAAACATTGACAAAGTCAAGACCACCAGTAAACTGGTGGCTTGCACAGCCCCTATAAGGGGCTATTACAGGCTTAACCCCTAAAAGGG
>CANPWR010000080.1 GCA_947584825.1 uncultured Clostridia bacterium | reverse complement strand
TTTCATAACTACTATCTTAATGTCAACATTGTGCTGAACAGCGGTTGCAAGCTCCATAAACGACATCTGAAAAGCACCGTCACCGCAAATTGCGATAACAGGGTGATTTTCATCTGCAAGCTTTGCGCCTATCGCCGCAGGAACAGAATACCCCATTGTTCCCATACCGCCTGACGTTAAAAAGCGTCCGTCACGGATCTTATAACTGGTAGCGCTCCAAATCTGATTCTGCCCTACATCTGCAACAACCGTTGTATTCTTAGGCATTTTGTCAGACAAATCGCTTATAAACTTTCTCGGATTCACTGTTCCTTGCTTTGCAGGCTTTACAGTCTCCTCAGATTTTAAGCTTTTAAGTTCTTTAAGCCATTCGGTATGCTCTTTAGGCTCTATAAGCTCAAGCACCTGACTTAAAACGAGCTTTGCATCGCCTACAAGCGGAATATCTACACCTAAATTCTTTCCGATTTCGGCTGGGTCAATGTCTATATGAATAACCTTTGTAGTCTTTTTTACAGCATTGGGATTTCCTATTGCCCTGTCACCCACTCTTGCGCCGACCAGAAAAATAACATCGCAAAGCTCTACTGCTTTGTTAGCAATTTTCTTTCCATGCATTCCTATCATACCGAAAAACAAATCATTATCTGCTGAGAATGCCGATATTCCCATCATTGTTGTAACAACAGGGATCTGCATAACCTTTGACAACTCTGTTATTTCACTCACAGCATTTGACGAGAATACTCCTCCGCCAATGCAGATAAGCGGTCTCTTTGCCTCATTCAATGCCTTAAGAACACGCTTTACCTGAAGCATATTCCCCTTTGTTGTAGGCTTATAGCTTCTTATATCTACAGCTTTAGGATACTTAAATTCAATCTCCTGCATTTGAATGTCCATAGGAACGTCAATAAGCACAGGTCCGGGACGTCCCGTACCTGCAATATAAAACGCTTCCTTAAATGCTTTGGAAATTTCTTCCTTGTTCTTGATTAAATAGCTGTGCTTTACAAACGGCTCGGCAGCACCAGTTATGTCCGCCTCCTGAAAAGCGTCGGAGCCTATCTGTTCGTTGTTGACCTGTCCTGTTATTACAACAAGCGGTATAGAATCCATATACGCCGTAGCAATAGCGGTAATAAGATTTGTAGCACCCGGACCGGAAGTCGCAATACATACGCCCGGTCTGCCCGTTATTCTTGCATAACCGCTTGCCGCATGACCTGCGTTTGCCTCTTGCCGAACAAGAATGTGTCTTATATCGCTCTCATACAAAGCGTCGTAGAACGGGCAAATCGCTGCTCCCGGATAACCAAAGACGACCTTGACCTGCTCTGCTTCCAGACACTTTACCATTGCTTCGCATATTTTCATATCAAGACGCCTCCGTTTCAGAAATTAATTACCATAAAATATATAAAAAAATTATACAACATCTGAAACATTAAGTCAAGCACAGTAAAATGAGTTATTGTGATTTAATTCATTATAAATAAAACACTCATAAGACAAAATTAAGCTGTACACTTTCAAATAGAAATTGTACAGCTTTTATGTTTTTTCGTATTTTAAAACTTCTTCAACCTTGCAATCAAGTACAAAGCATATTTCGTCAAGTGTTTTTGTACTTATTGCTTTGCCGTGCTTAATTCGATGGATAGTATTTGCTGAAAAACCTTGTTTATAAATTAAATAGTATTCGGTAATCCCCTTCTTTGCCAAAGTTTCATAAAATGGTTTATAGCTTATCATTAAAACCACCTCTCTATATATTTTAACAACTATTATTATATTATCCTTAACCTATTGACAATGCTCAATTTATTGAGTATAATTACTGTATAGTTAATTTATTGACCATAGTCAACATATGCAGAGGGAATAATTAAATTACTGACTTTTTATAAATTTACTGCTAATAATTCGTACAACCTTTGCATATATTGCTATATAATTGCTAAAAGGTTGATGAGAGCGTGGGCATAAAAGAAAATGCAAAGGTAAGACAATCAGGTATAGAATTGCTGCGTATACTTATGATGCTTCAAGTGATTTTTCTGCACATATGTATTTACGGAGGATTCAGCTCTATTGCAAAAAATGATTTATCGGGACTTCACAAAGCTGTGTTCTATCTGGTTTACTTATCCTCAAGGTGCCCTGTATATGTTTACATCTTAATTTTCGGATACTTCTCAATTTTATCAAATAAAACACTTGAAAGCATAAAAGGAAAAATTCTTAAAACCTATCTGCCGATGTTTTTTTATTCTTTATCTATCCCCTTTCTCGGGCAGATTTTAGGTCTTTGGCAGCTTAGCAGTTTGGATAAAGCAAGAGCATTTTTTCCGTTCACGTCGAGAATTTGGTACTTTATGACGCTTTATCTGCTTGTACTTATTTTAAGTCCGTTTCTTAATAAGACGCTGACTTCTCTTTCAAAAAAAGAGTATACACGGCTGGTTATAATTCTGTTTTTAATGTTCTCTGTATGGACTGTCTTTGCACAGCTTGATCAAACCAAAAGCATTATTAGACTTGACAAAATATTTGATTCAAGCGGAAAAAGCCTATACGGATTTATTTATATGTATGTTCTGGGCGGCTATCTAAGACTGCATATTCCCTGCCATAAAAAAGCCAGATACAGATATTTGATTATCTTTGCATTTCTTACTCTTATCAATGCCGTACTTTGCATATTTTCAGACAGTTACTCTAAAATTTCAACCGAGAATAATAACCCGTTTGTTGTTTTACAGGGAATTTGTCTAATACTTTATTTCAGAGACTTAAAATTCAAATCAAAAGCAATAAACTATATTGCAACTGCCAATCTTGGCGTTTATATGATTCACGAGCAGTTTTTGGTAAGAAATAAACTATGGCATGACTGGTTCGGATCTTTGAGTGATAAGTCATTTTACAAGTTGCCTGAATACCCTTTTAAAGTACTTTTAATTTGTCTGACCGTATTTATCGTATGCGGTATCATTGAGAGAGTAAGAGTACTACTGTTCAAGGCAACAAAATGCTTAATGCAAAAAATTAAAATCAAACTCTTTCCAGATACATAAGCTAAGTATAATTATTGACTTGTAAAAAGATGATGGATATAATATAAAGGTAATAAATTCATATTGGTGTCATTTATGCCAATAATAAGAGGTGACGGTTGTGGAGAATAACAAGTTTGTCAAAACAAGGGAATCAGGAATAGAGCTTCTCCGTATTTTACTGATGCTTATGGTTATTTTTATACACGTATGCGTTTATGGGGGTTACAGTGATATAGCCACTCATTATCTAGCTGTTCCTGAGAGAGTATTTTATCACTTGGTTTATTTATCTTCGAGATGTTGTGTTTATGTATACATAATTGTTTTCGGTTATTTTTCAGTTACATCTAATAAATCTTTAGAAAATATAAAAGTCAAGATAGCAAAAATCTATCTGCCAATGCTTTTTTATTCTATTTTGATTCCATTTTTAGGACAAGCCATTGGTCTGTGGAAGCTCAACACAATAGAAAAAGTCAGATCGTTTTTCCCGTTCACATCAAAAATCTGGTACTTTATGACGCTTTATCTGCTGGTGCTAATTTTAAGTCCGTTTATTAACAAGGCGCTGACATTTCTTTCTAAAAAAGAGTATACACATCTGGTTGTTATTCTTTTTTTAATGTTCTCCGTTTGGACAGTTTTGGCACAACTTGATCAAACAAGCGATATTATTAGACTGGATAAAGTTTTTGAAACTTCAAAAGGACAAAGTCTGTACGGATTTATTTACATGTATATTTTGGGCGGATATTTAAGACTTCATATCCCCTGCCACAATAAAGCAAAATTCAGATACCTGTTTGCTTTTGCAGGACTTACCGTTGTGAATTATCTGCTGTACCATTATGTGGACAGCTATGATAAGATCTCCATTGTATATGACAACCCTATTTTGGTTTTGCAGGGAATATGTCTGGTAATGTTCTTCAGAGAATTAAAGTTCAAATCTAAAGTAATAAACTATATCGCATCGGTAAATCTGGGAGTTTATATGATCCACGAACAGTACCTTGTCAGGAACAAACTATGGGATGATTGGTTCGGATTCTTAAGCAGCAAATCATTCTACAAGTCAAACACATACCCATTTAAAATTCTTCTTATTTGCGTAACCGTATTCACAGCCTGCGGAATAATAGAAAAAATCAGAACATGGATTTTCAAGGGAGTAAACATATTGCTTGGAAAAAGAAATACACACAAAAAGCAAACTGATTTATCAGCAAATAATTAGTATTAATTAAGAGGATATTTTTATGATTAATTCGGAAGAGTTTTTGTCTCTTGAATCATGTTGGGACAGGCTTGAAAAAACAGAAAAACCAATATTCATTTACGGAATGGGCGACGGCTGTCTAAAGCTTCTGAAAGAGCTGGACAGGCGAAAAATACCTGTCTCGGGAATCTTTGCAAGCGATGAATTTGTGAGAGGTCATTATTTTGAAGGACACTTAGTTCACAGGCTTTCTGATATAGAGGAAAGTGCAGTTGAAAACGGATATGATTTTATTATTTTACTAGCATTTGCCGCAGGCTATCAGGAGCTTATATCGAAAATTGACGAACTTGAAAAAAAGCACTGTCTTATAATGCCGGATACAGCCGTCATAGGCGGAGAACCATTTTTAAAAAAACATATAATCGAACGCTTTGACGATATTGAAAGAGTATACTCATTGCTTGCAGATGATAAGTCTCGTCAGACGTATAAAAGCGTACTCAAATACAAAATTACAGGCGAGCTTAAATATCTTCGTGAATGTACTACCGAAACAGACGAAGCCTTTGAAAGCATAATCAAACTTGGCTGTGATGAAACATACGTTGATTTAGGAGCTTTTAACGGAGATACCGTTTTAGATTTTGCCGAGCGTACTAATTACAGCTATAAAGAAATATACGCACTTGAACCTAATACAAGGAATTATAAAAAACTTGTTAGAAATACAAAAAATTTAAAAAACATATATACTTATAACTGTGCAGCTTGGAGTGAGAATACAAGGCTTATTTTTAATACAAGCGGGGGGCGGCAGTCACAGGTTTCAAAAAAGGGAAAAGAAACTCAGGCTAGTAGTGTTGACAGCATTTTAAACAGTAAAAAGGCAACCTATATTAAATACGATGTCGAAGGTGCTGAAAGGGAAGCTATAAATGGCACAAAGCAAACTATAAAAGTACATTCTCCCAAGCTTTGTGTAGCAGTATATCACAGACTTTTCGATATGTTTGATATTCCCCTGCAAATTGAAAAAATAAATCCTAATTACAAATTCTATTTACGTCATTATCCTTATTATCCTGCATGGGAGACTAATCTTTTTTGTGTACCGAAATAAAATGATATAACTAAAAAGAGATCAAACATTTTTAAATTAAGTGTTCGGTCTCTTTTTTAATTTGCGTTATCTGAGATTTTAATGC
This sequence comes from uncultured Clostridia bacterium, assembly GCA_947584825.1. Classification (GTDB taxonomy): domain Bacteria; phylum Bacillota; class Clostridia; order Oscillospirales; family Ruminococcaceae; genus UMGS1601. Next base: position 404 of record CANPWR010000080.1, on the reverse strand, counting down.
AATTTATAAATTCTGCTAATTTTTTTTGTTGTTTATTGTCAAGACGTTCAATTGAGCTAAGAAGCTGCGGGCTTATACTTTCTTCCTTATCACTAAAAAACTGCTTAAGCGAAATCCCCAGCGCTTCACAAAAATACGAAAGTGTTTCTACTGTAGGATTTTTATTTCCCAATTCTATTTCTCGCAGATGGCTTTGAGAAATACCTGACATATTAGCAAGCTTATTGACGGTCAAACCTGCGTTTTCTCTAAGCTCTCTGATTCTCAATCCTACATTCATATCAATACCTCCGTTCTTAATTCTTATATATAATATTTATTATACACTCAATAAATATAAAAAATTATAACTATAGTGTTGACAAATTAACTCTATTATGATAGAATTATATCAAATAAAAGTT
>CANPWR010000079.1 GCA_947584825.1 uncultured Clostridia bacterium | reverse complement strand
AGAGCAAATCATAAACATATTCATTGATGCGCTCTTAACAGAATCAACTATTGACGCTCTTGACTTATCGTTAGATGATTCTTGGATTTTCGACATTTCAAAGGAGGCGAGCCTCCTCATAGATCAATACATTTACTTCTACAACAACGAAAGAATTCAGCTTAAAACAAAACTGACTCCGCTAGAAAAACGAAATCAGTTTGTTGCTTAAAATTTAATACCTTTACACATAGGGGGGTGTCTTTTGTACTGCCCGTATAATTTGGGGCAGTTCAATAGTCACAAGTATTATTATTGTGCGTAGTTAGTTCTGATAAATTCATTTAATCCACAGAAAATCGTTAGCGCAACCTGTTTTTGGTAACCCTTTGAAAGAAGCAGGTCAGCCTCTTGTTTGTTTGACAAAAATCCGCACTCCACCATCACTGACGGACATTTTGAATAATAAAGCAGAAATAAATCTTTTCCGGCATTTTTGATTTCTCTATCGTTATTGTTTTGAAGCTTGTTCCTGAAGGTGTTCTGAAGTGTTTGTGCAAGCGTTTGGCTCAGCGGATTTGTTTCAGTGTAAAACATTTGTGCACCGTTGTATTGTGCATCTGTAAATTTATTTTGGTGAATAGAAACAGCAACTGCATTTTCGTATTTGTTAAATAGTGCAAGTCGATTATTCATATCTGATTTTTTCTGATTTCCAATTCCGACTATACCCGGATCGAAAATTGAAACATCTGTTGAGCGTGTTACTTCTACAGAGTATCCGAAGGATTCAAGTATAGCCTTTAGGGAAAGCTCAATACTGAGGTTAATATCCTTTTCCAAAGCACCATTATAAGCTGAGCAGCCGCCGTCTATTCCGCCATGACCTGCGTCTAATATAATAATAGGCTTAGAGTCGTCTGCTTTTGACGATGCAGTTACGACTGCATTTTCGTGCGTATTATAGTTATTAGGAATGTCTGCACTTATTCCATGTAAAAATCCGTATATTACTATGTAAGAAAAAATAATACCTAAAGCAGCATATATTTTTTTTGAGCTTTTAACCAAAATAAATCGCTCCTTTTCGTAAAATGAAATTAATACATTTTATGAAAAAGAGCTTGGAATTATGAATAATAAAGCTAAGATTAAATATTCTTTTTATTTTTGTAAAACAGTTTTGCTTTTACGTCTATATTATTGTATCCTATGCTGTATCCTATCTGACAGGCAATAGGCATAACAAGAGGTAAAATTATGAGGACTATAAACGAATACATAGGAATAGATGATAAAACAAGCACACTATGGTCATTGATCATTTGATATTCTGCGTTAGTTAAAAACAAATCAAATACAGGGTAAAAGTAGACATTAAAAACTGCGTACAGCCAAAGCGGTGCTTTAACAACCTGAATTTTTGCTAAAAACAGGGCAATTAAACCTATATAGCTTGGGATAGCACCAACTAAACCTATTTTGATTCCCAGTCTTTTGCAGTCCTCTTCACCGTGAAATTTTACCTGATTTTTCATCTTTTCGCTGACTTTTAAACCGTAATCACCGAAGATCAATCCTAATATCAGAATAAAACAAAGACCGAAAATTATGTCATTTGAAATTCTTGCCTTGTCGTGAAAAACAACCCAGAAAATCATTAAAACCAAACAAAAAAAGGTCGCAAGTAAAAATCTTAGCAGTCCTTTAAGTACTATTTTATTTTGCTCATTTTTCATAAACCAAACCGTCCTTTGAAGTATATTGATTTACACATTTTTCAATAATTTTATGAAATATTTAAAAGTACAAGAATATTATACACGCTTTTGAAGTTAAAAACAATATTATTTGAAAAATATTTATAACATATCAAACCTACAAATGCAGATAATATTATTAAGAAAGGATTTGATAATATGTTTGAAAAATTTAAAAATGACACTATGATGATAAAATCTGTTGACGGAACAAAAATTTATCGCCCTAAGGTTTTGAATCCTACGTATGAAACTTATGTAGTTACAGATAATTATACCGATGCGCATGGGAATGTTTATAACAAAAGCGAGGATAATATAATTCTTTCGAAAAACTTTGTTGACCAAAATCACAAATAGTTTGAATACTCAGTCAGAAAAACACACCTCATGAGGAATTAAGATAATATCAGAAAAAGTGTTACAACCGCTTGCAGACTTCACATCAGCTATATTTTGTGATATAATTTAACTTAGACAAATTATTTTAGGGAAGTGAAGTCTGTGAGTAAGGTTGCATTAATAACTGGTGCATCAAAAGGCATTGGACACAGTATTGCTTTGGAGCTTGCAAAGTCGGGGATAAGTGTTGCGATAAACTATTATTCATCTGATGAAAAGGCAAAAGAGCTTCTGTGGCAAATCAGAAAAATTAATCAATATACTAATATATACAAAGCAGACGTTTCAAATGAGGCTGAAGTATCAGATATGGTACATAAAATTGAATCTGATTTAGGTAAAATTAACATAGCAGTTAACAATGCCGGTATTTCACAAATAGGTTTATTTACGGATATGACCTCCAATGAGCGCGACAGAATGATAGGAGTAAATCTTATAGGTGCAATGAATGTATGCAAAGCTGTTTTGCCGAATATGATCCATAATAAAAAGGGAAGTATAATTAATATATCCTCAATGTGGGGGGAAGTGGGGGCTTCCTGCGAGGTAGTTTATTCTGCTTCAAAGGCAGGATTAATAGGATTTACTAAGGCGCTTGCAAAGGAGGTAGGACCGAGCGGGATAAGAGTAAACTGCATTTCTCCCGGAGTTATTGATACAGATATGAATTCTGAGCTGTCGGAAGCTGAAATGAACGAACTTATTAATGAAATTCCGCTTAATAGAATTGGAATACCTGACGATATAGCAAAAGCTGTAAAATTCATAGTATCCGACAATGCTTCATACATTACCGGTCAGATCTTAAGCGTCAACGGGGGAATTATTATTTAACTGGAATAAAGAATATAAATTCAAATGATTGTAGATAGCAAACCCACCTGAGCATTATACTCAGGTGGGTTTGCGTTTTGGGATATATAAATTTAGAAGGATGTTGTCATTATTTTACTTTTACCTTTCTTAATTTTTTATTCCATTTGCTATATACTTTACATTTTACTCCGTTTTTATCTTTATATGTAGCATATGCTCTTACTCGTACATAGTAGGTTTTACCGCTTTTCAGCTTCTTCTTGAATGTTATCTTTTTCTTGCTTGTGAACTTATCAAATATATTTTTCTTAAAGTTCTTCTTTTTGGAAACCTGAACTTCATAGCCTACAGCTTTCTTGACCTTTTTCCATGTAACAGTGATTTTTTTCTTTGCCTTGCTCTTTACTTTTAGCTTTGTGATTTTAGCCTGCTTTACTATTTTTTCAGCTGCAGCTTTATCCTTTGTAACCTCTGAATCACTTCTAGTTTTAGGAGCCGTTACAATTGGAACGTTAGCAGTTGGGCGAACGCTAGGAGACTTTGTTGGATCTGTTGGTGTAGTTGCTGGTGTTTTCTGAACAAGTCCCTTGATAGCGTCTTCAATTGCTTTAGCATAATTGTCAACAGTTTCCTGACTGTTTATGTCAAGGTTTCTGTTTACTGCATCTAAAGCATCTTGTAATTTCTTTACTGATTCTTCTGTATATTTACTTAAATCAGCAGGTACTTTTTCAATTGCAGCATCAACTGCAGTATAATCAGCAGGCTTATACTTGATATTATTTAAAACATTTAACACATCATTGACCTCATTGAGAGTTATACCCGAAAAATTATCCGTATTATATTTATTTAATATATCTTTTCCATTTTCTAAAGCGTCGTTAAAATCTTTAGCATAATCCTCAGTATACTTGCTAGTATCAACATTATCATCAAAACTCTTTATAGAATTTTCAAGTTTATCTATATCATCTTTAGTAGCTAGATATACGGTATTACTATTTGTCAGATAGCCAGCATTTTTAAGTGTGGTTTCGGTGGTGGAGTCTTTATATATGTAGAAGGTTGGGTTGCTAGTGGTGTCGAATGAGTCTTGAGGTGTTCTGCCAGTTTCACTTGTACCAACATTTGAATTTTTTGCTGTAATTGTGGTAAGTCCCGTATTGTAGAGGTAAATATTAGTAAGTGATGAACAACCCTTAAATGTTTGATGAGGAATATATTCAACATTACCTTTGATTATTACTGTCTTTAATGAACTGCAATTTAAAAAGAAGTTTTCAGGAAGTCCATCTTCTGATTGCACATTACTCCAATTGTCAGTTATTAGAGATCCGTCTTCAATGGTAACCTTTTCAATCCCTGTACAGACAGAAAAAGTACTATGTTCTCTTGCCATTCCCTGTCCGCCTAATCCAGATCTATAAAATAAAATATTTTTAGGAATATTTATCTCTTTAAGCGATTCACAGCCTAAAAATGCACTTCCGCCAATTGTCATACCCTCATGCAGATTTATTGATTTGATCTTGGTATTTTTAAATGCAACTTCTCCAATATCTTTTAAACTAACCGGAAATGAGATTTCTTCAAGATTGCTGTTCGTAAATGCCATCCTTCCAATTGTTTCAAGGGTTGGTGGTAATTCAAGACTAGTTATGGGAGTTTCATAAAAGGAAGATTCCCCTATTTCTTTCAGGGTGTCAGATAATTTTACATCCTGAAGCTCTGTAAATCCATAAAACCCTTGACTGATATTAACACTACTATCTAATATAAAACCCGTTTGTGCCTTTATACTAGTAATTCCTGATTCCATTACTATATGCTCTGTTGTTTTAGCATACTTTTTATAATCATCACCAAGTGATATAGCACCTGTTCCGCTAAATGTCAGGGTTTTATTAGAGTCAGTATATTCCCATTTTGAATTGAGTCCGCTTGGTCCTGAGGTTTCAGTTAAAGGTTCCATCTTTATAGGATCACGATTTTGTACGGTTGGCATAATATCATCATCTGTTATGTATTTTATATTTTCATCGGTTAAATGTAAGTCGTTTTTTAATGACTCCTCAGTTGTACTATTTTTATTCACATGCCAAATTATTTCACTATCAGACCATGAATAAGAAGTATAAATTCCAGAAAAATCTGAAATATTACTAGAGTAGAGATATATGTCTTTCAGATTTTTATAGAGTTTTGGATTTGGATCTAACCAACCTATATCTACTTTTGTTAAACTTGGTGGTAAAGTAATTTTTGATGAGTTATATAAATAATAAAATGCCATTTCACCAGCAGTAGTAATACCGTTTTCGATTACAATCTCATTTATTTCATTAGTGTAACCTAATGTATTCCAAACCCATCCGTCTGATGGGCGTGTCATTTCACCATCACCGTATATAACGAGTACATTATCTGAATTGATAAACCATTCTGCTCCATTTCCAATTTTTCCTGAAGTTGGATATTTATCAACAGCATATGTAGTTGTTATATAGCCTGATAATGCAGTAACCGCTATTACTGTAGCAGATATTGTCGCTAATAACTTTTTTATATTTAAATGCATTGGTAGTACCTCCTAAAAACTACTAAATTTATCAAGTAATATAGTAGCTAATATTTGCCAAAATGTCAATACATACAAATAAAACAATTTAAGAAATAATAATTAACATACTATTAATAATAAAAAAATTACGTCTTAAATACCATATTAATAAAACAATTCAACGAATTTTGGTAGATTTACTAAAATATTTATTTGCTATTTGTTAACTTTAGCTATTACAGAATATTAAGTTGTATAAATAAATCAAATATGCTTATTTGTAAATTAATTGTAAACAATCAAAATGTTAATTAAAAGCTATTTGACTTTAAAAACTGTATATGCTAAAATGAATAAGCCGCATATTTTCGGTTGTTAAGTAAATGACTTGTATCATTTCACCGAACATAGCGAGTTCTATTATAAAGGTAGGTGCATTTGAGAA
>CANPWR010000078.1 GCA_947584825.1 uncultured Clostridia bacterium | reverse complement strand
CTAACCTTTATTGGTCTTGCACAAAATGATTCTTTGAAATATAATATTGAATTTAGGGCGTAGTATGCTTATAAGGTGTACTGCGTCTTTTTTGCGTTGTGGAGGTGATTAGTAAATACTTTATCGGCAAAGGTTGGCAGGCGTCTTTGCTGTATTTATCCCAAGTCTGCAAATAAAATCTTTTGAAGAAAGGAAAATATTTAGGAGGATTTAAAATGTTTAGAAGAAAAATTAAAAAACTTTTGTCATTGATTGCAGCAACAACAATGGCAGTAACAGCGCTTACAAGTGCTATGAGTGTATCGGCAAGTGAAGTTGCAAATGGAGAATGCGGAGACGGAATAACATGGACATTGGACTCAGAAGGTAAGCTGACAATCTCTGGTAAAGGCGAAATGGCTTCGCCTAAGGTTACAGATGTGTCAACGGAAAATGGTTGGTCTTATACAGGTGTGCCTGCCTTAGAAGAAACATGTAAAACTCAATTAAAAGATTACCCAGATATTTATACATATAAAAAAGAACATATGGAAGATATAAAAGAGGTCGTAATTGAGGAGGGTATCACATCAATAGGTTTTGCTGCATTTTATAAAATGCCTAATCTTGAGGCTGTGGTATTACCGTCAACTATAAAAGAGTTTAAAGGTATAGGATATAGTACTCAAAATTTACACGACGGTCATGGTCATGGCACTTTAACAGCTTATGCAAGTATGGCATTTGCAGAATGTACAAAGCTTAAAAGTTTAACCTTAACAGAAGGTATGACAGCAATAGGCAGTATTGCATTCTATGGCTGTACCGCTTTAGAGAGCGTAAGAATTCCGTCAACAATTTTATATGAGCATACGTCGGCAGCCGGTGTAAACTTAGAATCTAATTATGGCTGGGGTCCGTATTCATTTGTCGGATGTACTTCATTAAAAGATATAACACTTCCTGAGGGATTAAAAATTATTGGAGCATGTGCGTTTGAAAACACCGGTGTAGTGAGCATTGTAATTCCGTCAACTATTGAAAATTGGGATGTATCTAATACTAAGGAGCAATTAGAAGAAACATATAGTGCTGCATTTGCAAATTGTAAGAAACTTTCATCAGTGACATTTACAGAGGGTTTACAAAAAATTGGAAGTGTACCATTTAGCGGCTGCCCAAAATTAACAAAAGTATTTATACCTAAGTCGGTCAATTATATGCAAAGAGCCTTTGCTTATTCTGAAATACAAGAAGCATGTATAGAAGAAGGCACTGTTATTGGTACGTATACTACAGGGAATAGAAAAGAATCAAATGGTTTTAATTTTTCTTTCTACAATTGTGGAAAACTACAGAAATTAGAAATATCTTCTGGTATCATAATAACATTCAATAATTCAAAATGGCTTACAGGCTGTGACGCCTTAACGGATATTTATCTTCATAGCAGGACTGAGAATGTACCTATATATAATAATACAACCATAAAGGTTCACTGTTTTCCAGATGCAGCTGCGAACAATAGCGATAATTTTTCAGAAGAGCAAAAAATAAACCTTGAAGAAGAAATATCAACTTATTTAGATATAGTAAAAACAAGACTTGAAACAGCAAAAAAATATGATGAAGAGAAATACACACCTGAAAGCTACGCAGTTTTGAAAGCACTTATAGAAAAGGCAGAGAAATTTGATGAGAACTCGAGTGTATTGGATATGCAATGGACAGATGCAGATTTAAGAGCGGCAATAAAAGGCTTAGAGAAAAAGCCTGATGAGCCGTCATCGGACCCGTCAAGCGACCCATCAAGTGAACCATCATCAGATCCGTCAAGTGATCCGTCTTCTGACCCTTCAAGCGATCCGTCATCGGATAATTCATCATCAAGCAATCAAACAAATCCGCCGGCTTCTTCACCTACAACAGCAAAGCCTGCAACAAAAGCACCTACTACGCCAATAGCAACTACAAACGGTAAGGCAGTTAAGGCAGCAAAAGACAAGGCAGCAGCTGAAAAGGTAATGAAGCAGGCAAAGATAACAAAGCTTACTGCGAAAGCAAAGGGCAAGAAAAAGATAGTCGTAAGCTGGAAGAAAGTAAAAAATGCAAAGGGATACGAAGTACAGGTAGCAACAAACAAGAAATTCAAGAAGAACAAGATAATCGTTACAAAGAATGTCAAAGGCAAGAAAGTAACGATAAAGAGCAGCAAAATCAAACGCAAAAAGACATACTACATAAGAGTAAGAGCATATACAACTTATCAAGATGCAAATGGTGTTACTCAAAAGGTATACAGCAGTTGGATAAAGAAGATAAGGAAAGTAAAAGCTAAATAAGCTTCCTTAATATGTTTCTATATAAAAACCGCTCGGGCGTGGGATACCCGAGCGGTTTTGGCTATTTAACTTTCTAAGCGTGAAATACCCAAACAGGATGTACTTCATTTTGTATTTTTGTTGAGAAGTTTGTAAATCCGCTGTCGCTTACTACGATTGCTCGCTTTACACAAGTGTAGCCATATTTTTCTCTCAGACGGTCAATTGTTTTGTTTAGATTTTCTTGTTTTATTCTTTTTTCAGAATTTTCGAAAATAGAGGTTTGATATTCAGAATAAATATCCTTAAGGTCTGAAACGCAAATGGATATTGCACGTATAGGATTGCCTGCCGCCCAGTTGTAGGATTGTTTGTAAAGAGAAAGTGCAATTTCAGCTATTTCATAAGCGTCGTCTGTGGGAATATGCAGCTTCTTTTGTCTTGAATAAGTGTATAGCTGATTATTTTTCACAAAAATGGAAACAGTCTCGCATTTTGAGTGAATAGCCCTGAGCCTTGTAGCGATACTCTCTGCCAGTGCAAATGTGATTATTTTAACATCGTTGTCGTTTTCAAGGTCACGGTATGATGTTGTTCCGTTACTTACCGATTTGACCAAAGGCTTATGACCATTAGTTTCAACAGGAGTTAAATCAAGTCCGTTCGCATAAACCCAAAGATATTGACCCCATTTTCCGAGCCAGCTTTGAAGCTTTGAAACAGGAGTTTCTGCCAACTCTCCTATAGTGTAAATTCCCCTTTGATTCAGCTTTTTCTTTGTTGCTTTTCCCACATACAAAAGTTCTCCCACATCAAGAGGAAAAACCTTTTCTTTAAAGCAATCCCTGCCATTTGATGTAATTACCGTAGTTGCATCAGGCTTTTTCATATCAGAACCCAGTTTTGCAAAAATCTTGTTAAAGCTTACCCCGACTGACACGGTAATGCCAAGCTCTGTTTTAACTCTATGTCTTATTTCATCAGCGATGGATTTTCCGTCAGCTTGTTTTCCGTTTCGCCAATAACCTGTTATGTCTATCCAACATTCGTCTATACCGAATGGTTCGATTTTGTCTGTGTAGTCCGAATATATTTTTCTCGCCGCCTTTGAATGTTTTAAGTATTCCTCATAGTGGGGCGGAACTAAAATAAGTTCGGGGCATTTTTTCTTTGCCTGCCATATAGGCTCTCCCGTTTGGACGCCAAAGCTCTTTGCAAGTTCATTTTTTGCAAGTATTATACCGTGGCGTTCCTCCTGATTTCCGGCAACGGCTACGCATTTTCCTTTAAGCTCGGGATTAAGCTTACACTCAATAGATGCATAGCAATTGTTCATATCAATGTGAAGTATAACTCTTTCCGATTTTGTTTGCATAATAAATCATTCCCTTTACAATTTAATAATCCGTTTCCCAAGAGAACATAAGTTCTTTAATCTTATTATAGAACATTTGTTTTCATATGTCAAGAACAAATGTTCATTTTTTTAATTATTTAAAACGAACTATTATAAAAGGTGATATTGCAACAGTATTCAATTATGAAAAAAGCAGAAGCCTTATTAAAAGCTTCTGCCTAATTATTAATTAAATTTAAGTTAAATCTCCGTACTTAAAGTTCTTATAGGTATCAGTTTGTACCACTTTGATATTTTCATAAACTTCATACAATACTTTATTTACAGCACTGTTATTATAAGTCTGAGCGAAGTATTCGAGATTCTTATTTATATACTTCTTATCCAAAGGAACACGCATAATTATATGGTATCCGGAGCTTGATTCAATGACCTTGCTCATATCATTCTCATCTAATTTTAAAGCTGCCTCAAGGTAAGCCTCATCGTATTCGTAATCCTTGCCGACCAATATACCCTTTGGATAGGTTTCATACAAAGAATCATAAGTGTTTTCTTTCATCAGACTATCGAAATCCGCACCTGATTGAAGTTTTTTATAAAGGTTGTTGGCAACCTTTTTGGAAGCCTTTTTGGCTTTGTTCTGCTGGTCATCGCTTAGTGATTCATAATTTGAAACAATGACTTGAGCCCTTGCCGGTTTTGAAAGCTTGTCATAATCTTTAACACTGTTTGAGGATAAAACCTCATCAGATATTTTTTCTTCAGAACCAAAAGGAATAAATATTTGTTTTACCTGATAAAGTTCTTTTTGAGCTGTTTTGTAAAAATCCTTTTTAGGGATGGAGATTGATTCTTCAACCTTATCAGCCATAACATTGTTTTTCATCGCTATATTAAGGTACTTTTCAGTCATATAATTCTCTTTAAGGAACGACTTGTAATTGTCGCCTTGTTCGTCCTTAACAGACTGTATTCTTTCTTTGACAGCTTTTTTATCATTCTCATCGAATTTAATATTATGTTCCTTTGCATAGACAGAATGAACATAACCGCCCTTTATATATTCAGCGAGAGTATCTTTAAAAGAATCAAACATATTATTAAGATCGTCGCCGCTTGCATTTTTAAAGGTATCTTCAGATATACCATAATATTGACCATAGCCGTATAAGAACTGATAATAACAGTTTCTAAGCTCGTCAAAACCTATTTCATTTCCGTCGATTTTCAAAAATACCAAATCATCTGTTTTAACCTTTTTACCGTTGATTTTAAATGACGCTTCCGGAACTTCAGCACCAGAGCTTGCCAATGCAGAATTTGAATTAGACACAGTGGTAGGATCTATTCTTGATTTGTTTAATGCAAGCATCAATACTACAACAATCACTGCTGCAATAACAACAATCACAGGTATTAATACTTTTGGAGACATACTCGATTTTTTTATATCAGAAGTTTCATCGTCGTATGAAAAATTTATTTCTGAGTTTTCATCTGTGTTATAATCATCTTCCTCTAAAATGCCTGTGTACTCTGATGATGGCGGTTCTTCTTTATCTTTTAGAATATCATCATACAAATTTTTATTAGTTTGATCGACGTTATTCATTGGATTATCAGTCTGATTTTCATCACTTAGAATTTCATCCAGATTTTTATTTTCGTCCATATTAATTCTCCATTCCCTAAATTAAGTTTTACGAGTAATTAACCTCATTATATGGTTTAGTTGACAGTATATCACATCAATGTGACAATGATGTGATAACAAAACTACGGCAGTAATCTGTTCAAATCTCTTGGGAACATTGATGTTTCACGAATGTTTGAGTAGTTGAGAAGCTTCATTAAAAGACGCTCCAGACCTATTCCCAAACCGCCGTGAGGGGGAAGTCCGTACTTATGAGACTCCAGATAGTTTTCAAAGTCGGCAGGGTCTAAACCCTGACGTTTCATTTTAGCTACCTGCTCGTCATAATCGTGAATTCTTTGACCGCCTGAGGTGATTTCAAGTCCTCTGAATATAAGATCAAATTTGTACGCGGCTTTAGGATCTTCTCTGTCGTCCATTGCATAGAACGGCGGCTTAGAACTTGGGAAGTGTGTTATAAATATGAAATCGCTGTCATATTTTTCTTTTGCGTATTTGCAAAGATTAACTTCGTCCTCTGGATCTAAGTCGAATTTTGTTGAAACGTTCTTGCCTCGCAGAAGCTCAATAGCGTCAGAAAATCTTATTGACGGTATATCAGTAATATGCGGAACATCAGCGTTGAGAAGTTTTATTTCCTTAGAGTAGTTTTTCTCAATGTACGCAAAAATATGTTTGAGCATTGCCGTTTCCATATTCATAAC
>CANPWR010000077.1 GCA_947584825.1 uncultured Clostridia bacterium | reverse complement strand
ATACGATTTCATATGAATACCCGCTCTGTAACCAGCATCATCTCTGACGAAAATCTTTCCGCCTCTCATAGCGTAACCCGTAGCATCTCCTGACGAACCGTTTATCGTTATTGTACCATCATTCATTGTATCACCAGTTGCGTCCTGAGCGCTTCCGTTTACAGTGATGTTACTTCCGTCAAGATAAGCGCCAAGAGCATTTCCCGGAGTTCCGTTTATCACAATGTCTCCGCTTGAGCGTCCGGCACAGATATATCTCTGTCCAAGACATTTGTCTATTGTTATGGTTTTATCCTTGCATGCCTTCAGCTTTTTATTAAGAAGCTGAAAATGCATATCTCCTGCCGTAATATTCATAAGTATATTCACGCTCCCTTTAGAGCTTTCCTCCTTCCGATTACTTTGCCAAAAACTCTTTTCTGCTTTTTCTTGAAAAAGCCATAAGCTGCGGTTTTTCCTTTATCAAATCAAAGTCAATAGAGCTAAGCGGAGTACGCTTCTTTATAAGGCTAGTGTAAATTCCCGCTCTCTTTATATCGCCTATCATTATGTATCCTTTAAGTCGGTTTGATTTATAAAACAGCTTCTTATAATTTTCATCATCACTGCTAGTATAGCACTCACCTTCATAAGTTCCTGCTGTGATAATGTGAAGTCCGAAGAAACCAATGGCATTCATAGGAATTGCATTATCATATGAAACGTTTCCTCCTGCCATATTTATACCTGCAGTCTCACCCTGCATATATGCGTTAGGCAACAATGCCATGACCTTATTCGTATTACTTGAAACATCGTGAGACTCTGTACAGTCGCCTGCCGCATAAATATCTTTTATCGATGTTCTGCACTTATCATCTGTGACTATACCTCTGTTGACCTTGCCGCCGATGTTGGAAATAAGCGAAACACATGGGCGAACTCCCACAGCCAGCACCAGTATATCAAAGTCGATCTCATTACCGCTCACAAGCGTTGCCTTATTTTTCTCAAACTTCTTTACGCTGTCGCTGAGATAGAATTTAACACCCTTAGACTCAATATGCCTGCGAACAACTGCCGAGCCGTCAGAATCAAGAATCGATGGGAGAATACGGTCTGCCAAATCGACGACAGTTATGCTTTCTACTTTATCGTTGATTCCCTCTGCACATTTAAGACCTATCAATCCTGCCCCGACAATAAGCACCTTGCTCTGCGGTGAAATTGCCTTTTCTAACTTATGTGCATCATCAAGGGTCATAAAGCTGAACTTTTTCTTAACCTTGTCAAGTCCATCCATAGGCGGAACAAAAGGTACAGAACCCGTTGCAACCATAAGCTTATCATAAGCCACTTCTCTGCCATCTGAAAGCGTTACCTTCTTTTCTTTTTCATCAATTGAAACGACCGTCTTGCCCAGCATCTTCTTGACCTTATTGTCCTTATAAAAGCTGTCCGGCCGGTATTTCATTCTCTGCTCATCGGTCTTTCCATAGAGAAGATAAGATATAAGCGGTCTTGAATATGTGTGATGAGGCTCAGACGCAATAAGTGTAATTTCACCGTCTTTGTCAACGCTTCTTATTCCCTCAACACATCCTATAGCTCCTGCTGAATTTCCGATAATTACATATTTACTCATTTACACCGCCCCCTATTCTTTCTCTTCAAAAATTATAGCTCGGTTAGGACAACCCTCTACGCACGCAGGCTTTCCATGCGAGTTTTTCAAACAAAGCTCACACTTCTGAACAACTCCGTCATCGGACGGCATTATTGCTCCGTAAGGACAGGACATAATACATGTATAACAACCCACGCACTTATCCTTATCGATTTCGATAACGCCGTCAACAACCGACAATGCACCGGTTATACATCCCTTAACGCACAGTGGTTCCTCGCAGTGGCGGCAGGAAACCGCAAAGGATATTCCATCCTTCTCCTCTATTTGTATTCTGGGATTAATTTTAACATTCTTCAGCGCTTTTGACATATCATCCTTACCCGAATTTGCAAAGGCACAATTATATTCACACAAATGGCAGCCTAAGCACCATTTTTCATCTACATAAATTCGCTTCATACACTTTTCCTCCATAGACAATTAACTGTCCATTGTCAATTATCAATTATCCATTACTCTCCTGCGTGCTTGATACCGAGAATTTGTAACTCCTTCTCGGTTAAGCCAATGCCTCTTAGCATTAGTCTGTTACCTCTTAGTGACTCGATAGAGTTGATACCCATACCGCCCATTATCTCTTTAATTTCGTGGTTCCATGCAGTAAGCAGATTGACAAGTCTCTTATAGCCGATGTCAGGATTAAGACGCCTTACCAAATCTTCTCGCTGGGTTGCAATACCCCAGTTGCATCTTCCCTGCTGACAGCTTCTGCAAAGATGACAGCCAAGTGCCAGAAGTGCAGAAGTTCCGATGTAAACAGCATCCGCACCAAGCGCAATAGCTTTTACAATATCCGCCGATGAGCGAATAGAACCTCCAACAACGATTGAAACCTTGTTTCTTATTCCCTCTTCACGAAGTCTTTGGTCAACGCTTGCAAGTGCAAGCTCAATAGGAATACCTACATTGTCCCTGATTCGAGTAGGAGCAGCTCCTGTTCCACCTCTATAACCGTCGATTGCGATTATATCGGCTCCGCCTCTTGCAATACCAGAGGCTATTGCCGCAACATTATGTACCGCCGCAATCTTAACAATAATAGGCTTCTTATAATCTGATGCCTCCTTGAGAGAATAAACAAGCTGTCTCAAATCCTCAATGGAGTAAATATCGTGGTGAGGTGCAGGTGAAATAGCGTCTGAGCCTTCGGGGATCATTCGTGTCTTTGAAATATCATCTCCGACCTTTATTCCAGGAAGATGTCCTCCGATACCCGGTTTTGCACCCTGTCCCATTTTAATCTCAATTGCCGCTCCAGCATTTAAGTAATCCTTGTGAACTCCGAAACGTCCCGACGCAACCTGAACAATGGTATGAGGACCATACTTATAGAAATCCTTGTGCAGTCCGCCCTCACCGGTGTTGTAGTAAGTTCCAAGTTCCTCAGCGGCTCTTGCAAGACTCTCATGGGCATTGTAGCTTATAGAACCATAAGACATAGCCGAGAACATTATAGGAATATCAAGCTTTAACTGCGGTGTAAGATTGTTCTTTATCTCACCCCTTGAGTTAAACTCGACCTTCTCAGGCTTTGCACCCAAGAAAACTCTTGTCTCCATAGGCTCACGAAGCGGATCGATCGACGGGTTCGTTACCTGCGACGCATTTATAAGCATCTTATCCCAGTAAATAGGATAGTCCTTTGGATTACCCATTGACGAGAGCAAAACTCCGCCTGTTCCTGCCTGCCTGTATATTTCAGAGATATGCTCGCCTTTCCAGTTTGCATTTTCTCTGAAAGTATGATTAGTCTTGACGATTTTCAGAGCCCTTGTCGGACAAAGTGCTACGCACCTGTGACAGCATACACACTTTGCATTGTCCGCAACCATACAGTCCAGATCCTCGTCATATGAATGAACTTCATTTGCACATTGGCGTTCGCATACACGACAGCCTATACATTTATCCTTATCCCTTACAACTTCAAATTCGGGATATAAAAAATCTATCGCCATAATAACCTCCGTTTAGATATTAGATGTTAGAAATAAGAGGTTAGAGTTTCTTATTTCTACTTTTGTTAACTTCTAATATCTAGTTTCAAATCTCTAATCTCTTGCCTCTTGCTTTTAGCTTCTTACGTCTAAAGCTTTGCCATCGCCTTTGGCTGTAAGGTAGCTATAACAGGCTCTCCGCCTTTAGGCGACCAAATCTTATCAAGCTCAGGCTCTATAACTCTTATGGCACACTCTTCGCTTGCCATATAAACCATATCGTCCTTTTCACCTATTACCATTGACCGAAGCTTAAGTCTGTCGTTAAGAGCCATCAGTCCGCCCTCAAAGCCGAGAATTATTGAAAATGGTCCTGTTATCAGCAATCCCGGAAAAGCGTTTCTAAGATAATTTAGCTTATCCTTTTCTTTTTTAGGCATACTTTCTATAGTAGACCAGAAAGGTGCGGCTATAACATTTGCAGCATCCTCTAAGGACAGCTTTTGTTTTCTTAAAAGATAATCTATTATATATGTAATAACTTCGGTATCTGTCTGTAAAGTACACTTATAACCGTACATCTCAATATCACGTCTGTTGGCGTCATAGCTTGAAATCTCTCCGTTGTGTACGATTGAATAGTCAAGCATTGCAAACGGGTGAGCTCCGCCCCACCAACCGGGAGTGTTTGTAGGGTATCTTCCGTGAGCAGTCCAAGCGTACCCCTCATACTCATCCAGTCTAAAATAGTCTCCGACGTCCTCCGGAAAGCCTACTGCTTTGAAAACTCCCATATTCTTTCCGCAAGAGAATACATAAGCACCTTCGATGTTGGAGTTTATATTGATAACGCTTCTTGTCACAAACTCCTTTTCGTCAAGCTGGCTGTCAGTAAGCTTTGTCGGCAGAGGATTTACAAAGTATCTCCAGATAAGCGGTTCAGCTGTGATAGTCTGATTAGGCTTAACAGGGATCTTAGATAAATTGATAATGTCAAAATGTCTGTCTAAGAACCTTTCGCACTCCTCTCTGGACTTGTTTGAATCATAGAAAACGTGAAAGGCATAAAGGTCTTTATACTGCGGGTATATTCCGTACCCTGCAAAGCCTCCGCCCAAACCGTTAGAACGGTCGTGCATAGTCGCTATGGATTTGACGATCTTAGAGCCGTTGATTTTCTTTCCGCTCGTTGAAATCATTCCTGAAATCGCACAGCCTGATGGAATTCTTATCTCTCCCTCTTTCAGCATACAAGCTTCCTCCTGACTTATAAATTATATTATACAATAGTATTCAGTGTTTAGTCGGTTAATTATCAATTAAACAAAAAAAGCATTCACAAAACAGCCGCAGTATGACCTGCTGCTTAGTGAACACCTTTGTCCCGAATATTAACCTTAATCATTCTATCATATCACTATTTCATTGTCAAGCTTTTTTTGCAGAATTTTTTATATAAAATTCATTTTAACCAAATCAAGCTAAAAAATACGTTTAATTTTTCAATGTTTTGCAAGTTTTGATTGTTTGACTTGCATTTTTAATGATATACTATATTAATATAATACGATTTCATTCAATCTTAAATGATTTGTTATTAAAAATAACTAAAACTTTAGTCCCAATAGCTTTTTCAATTGAAAAAATATACAAATATCAAGAAAAACATAAAAAACACTTGACAAATGAAAATAAAAAGAATATACTAACTAATGTAAACAGCAAAGGCGCTGTGGACATTTAAAGTCCGCAGTGCCTTTTTATTTATAATTTATAATTGAAATGGAGGAAATTCAAATGAGTAATATTCCCGAACTTTTCGGCGAAGACGTTTTTAATTTAAGAGTTATGAAACAAAGACTGCCGAAAGAAACATTCAAGGCTCTGAAGAAAACCATTGATAACGCTGAGCCGTTGGACTTATCTGTCGCAAATGTTGTTGCAAACGCAATGAAGGACTGGGCAGTTGAAAAGGGTGCAACCCACTTTACGCACTGGTTCCAGCCGATGACAGGTCTGACTGCTGAGAAGCACGACAGCTTTATCTCACCTACTTCGGACGGCGGAGTAATAATGGAGCTAAGCGGAAAAGAGCTTATTAAAGGTGAACCTGACGCTTCATCATTCCCATCAGGCGGACTAAGAGCTACATTTGAGGCAAGAGGTTACACAGCGTGGGATCCTACCTCATTTGCATTTATCAAAGACGGTTCTCTTTGTATTCCTACAGCATTTTGCTCATATACAGGTGAGGCGCTTGACAAGAAAACTCCTTTGCTGCGTTCTATGGACGCTGTTTCAAAATCTGCACTTAAAATTCTCGATTTATTCGGCGTAAAAGCAAATAGGGTTTCTTCAACAGTCGGTCCTGAGCAGGAATACTTCCTCATTGAAAGAGAGGATTACGCTAAGAGAAAGGACCTCATTTATACTGGAAGAACACTATTCGGCGCACCTGCTCCTAAAGGTCAAGAGCTTGAGGATCACTACTTTGGTTCTGTAAAAATGAGAGTTTCAGCATATAT
>CANPWR010000076.1 GCA_947584825.1 uncultured Clostridia bacterium | reverse complement strand
TAGCATTTTCATAATTAAAGGTTTCCCGAACCGAAAATGTGAAAGGTGATGCTGCCGAAGAATTAAGTGTTGGGAAAACTTATTTCTGATTGCACGCTTAAAAGGCATGTAATTGTCATCATAAAGTATGATGGAGTGCTATCGGCATATATTTGTTATTACATATATGTCAACATTTCTATTATATTGTATGATGAGCTGGTTTTCAACCAGTTTTTTTAATATTTGTTTGTAATTGTTTGAAAATTTACAATTGTAATAAAAAAGCTATAAAAGAACAAAATATTTCTTTATAATATATTGGAGGATTTTTATGAGAAAATTTAAAGTGGGAATTATCGGTGCAACAGGTATGGTGGGACAAAGGTTTGCAACTTTGCTTGAAAACCACCCTTGGTTTGAGGTTGAATGTCTTGCCGCTTCACCTCGCTCGGCAGGCAAAAGCTATAAAGACGCTGTAGGTGAAAGGTGGGCAATGCCAACTCCTATGCCTGAGAAAATGCAGAATATGATTATTCTCGACGCAACAGCAGATATTGAAAAAATCGCAGGTATGGTCGATTTTGTATTCTGTGCCGTAGATATGAAAAAGGACGAAATCAAAGCACTGGAAGAAGCATATGCAAAGGCTGAATGTCCGGTAGTTTCAAACAACTCGGCAAACAGACATACTCCTGACGTACCAATGGTCGTTCCTGAAATCAACCCTGAGCATATTGAAATAATAAACGCTCAGAGAAAAAGACTCGGTACAAAGCGTGGATTTATTGCAGTTAAGTCTAACTGCTCTATTCAAAGCTATGTACCTGCTCTGCATCCGCTTATGAAATACGGTGTTAAGAATGTTCTTGCCTGCACATATCAAGCTATCAGCGGTGCAGGAAAAACCTTTGAGACTTTCCCTGATATTGTAGATAATGTGATTCCCTATATCGGCGGCGAGGAGGAAAAGTCTGAAATCGAGCCTTTAAAGGTATGGGGAAAGATAGAGGGTGACAGTATTGTTGACGCTCAAACTCCGTGTATTACAACACAATGCCTGAGAGTACCTGTTCAAGACGGTCACACTGCAGCAGTATTCGTATCATTTGATAAAAAACCGACAAAGGAAGAAATTTTAAAAGACTGGAAAGAGTTCAGCGGTATTCCTCAGGAGCTTGAACTTCCCTCTGCTCCTAAGCAGTTTTTGAACTATTTTGAAGAGGATAACAGACCTCAGCCTAAACTGGACAGAGATTTAGAGGGCGGAATGGCAGTTACTCTCGGAAGACTAAGAGAGGATAAGCTGTTTGACTATAAGTTCGTGTGTCTGTCGCACAACACGTTAAGAGGTGCCGCAGGAGGCGGAGTTCTTTTAGCGGAGTTACTTGCTGCAAAGGGCTATTTTGATTAATATAGATTATTATAAATTATTTATTATTTTTACTCATGAAAGGAGTAATCAAGCTATGAAAAAGACAATTTTCAAGGGTGCAGGTGTTGCCATTATAACACCTATGAACGAAGACGGTTCTATTAATTTTGACAAGCTTGGCGAGCTTATTGAGTTTAATATTGCAAACCATACCGATGCTATTATCATCTGCGGAACCACAGGTGAGAGTGCTACTATGACTGACCAAGAGCATCAGGATTGTATTACTTATGCAATTAAAAAGGTAGATGGAAGAATTCCTGTTATTGCAGGAACCGGCTCCAACGACACAAAATATGCGGTTGCTCTCTCTAAACACGCAGAAGAACAAGGTGCAGATGCCCTGCTTGTGGTTACTCCTTATTATAATAAATGCTCACAGGAGGGTTTGATCAAGCATTACTATGCTATAGCAGACGCTGTGAATATTCCGATCATTGCATATAATGTTCCGTCAAGAACAGGAACAAACATAGCTGTTTCAACCTGTGTTGAACTTGCAAAACACAAGAACATAGCCGCTATCAAAGAAGCAAGCGGAGATATTTCAAGAGTTGCCCAGATACGTGCTGCTTGCGGAGACGATTTGGACATTTACAGCGGCAACGACGATCAGATTATACCTATCCTTTCTCTTGGAGGAAAAGGTGTAATATCTGTATTGTCAAACTGTATGCCTAAGGAAACTCACGATATTTGCGAGCTTTGTTTTGAAAATAATTATGAAGAAGCTTCCCGGCTTGCCCTAAAGCTTTTAGAATTTACAAACGGTTTGTTTATGGACGTAAATCCTATTCCGGTAAAAGAGGCTCTAAACATAATGGGATTTGAAGTTGGCGAATGCAGACTTCCTCTTTGCAAAATGCCTCAGGCTAAAATTGATAAGCTGAAAGCTAAAATGCAAAAAATAGGTCTTGTAAAGTAAGATTGTTTAAAATTACAGAGGGCGGCATACGGTCTGCCCTTTTTGAAAGGACTAATATTTATGACTGATATTGCTGTATGCGGCGCTAATGGAAAGATGGGAAAGGTAATCTGCGATGTCGTTTCTTCAAGGGACAACTGCAAAATAGTCGCAGGAATTGACAAAATAACTGACACATATTCTGACTTTCCTATTGTTTCAAGTGTTTCTGAATTAAAGACAAAACCTGATGTAATTATTGATTTTTCCCACCCGAGCGTTTTAGACGATCTTTTGGATTATTGCCAGACAAACGGCACTCCTCTTGTTATTGCAACAACAGGCTATACCGACGATCAAATTGCTAAAATTAAAAAGGCGTCCTCGCAGATACCTGTATTCTTTACATTCAATATGTCGCTGGGAATAAATCTTCTTGCACAGCTTGCAAGAAAGGCAACTCAAATTCTCGGGGGTCAATTCGACATTGAAATTGTGGAAAAGCATCATAATCAAAAGATTGACGCTCCATCAGGTACAGCACTTATGCTTGCAGATGCAATTAATGAAGAACTCGGCAACAATTACTCTCTGACTTATGACCGTCATTCGATTAGGAAAAAGCGTTCTAAAACAGAAATCGGTATGCACGCAATAAGAGGTGGAACAATAGTCGGTGAGCATGAGATTATTTTCGCAGGGCGCGATGAAGTAATCACTCTTAAGCATGAAGCGCACTCTAAAGAGGTCTTTGCTGTAGGCGCAGTTAATGCGGCAATTTTTATAAGCGATAAACCAGCAGGGCTTTATGATATGAGTAAAATGATTATAAATGAATAGAAGTTTAATTTAAATAACATAATTAAAAAAGAAACTCGGCAAGAAACCTGTCACAGCATTATTTCATATTTTAATTAAGGCGGTAAGATTTATCTTACCGCCTTAATTAGTTCAAAATACTAATTTATTAAGCAAACTGCAGTTGCTGAAATACCCTCTCCTTCACCTGTAAAACCAAGACCCTCTTCGGTAGTAGCCTTCACAGAAATGCAATCGACATTACATTCCAAAGCATTTGCAATATTAATTCGCATCTTATCAATATAAGGCATTAGCTTAGGCTTCTGACAGCATATAGTAGAATCAATATTCTGAACAGTATATCCCCTGCTCCTGACCTTAGCATATACCTTTTTTAAAAGTGTAATGCTGTCTGCATTCTTATATTTTACATCAGTATCAGGAAAAAGCTTTCCTATATCTCCGAGCGCACAAGCTCCAAGCAGAGAATCCATAACAGCATGAGTTAAAACATCGGCATCACTATGTCCCAGAAGTCCTTTATCAAACGGAATTTCCACTCCGCCTAAAATCAGTCTTCTACCCTCTGCAAGTTTATGTACATCATATCCATGACCTATTCTCATAAAATCCACCCTTCAATTTATCAATTTAATATAAGTCACTGTTTAGTATAATATTAAGCTTCCTAACAAACTGACCTAACTTTTCTCTCGTTATATTCTCATTGTCAGAAAAACTGACCATTGCTCTGAGTGGAAGCTCATTATACATAGCAAGTCCCGCTGAATCCGAATCGATGTCCAAACCTACATTTACATCACTCAGAAATTCCTTAAACAACTCTCTTCCTGTTTCGGTTGACATAATATCTCCGCCTGTGCAATTTAGAGTATATTCTACCCTTACCTTATTTGTCGGTGCAACATAAACAGAGGTTTTAAGCCTTATATCCCTTGAGCTTGCTCCCACAAGAATGTTATACTTTCCATATTCAGTATACCAGTCGGAAATATCAGTGTTATAATATGCAAAAGAACGCTTGTCAAGAACAAAAGCTATTCTTTTTTCTTCACCGGGATTAAGTGTTACCTTTTCAAAACCTTTAAGCTCCTTTATCGAACGTATAACGCTTGATTGCTCGTCATTTATATAGAGTTGAACGATTTCCTTGCCCTTGACCTTTCCTGTATTCTTTAATGTTACACTAACAGTCAGCTCCTCATCATCGTTCATCTCAGTTTTTGAAACCTCAATGTCTTTGTATTCAAAGGTTGTATAGCTAAGACCGTGTCCAAAAGGAAACAGCGGTTCAATTTCCTTTTTATTATAATATCTATAGCCGACAAATATACCCTCTTGATAGCGTACCCTATCACCCTCGCCTGGGAAATTTAAATACGATGGATTATCGCTTAATTTCCTAGGAAATGTTTCTGCCAGTTTTCCACAGGGGTTTTTCTTTCCAAATAAAATGTCAACCACAGCCTGACCTACTGCCTGTCCACCAAGATAAGCCTCAAGGATTCCCTTTACATTATCTACAAACGGCATTTCAACAGCAGAGCCGTTATGAAGCACTATAACAACATTCTTATTGACCTCACTAACTCTTTTAATAAGCTCAAGCTGACATTCGGGAAGTCTTAAATGACTTCTGTCATACCCTTCTGATTCATACATATCAGGAAGACCTACAAACAGCACCGCAATTTCGCAAGCCTCTGCTGTGCTAATTGCCTCGTTTAAAAGCTTTTCATCGATTCTATCCTCATTTATTAAATAACCATCTGCATATGATACATCACAAATATCCTTTACAGCATCAAGAGCAGACGTAACTTTATATGAATTTATATGCGAACTTCCTCCGCCCTGATAGCGTGGGGATTTAGCAAACTTTCCGATAAATGCAATTTTTTTGTTCTTATCGAGAGGAAGAATGTTATCATCATTTTTCAGCAGTACCATACACTCGCTTTCAATTTTCGCTGCCAGCTTATGATCCTTTTCTTTATCCCAAACTACATTAGATTTTTTACCTTCCTCAAATTTATCAACAAGCTCCAGAACACGTCTAGCACACTTATCTACATACTTGATATTCAACTTTCCGAGCCTAACTGCGTCAACTATATACTTATCGTTCTTTCCCATAGAAGAAGGCATCTCTAAATCAAGACCCGCCTTTATTCCGTTCACACGGTTATCTACTGCACCCCAATCGCTTACAACAAGACCTTTATAACCCCACTCATTTCTCAGTATATCAGTAAGAAGTTTCGGGTTTTCAGAAGCATGGATTCCGTTTATCCGATTATATGAACACATAACAGTCCAAGGCTTTGCGTTTTTAACTGCACCTTCAAATGATGCCAGATAAATTTCTCGAAGGGTTCTTTCATCAACCTCAGCAGAAATACTCATTCTTCTGTGTTCCTGATTGTTTAGTGCGAAATGTTTTAGTGAGACTCCCACGCCCCTTGACTGAACTCCTTTTATATAAGCCGAAGCCATCTCTGTCGAAAGATACGGATCCTCTGAAAAGTACTCAAAGTTTCTGCCGCACAGCGGTGAGCGTTTAATATTAGCACCCGGACCTAACAGCACAGCAATACCTTCAGCTTGACATTCATCACCGAGAGCCTTTCCCAGCCTTTCAATTAAACCTCTGTCAAAAGAACAAGCAAGTGCTGACGCTGTCGGAAAGCAAACTGCTTTTATACTTTCATCAGTTACGCAGTCCTTTTCTTCGTTCACCTTTCTCAACCCGTGAGGACCGTCGGAAACCATAATTCTTTGTATATCCAATCTTTCTACCGCCTTTGTATGCCAAAAGCCATCACCAGAACATAGCGATGCCTTTTCCTCTAAAGTCATTTCTTCTAGTATTTTATCTAGTATTTTATCAATATTCATTATAAGGAATCCTCCCCGGGACAAAATTTCTTATTGAGAATATTATACCATTATTTATGCTAATTGCAATAAATAATTTTAAAAGATATTATAGAAAAGCGTTCAGAGTTTTAATTCTGAACGCTCTATCACTATGCTATTTTACTTTTACCTTTCTTAATTTTTTGTTCCATTTGCTGTATACTTTACATTCTACTCCGTTTTTATCTTTATATGTAGCATATGCTCTTACTCGTACATAGTAGGTTTTACCGCTTTTCAG
>CANPWR010000075.1 GCA_947584825.1 uncultured Clostridia bacterium | reverse complement strand
GCACTTACACATATTTTTCACGTCCTTTGATATTGTATGTTTATATTAACATATTTCGACAGGGGTGTCAAGGGGTTCTAAGTGGAAAATTTAAAAATAATTGTCAAAGCTGAAAATTCATAATCACCAATGCAATAATTATGATTATTGCGAGAAGTACAGCTCCAAGAATAGAGCCGACTATTACTTTAACCATTGTCGATTCGCTAATTTCTCCGTTGTTATTTTGAGCATTACGTTTAAGCTGTCGGTTAGCGGTTCTATTATTATTGTTTCTTGAGTTGCTCACATAACTCTGTCTATGTGAGGTTTTTTGATAATTGTTCTGAGATTTATAAAACTGACCGTTTACAGTCCTAGTATGAGCAGACGAGCCATACAATTCCTTATTTGCAAAGCCCTGACTTTTTGATGCGTTTTTTATTCTGCTTGTACTTCTCCCCTTGGGGATATCCGATTGATAATTCTGTCTGTTTGAACTCATTTTAATTTACTCCTTGAATAAAGTAATCAGCTTTCGGAAAAACTATCTATAAAATAATTGCAAAAAAATTCTGTAAGCTGTTAATACTAAAATTAATACTGCTAGAAAGGAAGTTGAATATAAAGATGTCTCAAAAGCTGAGCAAATGCACTTATATATTAAATAATTGCCCGAATGTAAAAACTTATGCCTGCGTAGGCGGAAAAAAAGAGGGCGAAGGACCTATGGGTGAATATTTTGATAAGATAAACAATGATCCGTATTTCACCACTGACACATTTGAAAAGGCAGAAAGTGAAATGCAAAAGCAGGCAATTCTTATCGCTTTGAGAAAAGGTGAATTAAAGCCAACCGATATTGATTTTATGTTCGGCGGCGACCTGCTTAATCAGTGTGTAGGTACAACATATGGTATAAGAGATATGAATATTCCTTTCTTGGGGATATACGGTGCTTGCTCTACAATGGCGGAAGGGCTTCTGCTGTCATCGGTAATGGTAGATAATAATGTAGGAGGTAATGTACTTGCTGTCACATCGTCGCACTACTGCACCGCAGAAAGACAATATCGTTTTCCTGTCGAATACGGCGGTCAGAGAACACCTACTTCCCAGTGGACTGCTACTGCAAGCGGAGCGGTTGTGGTTTCCGGCGAGGACTCCGCACCGTATGTACGAGGCGTCACTATCGGAACAGTTCAGGATATGGGAGTAACCGATGCTAATAATATGGGTGCTGCAATGGCACCTGCCGCATATGAAACAATTAAGCAGTTTTTAACTGACACGGGCAAGAAAGCGTCTGACTTTGACAAAATAATCACTGGAGACTTAGGAAAGGTCGGAACAAGACTGCTTCTCAAGCTTCTCGGAGACGATGGTATTGACATATCAAAACAGCATAACGACTGCGGTCTTATGATATTTGACTGCGACGATCAAGATGTTCACGCAGGAGGAAGCGGCTGCGGCTGTGCCGCAAGTATGCTCTGCGGATATTTTCTTCCCCAGCTAAAGTCAGGAGAGCTTAGAAATATTTTATTCCTTGCAACAGGTGCGCTTATGTCGCCGACACTCAGTCAGCAGGGAGAGAGCATACCGAGCATTGCACATGCAGTATGGCTTTCACACGATAAACAATAAAAAGGAGATATAATTATGGATTATTTAACAGCATTTTTAGTAGGCGGAGTATTTTGTGCAATAGGTCAGGTTCTTATCGACTACACAAAGCTCACACCCGCAAGAATACTTGTAGCATACGTTGTAGCAGGAGTAGTACTCGGCGGAATAAATGTATATAAGCGTTTAATTGATTTTGCAGGAGGCGGTGCAACAGTTCCGCTTACAGGCTTTGGATACCTACTAAGCAAAGGAGTTCGTGAAGACATTGACAAAAACGGAATACTAGGCATCTTCACAGGAGGTCTAACCGCAGCGGCTGCTGGAATAAGTGCGGCATTGCTCTTTGGATTTATAACTGCGCTCATTTTCAAAAGCGCACAGAAGAACGCAAGCTAACTTCTGGTTTAAATACTTTTCTTCACAAAATCCAAAAATGAGTTTACCGAATCGCTTCTTGATTTTAGCGCAGGATATGCAAGTCCTATAGTACGCTTATTCATAGGGGTTTCAAGCTCAAGCTCAGTTATACTGCCATTTTTCAAATCATCCTCTACAAACTGCTTTATCACGCAGGAAATACCCATTCCAATCTTTGCGAAATCAATTAGCAGGTCCATACTTGTAACCTCTATGATTCCCTTTGCCTCTATTTTATTTTCTCTTAAATACTTATCAACAAAGACTCTGGACAAGTTTTCCTCATCTAAAAGCATAAGGTTGCCCGACTTCAAAATTTCGTTTGTTGTAAGCTCTCTCTTTTCTCTAAGCTTAAGATTTTCAATATAAGTCTTATTGGCAATGAAAATATCCTCAAACTCGCCTAGAGGCAAAAAGTCTGACTTTATATTATTTTCCTGATTTACAACAAGTGCAATATCAAGCCTGCCGTTTTCCAAAAGCTGCAGGCTTTTTGCTGACGACTGACATTCTATTACTATCTTTATATGAGGATTTTCCTCAATATATTTCTTAAGAAACGGAATGAGAATATACTTACACAAGCTTGACGAAGTACCTATCTTTATTTTTCCCAGACCGAGATTTTTGATGTTCTTAATTTTCTGCTCGCCAGAGTCTATGGCACTGAACGCAGTTTCAAGCTGTTCATATAATATTTTCCCCTCATAAGTAAGAGAAACTCCCCTGGCAGAACGTTTAAGAAGCGTAACATCAAGGCTTTCCTCAAGCTTTGCAACTGCCATACTTATTGCAGGCTGAGATAAAAACAGCTTTCTCGCCGCAGCGGAAATATTACCCTCTGTGGCAACTGTATAGAATATTTTTAACTGATTAAGATTATTCATATAACAAAACCTCATCACTAGAAACCGTAGGCAAGATGCATAATTGCAAGCTACTAATTGTCAATAATCAATTATATTTTACTATTTTTCTTGTAATATTACAAGTACATAACAAAAAAGAATAAAAATAAACCAATGTAGCTTAATATATACCAAATTTTTGTCACAAATACCATTTTAAAATATTAACATTTTACGAATAATTGAACTTTTAATAAAAACCCTTGAAAGGAATTTAAAATATGGTATAATAAATCTCTAAGCATTTCTTGCAAGCTAATTAATTTTTGAGGTGATTTTGTGACAATTAAAGACCTATATAAATTATGGAGTGAAAAAGCTGTTGATGATCCTGACTTAATTCCCGAACTTAAAAGCATTGAGGGAAATGAGTCGGAAATTGAGGACAGATTTGCTGTTTCTCTGAAATTCGGTACTGCAGGACTAAGAGGCGTTATCGGTGCAGGAACAAACAGAATGAATATCTATACCGTCCGTCAGGCAACTCAGGGTCTAGCTGATTATGTCAATCAGGAGTTTGAAAACGGTTCAGTAGCTATTGCCTATGATTCCAGAATAAAATCTGATGTTTTTGCTAAAGAAGCGGCAAGCGTTCTTGCGGCAAACGGAATAAAGGTATACATCTACCCTGAACTTATGCCAACCCCTATGCTTTCTTTCGCCGTAAGGGAGTTAAAATGTGATTCCGGTATTGTTATCACTGCTTCTCATAATCCTGCTAAGTATAACGGTTATAAGGTATACGGTTCTGACGGCTGTCAGATGACTCCGCAGGCAGCTGATATTGTTTTAGAAAAGATTTCTCATGTTGACGTTCTTGACGGAGCTAATGTTATAAATTTTGATGATGGACTTAAAAGCGGTAAAATAGAATATATTTCTCAAACTGTAGTTGATAAATATCTTGAAAAGGTAAAGGAACAGAGTATCCACCCTGAAATTGTTTCAGAAAGCGGATTAAAGGTTGTGTTTACTCCGCTAAACGGAACAGGAAACAAGCCGATTAGACAAATACTTAAAAATATAGGCGTTAAAGATATAATAGTTGTTCCTGAGCAGGAAAATCCCGATGGAAACTTCCCTACCTGCCCTTTCCCCAATCCGGAGATCAAGGAAGCTCTTCAAAAGGGTCTTGAGCTGTCAAAGGAAGTTAAGCCTGATTTGCTTTTAGCCTCCGACCCTGACGCTGACAGAATGGGTATTGCCGTTCCTGACGGAAACGGAGATTTTGTTTTATTCACAGGAAACGAAGTAGGAGCACTTTTGCTTGAATACATCTGTCACGAAAGAACTGCACTAGGCACTATGCCAAAGGATCCTATAACGGTTAAAACAATTGTATCGACCGATATTATAGCTAAAATTGCTGATGAATACAATGTTGAGATGGTCGAGGTATTGACCGGCTTTAAGTTTATCGGTGAGCAAATTGGTCTATTAGAAGAAAAGGGCGAGGAAAACAGATATATCTTCGGATTTGAAGAAAGCTACGGCTATCTTGCAGGCTCATATGTCAGAGATAAGGACGCAGTTGTAGCTTCAATGCTCGTATGCGAAATGACCGCCTTCTACCGTACAAAGGGTATCTCGCTTATTCAGGCTAGGGAAAATCTCTATGCTAAGTACGGCAATTTTGTACACACCCAAAAGAGCTTTGTATGCGAAGGTATTTCAGGTATGGAGAGGATGTCAGAAATTATGACTGAGCTCAGAGAGAATCCTCCCGCTGAAATCGGAGGATTAAAAGTTCTGGCAATTGCCGACTATAAAACAAGCATACAAAAGAATCTGGCAAACAATTCTGAAGATACAATACATCTGCCTAAGTCAGATGTAATATCGTTCATTTTGGATAAGAATGCAAAAGTGATTATCCGCCCGTCTGGTACAGAGCCTAAAATTAAAGCATATTATACAACAACCGACAGTGATAGACAAAAAGCAATAAAACTCGAAGAAATAATTTCAGAAGATTTTAAAAGAATCATAGGTTTTTAGTATGCCAATACATTTATAATAAGCGATAAATACGCATGTTTTTTTGATTTTTCAAAGGCATATACGTCAAAATGAATAAAAATTTACCTTGTATTTTAGTTAATTAAACTATTTTTTTTGTTGAATAGATTTGTTATAATAATTATGTGTTATATTTAACCCAGTAATATTTATGTTCAATTGTAGTTTATCTATTAATTGATGCATATTTATATTTTATATTTTGAAAAGAGGTAGAAAAATGAAAGCAAAAAGATTACTTTCAGGGCTGATTAGTGCCGTAATGGCAGTATCAGCTACAATTAGCATGATTTCTTTTACTGTTAGTGCTGATGACACTTTCGACGAATTAAACCAACAAGAAATCACTGCTGCAATGGGAGCAGGTTGGAACTTAGGTAACCAGCTTGAAGCAAGCGCTGATGGAATTCCTAATGAAACAACATGGGGCAATCCTGTAATTACTAAAGAACTGTTACAGACAGTTAAAAAAGCAGGATATAAATCTGTCAGAATCCCTGTTTCATATTTAGATTACATAGGTGAAGCTCCGGACTACACAATTAATGCGGACTGGCTCGCAAGAGTTAAGGAAGTTGTTGATTATGCTATCGACGCAGGACTTTATGTATTCATTAATATGCACGGCGATGGCTACACAACTGTTTCCAAAGGATGGCTTATGTCTACACCTGAATCATCCGGAATATTTGATGATCTTGGTAAGCAAACACCACCTGTACCTTATACCGCTGAAGAACAAGAAGAAGTTAATAAGAAATTCGGTTTGGTATGGCAGCAGATCGCAAATACATTTGTCAACTACGACGAGCATCTTGTTTTTGAGTCAATGAACGAAGTTTTTGATGGTACATACACTGATCCGAAGCCTGATCTTTATGAAAATATCAATAATTACAATCAGATATTTGTAGATTCCGTTCGTGCAACAGGCGGAAACAATGCTAAAAGATGGCTTTTGGTACCTGGTTGGAATACAAATATTGATTACACCACAGGAGATTATGGCTTTGAAATTCCTACTGATGAAAACAGAGATCCTTCTATTCCTGAAGATGAACAAAGAATAATGATTTCTGTACACGACTATGATCCATGGGATTTCAATGGAGACGGTACTAGTCTGGCTTACACACAATGGGGCAGCAACGCAAACCCATCAAAAGTAACAAGCTACTCAAATACTGAGGAAGCTATGGAAACTCAAATTAAAAAGGTTTATGATAAGTTTGTAACAGCTGGATATCCTGTAGTTATTGGCGAATACGGAACAATAAATAAAACATCTGCAGATCCTGTAAACACCATCTACAGAGCACATTATGCAGAAACTATGTGCGCTCTTTCAAAAGAGTATGGCTGTATTCCTGTATATTGGGATAACGGTGCAGTTTCAGACAGCTTCGGTCTTATCAACAGAAATACATGTGAGATTGAACAGCC
>CANPWR010000074.1 GCA_947584825.1 uncultured Clostridia bacterium | reverse complement strand
ACATTCGGCTTCATAAGCCTTATAAGCGACAGCATAAAAAGCGTATCCTCAAGACTGCCCTTTTGCTCGTCTCTGAACGGCGTATCGTGCTGAGGGATAAACGGCCCTATCCCAACCATTTCAGGGTCAAGATTTTTGATAAACAGCATATCCTCCGCAAGATTCTCCGCCGTCTGGAACGGTGAGCCTACCATAAATCCGCAGCCTGTCTGATAGCCTATTCTTTTTAAATTCCGCAGACATTCCTGCCTATGTTCTGCCGTTAAGCTTTTAGGGTGAAGCTTTGAATAATGCTCTGAATTCGCCGTTTCGTGGCGAAGAAGATACCTGTCAGCACCTGCGTCAAAAAGCTTTTGATAGCTCTCCTCGCTTCTCTCGCCCAATGAAAGAGTTATCGCACAATCAGAATGTGCACTTTTTATGCTCTTTACAATATCGCATAAAATCTCGTCAGTATAAAAACCGTCCTCGCCGCTTTGCAGTACAAAGGTTCTGAAACCCAGTTCATACCCCTCATCAGTACACTTTAGTATCTCCTCTTTGCTAAGACGGTAACGCTCGGCATTTCTGTTTGAACGTCTTAAACCGCAATAGTAACAGTCATTTTTGCAATAGCTTGAAAATTCGATCAGACCTCTTACAAAAATCTTTTTGCCGAATACCCTGTCAGCGTCTTTTCTTGCCAGCTTTGCTATAAACTCTCTGTCCTCGTTTGTGTATGTACTGATAAGCTGTGTGAATTCATCTTTTGATAAGACTCTTTCATTTTTCAGCTTTTTAATTAATTCTCTGTTATTCATACAACTCCTATTACTCGCATTACAGTTTTGAATAAACCGTTTTAACAGTAATGTTCTCTATCATTCCCAGCTTACCAGAAATCGCACCTATAATATCGTTCGGAGCGTCGACAACAACGCTTATTACATTTACGTTTTTCTTCTGATACGGTATACCCATTCTGCCTATTATGTACTTAGAATAATTATGCAGAATTTTATTAAGATTTTCCGTCTGTTCGATCTCCTCTACAATTATAGCTATAATAGCAAGCCTTGTTTCGCAGTTATTAGCCTCCATACTTTACCTCTCTTCAAAATCAAAAAATCCTTTCACCAAAAGGCAAAAGGATAGAATTAACTAACATACCAAGTCAAACATGATGTTTGACTTAATAAAAGTTCTGCTATACTCTCGCCTTTCAACTCAGAATAAACCTTTGTCATCAGAACGATTTATTTTTTGAATGCTCGCAGTCAGGACTAAATCCTTTCTGCTTACGAATATATTTTAGCATATATGATTGGTTATGTCAACAGGGCAGACCTTGAAAATCATAGAAAAAGCAAAAGCTTTCCGATATTCGGAAAGCCTGCCTGACATTATTATTTTATTCTACTTTATCTTTAAAGTCGATTTTTTAACCTTACCATAAACATAAATAGTCTTATTATTTTTATTCTTATAAGTAGTATACGCTCTTACACCTACATAGTATTTCTTATTTTTCTTTATTTTTTTACTTGTAATGGTAAGTTTTTTCTTTGTTGTATTCTTATTAACTATAGCTTTCTTGAGGTTCTTTTTTGTTGAAACCTGTACATTATAACCCTTTGCCTTCTTAATCTTTTTCCAAGTTATATTTAATTTCTTTCCCTTGCTCTTAACTGAAAGCTTTTTGATTTTTGCTTTCTTCATTGCCTTATTAGCAGCGTTTTTATCTTTCTTAACTGCACTTGCACTTCTAGTAGTTTTTGCTGTCTTATTAACAGCATTCTTATTGCCCTTTGTTATAGATAATAATTTACCCTTTGCGTCGTATGTGTATTTCCACCAACGACCTGTTGTGTACTCACGATATTTAGAAGTCCTATTGTTATTAGCATCATATGTATAAGTTTCATAGTATCCATAATTCGTTTGTAACTTTACGAGATTTTGCTTTACATCATAAATATAATTTTCATAATCGCCATCTTTATATTGGTGGAATTCACTTGTAATATAGCCTAAACCGTTTCTTACATATGTAATAGTTCCGTAGTTATCCTCTTCCTTCATTAAATATCCATTAGCATTATAAGTATATTTATCCCAGTCACCATCGCTGTTTTGGTGAAATGTTATATTACCATTCGTATCATAGGTGTATTTATACCAATATCCATCACTGTCTTTTTCATAATGGGTCGCCATTTTTCCATTAGAATAATATGTCCATTGTTCAACTTCTCCGCTGCTGCTTTCATAATACGTTTTATTATAGTTAGCGTCATAAGACTCTTTATACCAAGAACCGTCGCTGCTTTTTTCATAATAAGTTGCTACGTGTCCGTTAGAATGGTATGTAGTCTGCTCTAAATATCCATAACTGGTTTCATAATATGTCTGGTTTCCATTAGCGTCATAGGCATATTTCTCCCAATCGCCCCATTCATCAATATGATAAACCAAACGATCGTTATCGTCATACTCCCACTTTTCTCCGTTGTCTCCTTCACTTGTATAATTCCTAGCGAGAGATGATGATGTAACCCCTGACTCTGCTCCTGCGGTCATTGCCGGAACAACTCCAAGCATACTGACTGCCATCATTGATGCCGTAAGCATCGGTAAAATTTTGTTCATAAATAAATTCCTCCATTTTAAATTTATTACAAAAATAAATGCTGTTATATTATAACAAATCAAGATATGTTTTTCAATACTAAACTTGGAATTTTTTTGAAATGTTTTTTTGAACATTTATTGCATATGTATAATACAACATAAATATTGTAATATTGACATTATAACATCATCTTTGTTGTTTGTCAATACCTCATATGTGATGTATAATAATTTTGTAAGTTTTAACTGTTTTATTAATTGAATATGGAGGTTTATTGTGCAAAACAATTTGTATTTGTACCCCAATTTAGTAAAGGTCAGAAAAGGCCGTATGACACAGTCTGAGCTTGCTAAATTTATAGGGATTTCCCAACAGGAAATAAGCAGATATGAAAACGGCGATGTAAAAGCACCAATAAATTATATAATAGATGTAGCAAATTGCTTTAATGTAAGTACAGACTATATTCTCGGAAGGGAGCTAAAAAACACTTACAATAAAGACCCCGATAACATATTGTATTTATACGATCAACTAACGTCAGAGAATAAAATCAGAGCAAGCGAAAGAATAAAAACATTATTAGATTTACAAAAAGAATAAGGGCGAACCAATTTATATTGGTTTGTCCTTATCTTTATATAGACAGAAATTTTCTTTTTTATTTATACTACCCTGTTTTTTTCTTTATTATTTTCGACCATTCACCATATGATTTTCGTATTTCACCGTTTTCAGACTTATATGTTTTATATGCTCTCAGTTTAATATAGTATGTTTTCTTTGACTTCAAGCCCTTAATAATCTTTGAGTTTCGGTTTGCTTTTACATAAACGACCTTTTTGCCCTTTTTCATTTTCCTATTAAGTCCGCATTTTATCTCGTAGCCTGAAACACCGCTTATTTTCTTCCACTTAACCTTAAGTTGTCTTTTTTTTGAAGTTTTTGTTACCTTTTTGATTTTCGCTTCTTTTACCTTTGGC
Source organism: uncultured Clostridia bacterium (assembly GCA_947584825.1). Lineage (GTDB taxonomy): Bacteria > Bacillota > Clostridia > Oscillospirales > Ruminococcaceae > UMGS1601. The sequence goes on along the minus strand of CANPWR010000074.1, from coordinate 2,970 downwards.
TTTACAACCTTATTAATCTTGCTTGGTGAAACACTATAAATACTTGCACTTGTATTCTGGTTAGAAATTGTAGCATTTTGAACCGGTTTCTTATCAACATTAGAATTACTCGAATCTGTGATGTCTGAACCGCTAGTACTTCCGGTATTATCAGAGCTGTCAGTATTGTCAGGCGGAATCGGTTCTCTGCCTATTATAGTATAATCTATTCCGTTTGCTTTGGCATACTCCTCCGCAGTAGAATCCTCATTACAGATTATTTTAAAATCACTGTACTTATCCCCATTCTCATCATAACCTAAGCATTGAGGCTCTAGAGTAACATCATAAGATTGAATTGTAATGCTCTTAAGCGATTCACACCCTGCAAACGCCCTATAGCCTATTATTTCAATATTTCTGCTTAGATTAACGGTTTTCAAACTTTTGCAATTTAGAAAAGCCTCAGACGAAATAAAACTGAAATCATAAGGCAAAGTTATATCCTCTAAAAACTCGTTCCCCTCAAAGGCACCTAATCCTATACTGTTAAAAACAACATCATCCATAGGATTGTAAAGCGAATCAGCCTTATCGATTGTATAATAATTATTTAACGTCAATTCCTTTAAAGAGCCTGTATACCTGTAAAGCTCATAATAGCCGATAAATTCATCCTCCGATAAAAACGTAAAAACCAAGTCAGGAGCTTTCATTACTCTTATAAAATATGTACCGCTTTTTTCAGGATTTAGTAGGTTTGTTTTAAAGTAGTATACTTCTCCCTTTTTCATCTTCTGAACCATTTTTGCATAAGGAGCATTATTGACAATCGATGGATCATAAGCGTCAAATTCAACATATTGCAACTCATTCTTTTCACTGTCGTAAAGTGTGGCAACCGGCTCATCATATTTATATTGTTTTATGAAAAACTCTCCAACCTTATGTTTATCACCAAGCACCTCGAAAAGATAATATCCGTCCTCTGGAGCTGTAAAGCTAGATAACACATAACCTCCGCTCTCTACTGACTCTTCATAAACAATATTGCTATTTATTGGCTCAGCCGTTTCAAAATCTATATCGTTATTAGCTCCAAAAACAGCTATACTTGAACTGAATATAGTTGTAAACAACATGCAAATTACTATAAAAACAGATATAAACTTTTTCATTTTTCCTCCTAAAAAACGGACTGTTTTAATTTCTTCATCAAAACAAGATTAATAGATATTTTAATTATACACTTTATAGCCTATTTAGTCAAACACTTTACATTATGTTATAAATATTTTTGTATAAGATACTCTTTACATATTTTATCTATAGTACTACATTGCTCTTTCAAATTTTACAATTTTTTATTTTTGGTAAAATTTAATAATTTTTCAGGTAAACTATTGACATATAAAGAAAAAATGTTAAAATATAATTGTATCTTAAACGATATAATACATTAATTTATTAGGAGGAATTTTAAATGAAGTTAAAGAGACTTCTTGGTGGTGTAACAGCAGCAATTATGGCATTATCATCTGTTGCTATTGCATCATTTACATCAGTATCTGCAACTGATACTATTGAACCATCAAATGGTTGGTACCAAACTTCAGGAGCACTTGAAGGTGACCAATTCAAATTGATTCAGGATTGGGGTAATAGTACTTCTTTACCAGAATTGTATCAGAAAGATCAGCTTTATATCGCAATTGATGTAAAAGGCGTAAGCACCCCTATTTCTGCTTATATGATTTTTTCAAATGGAGCTGACTGGGAAGGTTGGAACCCTAATGACAATGGAAATCCGTCAGTAGAAATATCACAAGATGGCGTTTATGTTATACCATGGAAAGGTACTACAACAGTTAACGCCGAAATCGTTCTGTTCCTTGGAGTAGCATTTATAGACGCAACTGGTGCAAAATATTCCGCAGCAGATAACGGCATTACAACTTCTCTTGTCGGCGTTTATTTGACAGAACCAGAAGATTTGCCTAAACCATCAGAACCGTCTTCTGATCCTTCATCAGATCCATCATCTGAGCCATCATCAGATCCTTCATCAGATCCTTCATCTGAGCCAACAAATCCAACCCCATCAGATTCATATGAAGCATTCTTGATGTTCTGTGATGATGGTTATGCATGGAGAAACTATGATCCTAATTCAAGACAAGGTACTAAACCAACAGCAGACGGTGGCACACAGAAATCCGGTTATGGTATTGATGCTGCTGTTACAGGTAGCGGTTCATATTCAGTAGCTGTTGATAACAACAGTGCTCAATGGGAGAATGCTACACCTACAGGTTTAATTACAATGTGTGTTGATATTGAAGGCTATGCTGCTGGTATAGGCGCAAGCACTGAAGGTTTAGGTAAAAATGCAGCAGAAGCAAAAGAAATTGCTCAGAAGGCAGGATTAAACATTACTGATGTATCTATATTGGTAGATGGTGAAGAAGCATACAAATATAATGATGCAGATGTTATGTTTGGAGATATTGAAGGAAACGGAAATATAAGAATTGAGATTTACAACGACTATGGTGAGTCAAAGACTACTGCTCCTCAGGAGATAAAAGATCTTGCAGATGGAATGTTAACTGCTACTGAAAAGGTTGAAGTTAAATTCACACTTACTTATAACAAGCCGGCAACTCCTGGTGATAATCCTGGCGGAAACAACAATAACAATAATAGTAAGCCTGGAAACAACAACGGTGGAAACACAGTTAACAAGCCTACAACAGCACCTACATCAAAGGTAGCACCTGTAGCTCCAAAAGCAACAAGCAAATCTCAAGCAACTAAGGCAATGAAGAAAGCTAAGATCAAGAAGGTTGCACTTAAGAGTAAGGGCAAGAAGATCACAGTTAAGTGGAAGAAGGTCAGCAAGGCTAACGGTTATCAAGTACAGGTATCTGCTAACAAGAAGTTTAAGAAAGTAATTGTAAACAAGAAGTCAGTTAAGAAGACTAATGTTAC
>CANPWR010000073.1 GCA_947584825.1 uncultured Clostridia bacterium | reverse complement strand
GGTATACTAAACGGAACGACTAACTTTATTCTTACAAAGATGATAAAGGAGCAAATGAGCTTTGACGATGCGCTCAAGCTTGCTCAGGAAAACGGCTACGCAGAAGCCGACCCTACCGCTGATATAGAAGGTCACGACGCTTGCCGAAAAATTTGTATACTGGGTTCGCTTGCATACGGAAAGCACATTTACCCTGAAGATGTTCACTGCTCAGGCATAAAGAATGTATCTTTGGTCGATGTTGAATACGCATCAAATGCAGGATATTCAATAAAGCTTATCGGTTCGGTAAAGCCGAATGACGAAGGAAAGCTTGTGGCTATAGTTTGTCCTATGCTTGTTCCTAAGAGCAATCTTCTATCAAATGTTGACGGTGTATACAATGCTATCTGTGTTACGGGAAATGGTGTAGGAGACGTAGTGTTCTACGGTCAGGGTGCAGGAAAGCTGCCTACTGCTTCGGCAGTTGTGGGAGATATAATTGACGCACTTAAGCATCAGCAGCGAGTGCTGGCTCTTTCATGGGACGAGTCAAAGGGTGATAATAGCTTTATGACTTCTTATAAAGAATCTAAAACCGCTATGTATATACGTATAGAGTGTGACGACGCTGATAACTTTAAGCGTTCGCTTTCAACTGTATTCGGAAAAGTTATTTTCATTGAACGTGAGAACCGCCCAGATAACGAGCTTGCATTTATTACGCAGACTATGGTTGAGAAGGACATAGACACTGAGCTTACGATTCTTTCTCACTCAGCAAAAATACTGAGCAAAATAAGATTATATTGATTATATTAAGGAAAATAATATGATAAAAATAAAAATTCCCGCAACAAGTGCTAATCTTGGTGCAGGTTATGATTCACTAGGTCTTGCACTTGACTTTTACAATGAGGTCAATATGGAGGAATGTGACTCTATAGATATAAAATCGCTTGACGGAGTCAGTATTCCAACAGATAAAACGAACCTTATTTATAAGTCGGCAAGTGATTTGTTCAAGGTCTGCGGAAAGGTCCTTAAAGGCTTAAAACTTGAACAGACAAATAACATTCCTATGGCAAGAGGTTTAGGCTCGTCGTCGGCTTGTATAGTTGCAGGTCTTGTAGGGGCAAATACGCTCTTGAACAATCCCCTTTCCACCGATGATTTAGTTGATATTGCCGCTCAGATCGAGGGGCACCCAGATAATACCGCACCTGCTCTTTTGGGCGGTATTGTCACCGCAGTTTTTGACGGAAAGAAAGTTCACTGGGTAAAGCAAGAGGTTTATACTAAGCTTAAATTTGTCGCAATTATCCCAGACTTTGAGCTTAAAACTGACAAGGCAAGAGCCTGTATCCCGAAAGAGATTTCCCACAAGGACGCAGTTTATAATCTCTCCCGTGCGGCACTGTTTTCCGCTTCTCTGCTTACAGGAAAGTTTGAAAACCTCCGCACAGCGGTTCACGACAAACTTCATCAACCTTACAGAATGGAGCTTATTCCCCGATGTAGGGAAGTGTTTGATATAGCCTATAATCACGGAGCGTACGGTGTCTACATTAGCGGAGCAGGTCCTGCCGTTATGGCTATAGTAGACGACAATAACGATTATTTCTGCGGAAAGGTTGAATTTTCACTTAATACCGCAGGACTGAGCAACTGGACAGTACACGAATTTCACATTCATAATTCGGGTGTTATGGTGTTATGAAAAACAAAAACTCCCTTAGCTTATCTATAAGATAGGTTAAGGGAGTTTTATTAGAAACAAATCAGATTCAATAACTGGTAAGTTAAAACTGTTAGTATATTGCTTATTGTTTATTTTCTCTTGTCTACTTGTTAACGTACATTTTCTCGTAGTAATCCTTATACTCACCACTTATGATTTTCTCCCACCAGTCCTTGTTGTCGAGATACCATTGAATAGTCTTCTTTATTCCGTCCTCGAACCTTGTTTCGGGAAGCCATCCAAGCTCATTGTGAATTTTTGTCGGATCTATTGCATATCTAAGATCGTGTCCCTTACGGTCGGCAACATATGTGATAAGCTCCTCGCTCTTTCCAAGCTCCTTGAGAATGATTTTTACAATTTCAATGTTGGTCTTCTCATTATGACCCCCGATATTGTAAACCTCTCCAACCGTTCCCTTGTGGATAATAAGGTCAATAGCCTTACAATGATCCTCAACATAAAGCCAGTCACGTACATTTTCGCCTTTTCCGTATACAGGAAGCGGCTTATCATGAAGAGTATTTATTATCATAAGCGGAATAAGCTTTTCAGGGAAATGATACGGACCGTAGTTGTTAGAACATCTGCTTATTGTAACAGGTAGTCCGTAGGTTCTGTAATAAGCACCTACCAGCAAATCCGCAGAAGCCTTCGATGCAGAATAAGGTGAACTTGTGTGTATAGGAGTTTCCTCAGTAAAGAACAGGTCAGGTCTGTCAAGAGGCAAATCACCATAAACCTCATCGGTAGAAACCTGATGATAACGCTCAATACCATACTTTCTGCAAGCGTCCATAAGCGTCTGCGTACCCAAAATATTAGTATTTAAGAAAATACCCGGGTTTTCAATACTTCTGTCAACATGGCTCTCTGTGGCAAAATTTACAACTATGTCAGGATGTTCTTCCTCAAAAAGATTGAATACTGCCTCTCTGTCAGTTATATCAGCCTTTACAAATCTAAAATTTGAGTTGTCTGCAACACTTTCAAGCGTTTCCAGATTTCCTGCATATGTGAGACAGTCAAGACAAATGATCTTATAATCGGGATACTTTTTCATCATATAATGAACGAAGTTTCCTCCTATAAATCCCGCTCCGCCTGTTACAATAATTTTCTTCATAATATATTTTGCTCCTTTGCAAGATTACTTAAACTATATATTCTCATCAGCCAACGAAATAAGATACTGACCGTAATCCGTTTTTTCAAGCTCTTTACCTAGTTTTTTAGCTGCTCGCTTTGATACGACCTTTTTGATACATAACCAATAGACGCTTTATGCTTACTCTTTAAAACATCAATACCATCAATAGTCCTATAGTCTTTATACCCATATCTGGCATATTTTGAATACTCCAAATTATTGTACTGATTGTTGCCGATAAAGCATTTTACTCCCTGAAGGAAATTAATACGGATTCTGTTGTCAGAGAGGAAACCTCGCAGAGCGCACGAGACATGGTCGCCAGACCTATGTATAGAAGTGCGCTCTTTAGTTTCTAAAGGGTTTTGCAACGTCTCGACAAATGGGAATTTACTTTACACGATACATTATTTTTAATCTTTGTGCCTCGTTTGCAGAAAAACCGAACTTTTCATAGAATGGAATCTTATCAGGCATAGCACATAATTCCACAAAAATATCTGTACCGTTTACGCCATTGTCATTTATGAATTTCATCAACTCATTGATTAGCATTTTTCCTATACCCCTATGTTGATATTCCGGTCTTACTACAACATCTTTGATATAATAGTCCAACCCCATATCGCCGATCATTCTTGCCATAGCTACTATTTTATCTTTGTCATACACAGACACTCTGAATAGTGTATTTTTCATAGCAAGTTCAGTTTGTTCCAAAGAAGGACCCTGTCCCCAGACAGTTCCCCATAAAAAAATAAATTCTTTGGCACTTAATTCATTGTATTTTATGGTTAATTCACTCACGTCTATTCCTCCGTTAAATTCCGATTTGTCGAACAGTTTCACACTTGATATTTAATATTATACCACCCAAATGTGAAGAAATCTACCCTTGGTTAAGGTGATTTATAAACTCTCCGCCATTAATAATTTATCCGTGTCGAATAGAAAACGCTCCGGCGATTTATATTCAGCGATAACGTGAAGCGTATATAGCAGTTTACTTTCAATGCGATTACAGGGACACCTGTCCCCGCATAAACCCACTAAAATCAAACGCCCGTCTCTGATACGGCTGACACATTCCAGCCGCTGAAAACGGACATTTTGTCCTTATACTTTGGATTTCTGATTACTGATGTTAAATGAAAATTTTTTCTCAATCTTAACGCAGCCAAAATAAATACTATATATTTCAATGCCCTTTTTCATTGACAAATCGGGGGCTTATGATATAATTTATAAATGCAGCATATATGTTGTATCATATTTTATTTTGGAGGTTAAGACATAAATTAGACAATCAGCGGTAAATGAAATATAGATATTGAAATTTCACGTGTAATAATTTTGGAGGAGAGATTATGAGAAGAATTTTCAGTATATTATTATCAATAGCTATGACATTTTCAATAGTTACCGGACTTAATCTAACAGCGTCGGCAAATGACATATATAACATACAAGTTAAAGGTATATGCGATTATAACAAGGCAAATGAAGTTTTAAAAATTGTCAATAATGAAAGAAGTGCAAACGGTCTTAACGCTCTGTCAATGGACACCGAACTGCTTAATGCCGCAATGGATAGAGCTATGGAAAACGGTATATATTATTCTCATACCCGTCCTGACGGAAGCACTTGCTTTACGATCTGTAATAAAATCAACGGCGAAAATATTGCAGTAAATTATTTGAGCTCAGAGTCTGTTATGAACGGCTGGATGAATTCATCAGGTCATAGAGCAAATATATTAGGCTCTAATTATAAATCAATCGGTATAGGTTGCTTTAAAGTCAACTCTGTTTATTACTGGGTTCAATCTTTTAGTAATAAAGCAGCAGAAAACATTCCTAATATATCAGGAACAGTTGAAAAAGCAAACACAATTTCTATCCAGAAATCGTTTGTTAAGTTATATGCATCTGTAAGCACATCTAATATGAGAACAAATGAAAGTGGTCAATTCAAGTATGGCATTATTAATCAGGGTTGGACTTCGGCTTATTGTACAGGTGTTGCAAGCGACTATACTTTTTCCTCTAGCGATCCAACTGTAGTAAGTATTGATTCTGAAGGCAGGTTTACTGCTATAGGTGATGGAACGGCAAACATAAGCGTTAAATTAAAAGCTGATTCAAATCAGAGTTATAGCAAAAAAATAACTGTTAATGGCAACGCGACAACTACAAATTTTACAACGCAAACTAAAACGACAAAAACAACTGCCGAACAAATCAAAACGACAAAAACTTCTGCTACTCAAACAAAAACTACAAAAAGCTCCGCAACCCAAGCTAAGGCAGCAAAAACATCTAAAGCTCAGGCTAAAACAACAAAATCATCGATTAAACAGGCAACTATAACTAAACTTACTGCAAACAGAAATGGCAAGAAAATAAACGTCACTTGGAAAAAGGTCAATAAGGCTACAGGTTATGAAGTTCAGGTAGCAACCAGTAAAAAATTTAAAAAGGGAAATATAGTATTCGACAAAACAACGAAAAAGACAAAGATTACTATTAAGGGAAAAAAGATAAAGAAAAATAAGACATATTACATAAGAGTTAGAGCCTATACTGTATTAACAGATTCCAACGGTGAATCACATAAAAGCCACAGCAAATGGAGTAAAAAAAGTATATGGATTCGCTAATTTAAACAGACTGACTAGGATAAGATCCCAATGATTTTGTTTATAAAAAAGTCCAGAAAAAACGGACAGTAGAAAAAACACCCTCTTATGGTAAAATGAAATAAACTACCATAGGAGGGATTTTTATGTCGAGGAATTACGGACATATAAAACTGTACAAAAATATTGGAATTAATACAACAATGATTACAAAGAGAAACAGCAGAAAAATTAGGTTTTAGTAAAGACCAAATAAAAGATTTTTTCCACAGATACAATAGAAATCAGCAAAAGCTTGCTGCCGGAATAGAAATCAAACCGAAAGGAGACCAAGAAATGACGGAACACAGTTACCGCCATCATTCCTTACGACAATGCTTTAACGGAAAATTTTTCTCAATTCTCAAAACAGAGTGTATATACCTCGTAAAACCCAAACCTACGAGGAGGCTTGCCTCCTCATAAATCAATACATCCACTTCTACAACAACGAAAGAACTCAGCTTAAAACAAAACTGACTCCGCTTGAAAATGAAATCAGTTTGTTGCTTAAAATTTAATACCTTTACACCATATGGGTGTCTTTTGTACTGTCCGTTCAATTTGGAGCAGTTCAATATCTCAGCGCCCGTTTTCTTTTTTCCTAAGTCCAAACATATTATAAAAATATCCAATTAAGGTATTTCTTTTTTTCTTGTTTTATGTTATACTTATTTTAAATATAAAAATAATAGTGCGGAGGTTTAATAATGAGAGCTATTGTTACCGTAATAGGAAAAGACGATATAGGTATTCTTGCTAAGGTTTCGTCTGTTTGTTCTGAATATAAAGCAAATGTTATAGAGGTTACTCAATCTGTGTTGCAGGATATGTTTGCTATGATTATGCTTGTAGATATTTCAAAGCTGAATATTCCTTTTGCAGAGTTAAGCGATAAAATGTCGGAACTGGGAAAAAAACTCGGTCTTTCGATAACCGCAATGCACGAGGACGTTTTTAACTGTATGCACCATATTTAATTGACCGGTGAGCCTCCGGTGGCTCTGCTGCCTTTGGAGA
>CANPWR010000072.1 GCA_947584825.1 uncultured Clostridia bacterium | reverse complement strand
CTTAGGGAGAAACTGCCACGGTAACTTAGTTTACCCATGTACAGTACTCCTTTTATACCTATATTATATCACAAATAAACATAAAGTCAAGAAGAAAATAATAAACATTTAATCTACTATTATCTGCTCTCCGCCTGACAGACCGCTTATTATTTCTGTTTCCGAATCGTCCTGAATACCTATCTCAACATCAGTCTGTATCTTCATACCGTCAACAAGTACATCGACATAATCGTTTCCGTCAACAGTTTTTACAGCGTCGGCAGGAACAATTACCACATCTTCCTTTGTATAAACGTCAATAGACGCATTTATTGTATCACCGTATCTGACGAGCTTTGAATTTTTCTTATCAGGCGTAATTACATAGTAATAAGCGTCATAATCTCCTCCGCCTTCCTGGAAAACTATATCAGTCACCTTTCCCGTTTCGGTTACCTCGCCCTGCGTCAGAGTGCAATTCATACCGAAGCCTACGTTCATAAACTGCTCGTTGGCGTAAACCATCATACATAGTCTCTCGCCGTTTGGATCGCTCATAGTGCAAAGCGATTGCCCTGCCGATACATGAGAGCCTTTTTTGACTTCCGCTCCCTCTTCAAATTGTATGCTTACCTCGCCCCTGTATGGAGCCCTAACTGTATACTTTTCATACTCTGACATAATACTGTCATAAGCGTTCTGCTCTATCTGAACATCATATTCCGCAGATTTTATCTCCAATTTATCTGACTTTTTATTTTTGTTCAGCTTAGATAAGGTCTTCTTTGCGGAATTTAATCTAAGCTTTTGCTCGTCTATTCTCTTGTCTATCTCGTCGGTATTAAGACGTGCCAGAACCTCTCCCTTTTTCACCTTTTGACCGTCTTCAACATTTAATGAAGAAACTATTCCGTCAGTCTCAAAGGCAACTGTTTCTATGTACGGATTCTGATAATCAGCCTCGTGATAATACTTTTGATTTATCGTTCCTATCCTTGCCTCGACGATATTATCCTCCTCGCTCTCAGAGCTGACCTTCGGTGTGTAGATCTCTTTTGACACATCTGTAGACTTGCTTTGCTGTTCACAACCCGAACATAATAAGCTAAAGCATAAACCCATCAGTATACAAAAAGCCAATAAAGATTTTTTCATAAATTTACACCCCTTTATTCAAATTTATCACTGATTTAACAGCCTTGTTATAACTGTATTTGAAACCAGAAAACCTCTCTTACTAAGCGATAAATGCTTTCCGTTTTGTGAAATATTAATAAGCTTTTTATCTGAAAGCCTGTTTATCTCGATTGCATTTGAAATTATATTTCTGTATCTGCCTTTCTTATCCAAGCTTGCAAGCCTGTCAGTGTCTAACCCCTCAGCAAGCCTTAAAGAAAGCATAATATATTCCTCCGCCTTATCAACGTCAGTATCGGTATAAGTAATCTTAGACTTGCCCTTACACTCAATAAAAGATAATACGTCACAATCCTCAAAGTATCTCTTGTTGTCGAAGTATGAGTGAGCGTGCGGTCCGAAGCCTAAATACTCTCCGCATCTCCAGTATTTCAGATTGTGCCTGCTTTCAAGGTCCGGCTTTGCAAAGTTAGAGATCTCATACTGGAAAAACCCCTTTTCCTCGAGAAGCCTGCACATAAGCAGATACCTGTCTGCCATTTCATCTTCATCGGCAATACTTTTTAAAATACCGCTGTTTCTTTTTATCATATCATCAAGCGGAGTGTTCTCCTCGACCTTTAGCATATATGCTGATATGTGACCGACAGGAAGTGAAGTTATCTTTTCTATTGAATGGATAAGACTTTCCCTTGTCTGATTGATAATACCTATCATAATATCTGCGGATATATTTTTAAATCCTGCTCTATCGGCATTTAATACAGCCTCTTTTGCCTGCTTAAAGGTGTGAAGTCTTGACAGTGCTGACAGTTCATCATCAATTGCAGACTGAATACCAAAGGATATCCTGTTAAATCCGCTGTTTAAAAGCTCGCTTAGGCTTTCTTTCGTAACGGTGCATGGGTTAGCTTCAACGGTTATCTCAGCACCTGAAGAAACTTCAAAGCTGTTTTTAACAGCGTTTAGAATTGACGCTAACTGACTGCTCTGCAATACAGTAGGCGTGCCTCCGCCGAAATAGACAGTATCGACCTTGATTCTCTTGTCAGCACGGTTTTCGATTGACCTGTTAAGCGCAGAAACGAAATCGCTGTAAAGCTTATCGCCGCCGCAAACCGAATAGAAATCGCAATATATACATTTCCTTTTGCAAAACGGAATGTGAATATAAATACCGCACATCATTGATTATCCTCTTTAGAGTTGACGTCGTCAAACGCATTGTCTATATAATCTTTTGCTGCTGTTTGATTATCTTTAAATTTTCTAACTAGTCTTTTAAATCCGAATATGACCATACACATGACATATCCCGACAGCAAAATCAACATTGCTGAAAAATAATATCTGAAATGCCCTGACACTCCGAGATAAAAGTATTTAGAATTACTTTCTAAAAATTCAGCGACCCTTTGGTGAATAAACAGATAAAGGCAAGCTCCCAAAACAGAAGAAACAGACAGCGTTACCGTTATTCCCAGAAGCGCCTCTTTAAAGCTGAACTGTGACAGTCTGACAGTCATAACCAATACAAGCAATGCTAAAACCAAAAGCGAAAAGGTTTTTCCGATATTTGCATAGCTTTCGTGTATAAGCGGAAGTAACACCGCACCGATAAATCCGTAAATAAGAGAATATTTTATTGCCTTTTGAATATTAGTCATTAAGCTGAGAATATCCTTTCAATAATGTTGTGATGTATGAAAAATCTACTCGTCAAGCTTCAGAACGCTCATAAACGCCTCCTGCGGGACCTCGACCGAGCCTAGCTGACGCATTTTCTTTTTACCTTCCTTTTGCTTTTCCAAAAGCTTTTTCTTTCTGGTAATGTCACCGCCGTAGCACTTCGCTAAAACGTCTTTTCTCATAGCCTTAACGGTTTCTCTGGCGATTATCTTTCCGCCTATCGCCGCCTGGATAGGTACCTCAAAAAGCTGACGGGGGATAGTTTCCTTTAGCTTTTCGCAGATACGCCTGCCTCTTGCATAAGCCTTATCGGTATGAACGATAAACGAAAGTGCGTCTACGACCTCGCCGTTTAAGAGAATATCAAGCTTTACCAGCTTGCTCACCTGATAGCCCTTCATCTCATAGTCAAAAGACGCATATCCCCTCGTTCGGGACTTCAAAGCGTCGAAGAAGTCATAAACTATCTCATTAAGCGGAAGCTCATAATGGAGCTCCACTCTTGTCTCGTCTAAATACTTCATATCCTTAAACGTACCCCGTCTGTCCTGACAAAGCTCCATAATATTTCCCACAAACTCGCTGGGAGTAAGAATATTCGAGCTTACAACAGGTTCCTCAGCAGATGCAACAAGCGCAGGATTGGGGTAATTTGTAGGGTTGTCGATATAAATCACATCTCCGTTTGTCATAGTTACCTTATAAATAACCGACGGTGCTGTTGTTATCAAGTCGAGGTTATACTCTCGCTCAAGACGCTCTGCAATTATCTCCATATGCAAAAGACCTAAAAAACCGCACCTGAAACCAAATCCCAAAGCAATCGACGTTTCAGGCTCAAACGACAGTGATGCGTCGTTCAGCCTAAGCTTTTCCAGAGCGTCACGCAAATCGGGGTATTTAGCACCATCTGTGGGATAAATTCCCGAATAAACCATTGGGTTTACCTTTTTATAGCCCTCAAGCGGCTCTGAGCAGGAATGCTCAACAGAAGTTACTGTATCTCCAACGCGGGTATCGCCAATATCCTTTATCGAAGCGGCAATATAGCCTACCTCGCCCGATTTAAGCTCGCCTGACGGTACTAAGCTTGTCGCACCCATATAGCCTATCTCAACGGTTTGAAACTCCGCTCCTGTTGCGAACATCTTTATAGTCTCGCCTACCTTGAGCGTTCCCTCCTTGACTCTGACGAATATGATTACGCCTTTATACTGGTCGTAATAGCTGTCAAAGATAAGAGCCTTTAAGGGTGCGTTATCATCGCCCTTTGGCGAAGGAATATCGGTAATTACCCTTTCTAAGACCTCCTCTATATTTGTTCCCATTTTAGCTGAGATCCTCGGTGCATCAAGGGCGGGGATACCTATTACGTTTTCTATCTCCTCGCATGCGCTTTGAGGGTCGGCGCTTGGAAGGTCTATCTTGTTCACCACAGGCAGGACTTCAAGGTCGTGCTCGATAGCGAGATAGGTATTAGCAAGCGTCTGAGCCTCGATTCCCTGAGAGGCGTCAACGACCAGAATTGCTCCCTCACACGCCGCTAGAGAACGTGAAACCTCATAGTTAAAGTCAACATGACCTGGAGTGTCTATCAAATTAAACACATAGGTCTCACCGTTTTTAGCCTTATAGTTAAGCCTTACGGCTCTTGCCTTTATGGTTATACCACGCTCGCGCTCGATATCCATATTATCAAGAAGCTGTTCCTCCATATCCCTAAGTTCAACCGAGGAGGTAAGCTCTAAAATCCTATCGGCAAGCGTAGATTTACCGTGATCTATATGTGCGATTATGCAAAAATTTCTTATCTGTTCTTTTTTCATTAAAATACATCCAATCGTTTTATATATATACTAATTTATTGTACCATAAACGCAATAAAAATTCAACCAGCGTGACGCTGGGGGCTCTGCTGCCTTTGGATAGTTTGATTAATGTTATAGTTTGTACAACGGCAGGCTTTACTTTGTTTAATTCGGGGGCGAGTAACGGTGACCAACGAACCGCTGGGGGCTTTGCTGCCTTTGTATAGTTTGATTAATGTTATAGTTTGTACAATGGTGGGCGGTTTCTCCCTATAAAAAGGGGGTTTTATGCTTTTCGGACTACCATTATCTACATAGTTTGACAATTAATACGCTTTACTGTATAATAAATGTAGAGTACTGTACATGAACGGTAAGGCGGTTTCTCCCTGTAAAAAGGGAGGTGATAACATGAATTTTTCAGATATTTTATTATTTGCAACATTTATTGTAAGTGTTATCTCTCTTTGCTATAGAATATTTCGTAATAAATAGCAGAGCTTTTTTATATAACATAAAAAAGAACAACCGTCACCCTTCCTAAAGATCGGTTGTTCTATAACAACAATTAGGGAGTAAACCGCTAAGGCAATTTAATTGCCCATGTGCAGTACTCTCTTTTATATTTATATTATAGCATATAATTATCATTTGTCAAGATATTTTCTACCATTATCTACATTGTTTGACAATTAATATGCCTTGCTGTATAATAAATGCAGAGTACTGTACATGAACGGTAAGGCGGTTTCTCCCATAAATGGGAGGTGGTAACTATGATAAATTATTCGGATTTATTTTTATTTGCGAATTTCGTTATCAGTGTTGTCACTCTTTGTTTCAACGTTTTTTATCGCAAAAAGTAAATAACTTTTTACATAAAATAAGAAACACCGCCAAATCCCTCTGTTGCGGTGTTTCAAAAACCAAAACTCTGGGAGTAAACCGCTAAGGCAATTTAATTGCCCATGTGCAGTACTCTCTTTTTATATTTATATTATAACACATAATTATCATTTGTCAAGCGTTTTGTTCCGCCGTTGTACAAACTGTAACATTAATCAAAGTTTAAAAAGGCGGAACTGGATGCAACGTCACCGTTTAGAGAATAGAAGTTAGAAGCAAGACCGGCGTGACGCCGGAAGCATTTGTGCCTCCGTTTTCAAAGCAAAAAAGATTGATATATACTGTCGGCACACTAGTAATTAGTAATATAAAACTAAACTTGCCCTCCGTATTAGCAAAGTAAAGCCTGCCGTTGTACTAACCGTCACATTATACAAACTACAAAAAGGCAGACTGCGTGCAGGGCTCACAATTACTTGCTTTCCTTTTTTAAAACGTAACGCCCGCCGTTGTACAAACTATAACATTAATCAAATTATAAAAAGGCGGAACTGGATGCAACGTCACCGTTTAGAGAATAGAAGTTAGAAGCAAGGAGCTAGAACTAATCTTTTCCACAAAGTATAAGTCTGCCGTTTTGAAACGTAGAACATTAAATAAAATTTTAATAGGCAGCAAAGCGTGCAGGGCTCACAATTACTTGCTTTCCTTTTTTAAAACGTAATGCCCGCCGTTGTACAAACTGTAACATTAATCAAACTATACAAAGGCGGAACTGGATGCAACGGCTCAGCCCTGCTTTGCTCTTTCTTTAGCCCTTAAACTGTTGTTAAGGGTTCTTTTTCTTATTCTCAGACTTTCTGGGGTAACCTCCAAAAGCTCGTCGTCAGCTAAAAACTCAAGACAATCCTCAAGAGACAGTATTCTCGGCGGGATAAGTCTGAGCGCATCGTCGCTTCCACTCGCACGAGTGTTCGTAAGATGCTTTTTCTTGCAGACGTTCACCACTAAATCGTCTGACTTAGGTGACGCTCCTACAACCATACCCTCATAGACTTCTGTGCCGGGGGTTATGAACAGCTCTCCTCTTTCCTGAGCGTTGAAAAGACCGTAGCCTACCGCAGTACCTGCCTCAAAAGCAACAAG
>CANPWR010000071.1 GCA_947584825.1 uncultured Clostridia bacterium | reverse complement strand
TAAGATACTCAAGACCTACGCTTTGCAAAAATCCCAAACGCTCGTTTATCTCTTTAATAATTCGTCCGCCGATAAGCTCTTCACGCTCGGTAAGCCTTAAATTTTTAAAGAAATCCAATGCCTTTGTTACCGACATATGCGTAAGCTCGCTTATATTTATTCCGCCTATCGTCACGCTCAGACTTTCCTTTTTAAGCCTTTTGCCGTGACACACAGGACATTCCTCGTCGCTCATACAAGCCTCGATGTCGTGCTTTGAATAATCGCTTGTGCTTTCTTTATATCTGCGCTCGAGGTTGTTTATAATTCCCTCGAACTCACCGCTGTACTTTCCGCTCCAGCCTGTTTTGGAAATTCTCTCATATTCAAGCACCTGTCCCATAGTACCATACAGGAATATATCTATTGCATCTTTGTCAAGCTCCTTAACAGGGACATCAAGCGGAATACCGTATTTCTTAGATATAGCACGAAATGTCGTCATAGCAAATGACGACTCATCTAGAGAGTTCCAACCACTAGCCTTTATAGCGCCCTGCATAATTGACAGATCCTTGTTAGGGATAATCAACTCAGGGTCAATTTTCTGAAATACACCCAGTCCTGTGCAATGCTCGCAAGCACCGAACGGATTGTTAAAGGAAAACATTCTCGGAGTGAGTTCTTCAATAGAAATATTATGCTCAGGGCAAGAGTAATTCTGAGAGAACATCATTTCATCGCCGTCGATAACGTCAACGGTAACTATACCGCCGGTAAGCTGCGATACTGTTTCGATACTGTCAGTCAGTCTTGACTTTATAGACGGCTTTACAACAAGCCTGTCGACAACGATTTCAATAGTATGCTTTTTATTTTTTTCAATACTTATTTTTTCAGAGAGGTCATAAGTTATTCCGTCAATTCTTACCCTTACATATCCCGACTTCTTTGCACTTTCCAGTTCCTTGACGTGCTCACCCTTTCTGCCTCTGACAATTGGAGCAAGAAGCTGAATTTTAGTACCCTCATCAAGCTCAAGAATTTTATCAACTATTTGGTCAACAGTCTGCTGTCTTATTTCTTTCCCGCAGACAGGACAGTGAGGAATTCCTATTCTTGCATACAAAAGACGCAGATAGTCGTAAACTTCGGTTACAGTACCGACAGTTGAACGAGGATTTTTTGAAGTAGTTTTCTGGTCAATAGATATGGCAGGCGAAAGCCCTGTGATAGAATCCACATCCGGCTTTTCCATCTGACCCAAAAACTGCCTTGCATATGACGAAAGCGACTCCATATACCGTCTCTGACCGTCGGCAAAAATGGTATCAAAAGCAAGTGACGACTTGCCCGAACCGGAAAGCCCCGTCATAACAATCAGCTTATCTCTGGGCAGAGTAACGTCGATATTTTTAAGATTATGTTCTCTTGCACCCTTAATTACAATTTGATTTTTTTGCATAGATTTATAACTTCCTTTTCCCTATTTTAGATGCCAGACACTAGAGACAAGATGCAAGAATTTATCTATACAGCTAAGTTCTAAAAATATTACTTGTTTCTTACCCCTAAGTGTTAGCCTGCCGCTTAACAATAGTTTAACATTAATCATACTTTTCAAAGGCAGAAAAGCCCCCGTTGGCTCGGCGGTGCAACGTCACCGTTACTCTTGCTTCTTGCTTCTAAATCTCTTGCCTCTAACAGGTAACGTCACCGTTGCTCTTGTTTCTTGTCTCTAAGTATTATCCCGCCGTTTCAAAATAGTTTAACATTAATCATATTTCCCAAAGGCGGCAGAGCCACCGCCGGCTCGGCGGGGCAACGTCACCGTTGCCCCTTAAGCTCAGCAATCTTATCCCTCAGAAATGCCGCATGTTCAAACTCAAGCATCTTAGCAGATTCCTTCATCTGTCTTGTTAAATCATCGATCAGCTTATTCATCTCCTGCTTGGACATCTTGTTTTTCTGACGTGCAGTATATTCAATTTCTTCCTTAGTAGAGATCTCTATAACATCACGAACGTCTTTAACGATAGTCTTAGGAACAATGCCGTGCTTTTTGTTGTATTCCATCTGAATGGAACGACGTCTCTCGGTCTCAGTTATCGCCATCTCCATTGAGCGTGTTACCTGATCGGCGTACATTATTACCATACCCTCAGCGTTTCTTGCAGCACGTCCGACCGTCTGTATAAGAGAGCTTTCCGACCGCAAAAAACCTTCCTTGTCAGCGTCTAAAATCGCCACAAGCGATACCTCAGGAATGTCCAACCCCTCACGAAGGAGGTTTATTCCCACAAGCACATCAAACTCGCCAAGACGAAGGTCTCGTATGATTTCCATTCTCTCTATGGCGTCAATGTCGTGGTGCATGTAACGAACAGCTATCCCATAACCTTTGAGAAACTCGGTCAGGTCCTCAGCCATTTTCTTTGTCAGAGTTGTAACCAGAACTCTCTGCTTCTTTTCAATGCGAATGTTTATCTCAGATAGCAAATCCTCTATCTGACCCTCAACAGGACGTACAGAGATTTCAGGGTCAAGAAGTCCCGTAGGTCTGATAACCTGCTCAACAATTTGAGCGGAGTGTTCCTTTTCAAACTCACCCGGCGTTGCCGAAACAAACACCGCCTGATTGATATGATCATAAAACTCATCAAACTGCAAAGGCCTGTTATCTAACGCCGACGGAAGCCTAAAACCGTAGTCAATTAGGGTTGTCTTTCTAGCCCTATCGCCTGCATACATTCCCCTAACCTGCGGAAGACTGACGTGCGATTCGTCTACCATCAGAAGAAAATCATCAGGAAAGTGGTCAAGCAAAGTGTAGGGCGTAGAGCCGGCAGGACGTCTCGCGAGAACTCTGGAATAGTTTTCTATACCACTGCAAAATCCGATTTCCTGAAGCATTTCTATGTCGTAATTCGTCCTCTGAGCAATCCTCTGCGCCTCTATCAGCTTGTTATTATCTGTAAAAAACTTGACCCGCTCGTCAAGCTCCTCTCTAAGCTCCCCAATTGCCTCCGACATCTTGTCCTTTGCAACTATATAGTGCGAAGCAGGAAAAATCGCAACATGATTAAGCGTTGAGATAAGCTCTCCTGTTATTACGTTTATTTCTGAAATTCTGTCTATCTCATCGCCAAAAAATTCAACTCTGTAAGCTGTATCAGTATGGCTCGACGGAAATATTTCTACAACGTCTCCTCGAACCCTAAACTTATTTCTTTCAAATGCAATATCATTTCTCTCATACTGTATTCCAACAAGCTCCGCCAACAGATTATCACGTGATTTCTCCATACCTTTTCTTATCGATACCACCATAGAACGGTACTCCTCAGGGTCGCCGAGAGAATATATACACGAAACCGACGCTACAACTATAACATCACGCCTTTCGGCAATAGCCGTAGTCGCTGAATGTCTAAGCTTGTCTATCTCAGAATTAATTGATGCGTCCTTTTCTATATAAACATCGGTGCTGGGAACATAAGCCTCCGGCTGGTAGTAGTCATAGTAGGACACAAAATACTCAACAGCGTTATACGGAAAGAACTCTTTAAACTCACTGCAAAGCTGAGCTGCAAGAATTTTGTTGTGAGCCAAAACCAGCGTAGGTTTGTTGACCTGCTCTATTACATTAGCCATAGTGAAGGTTTTACCAGAACCGGTAACACCCAGCAGGGTCTGCTCCTTATAACCGTTTTTAATGCCATCAACAAGCTTTTCAATAGCCTCAGGCTGGTCGCCTGTAGGTTTATATGATGAAACTAACTGAAATTTATCCATAATTGCTCCTATTATTTAATCAAACAGCGGAATAAGACCTATCTCCTTAAAAGACAGCACACCGTCCTTACCAACGATAATATGGTCGAGAATTTCAATATCTATTGCTTTCAGACTTGATCTTATCTGCCTAGTTAGCAGTTTATCCGCATCAGATGGACTGCAGGATGCATCAGGGTGGTTGTGGGCAACAATAACGTTTGTACTGTTTGCTTTAAAAGCAGCTTCTGCAACCTGCCTTGCATAAACCGGCGCAGATTTGCTTGTACCTTTAGCAATAGTAGTAACAGATACTACATTCAATCCGTTATCCAGACAGCAGACCTTAAACTCCTCCTTAGTCAAACCGATAAATGCTACAGAAAAATAATCTCTGACCTTTTCAATAGTATTAAGACATTTGGATGAGTCCATTTCTGTTTCATAGAATCTCAGCATTTGAGGTATCATTTTAATAAGGGTTGCGGAATTCTCAGAAATTCCATCAACACTCATCAGTGCTTCAAGCGACGCATTAAAGACAGCAGATACCGAACCAAATGTGTCGATAAGCTTATGGGCAATCAAATTTGTATTCCTTCTGGGAATACTATAGGTTAAAAGCAATTCAAACATTTCATGTGGTTCAAAGCTTTCAAATCCCATTTTTAGAAATCTCTCCCTCAGTCTTTGCCTATGACCTTCATGCGGTGTGCCCATAATTATGTCAACTTCCCTTCTCTGTATAAAGGCGAAAATCTCTTAGTGAACCTATGTTCTTTTTGATATTATACTATATTATTTTAAGATTGTAAAGTGCATTTTATTAAAAAGTATGCTATACTAGAGGCAAGAAGCAAGAGGCAAGAGGCAAGAAGCAAGAAGCAAGAAGCAAGAAGCAAGAAGCAAGAGGCAAGAGGCAAGAGGCAAGAGGCAAAAGGCAAGAAGCAAAAGGCAAGCTAATATTGATTATAACTTAGCTGTATAGATAAAGATAAAAAAGGAATGTCTAAATTATGAAAACATTTATTATAAACGAAAACGATTCAGGTCAGCGGCTTGACAAATTTATTTCCAAGTCGGTCAAAAATCTCCCTAAAAACCTGATGTATAAATATATTCGTCTGAAGCGTATCAAGATAAACGGAAAACGCTGTGAAATTTCAACCAAACTAAATGTCGGAGATGAGATCCAACTCTACATAAACGATGAGTTTTTTGAGTCTCCGAAAGATGACAGCTTTCTTAGTGTTGCTCCGAATATCGACATCATCTACGAGGACAAAAATATCATCCTTGTAGATAAGCCGTCGGGTCTTGTTGTCCACGAGGACGACGACAATACAATTGACACTCTTATTAATCGCATAAAGCACTATCTTTATAACAAAAAAGAATACGATCCCCAAAACGAACTGTCATTTGCGCCCGCTCTATGCAACAGGCTGGACAGAAACACTTCAGGAATCGTTATATGTTCAAAAAATGCCGAAAGTCTCAGGATTTTAAATCAGAAAATCAAAGACCGTGAGCTGCACAAATACTACTTATGTGTGTGTATTGGAACTCTTGACAAAAAAGAGTACACTTTGAAAAACTACCTGTTTAAAGATGAAAAAAGCAAGACAGTTCATATCGAAAACGCCAAAAAGCCTAACAACAAACAAATCATTACAAAATATAAAGTATTGAAAGAAAAGAATAATCTTTCACTTGTTGAAATAGATTTATTAACAGGACGAACCCATCAAATACGAGCACATATGGCTTACATAGGTCATCCTCTGCTCGGAGACGGAAAATACGGTCTAAATCAGATAAATAAAAAGTATGGCGTTAAAACTCAGGCACTATGCTCTTACCGGCTGACGTTTGACTTTAAAACTGATGCAGGCATACTGGATTACCTCAATGGGAAAACATTCAAGTCAAAGCTTCCATGGTTTGTTGAAAAGTTCTTTTAACGCTTGAAATTTAATTAAGACTGCTTGATTTTTTGTCGAATTTTTGGTATAATAATTGTTAATTTAGAGTTTTAGAATGGAGGTCAGTGTATGAAAGGCGACTTACACTGTCATACAACCTTATCAGACGGTTCATTAGGTATCGAGGAGATTATTGTTCAGGCTAAGAGAACTGACATAGATGTTTTGTCAATAACGGATCACGATACACTATCTTCCTACAACAGGGCGTCAGTTCTGGGTGAAAGATACGGTGTTAAGATAATTTCGGGCGTTGAGCTTTCCGCTTGGGACGAGGAAAGAAACTGCAAGGTACATATTCTCTGCTATGCCCCACAAAAACCAGACAGGCTTGAGGGACTTTGTCTTAAATCCTGTGAAATAAGAAAATCCTGCTCAAAGGATATGATCGAAAAGGTAAAGGAGCTTTACCCTATATCTACAGAATCGGTTACTAAGTATGCAAAAAGCAGTAAGAGTATTTACAAACAGCATATTATGAGAGCTTTGGTCAATTACGGATACGCTGTTGATCTTTACGGTGAATTGTCAGACAGATTGTTTGCAAAAAACGGTGAAGGCTCTATTCTTGTTACAAGAAGATACCCAAGTGTGGATTTCGTTCTTGATTTGATCCACTCTGCACGAGGCGTTGCCGTTCTTGCCCACCCCTGTATGTTTGACAACATTGAACTATGCAAACAATTAGCAGAGAAAAATAAGCTTGACGGTATTGAAGTCTATCACTATTCCGCTGACGATAAGGCTCAGGAAACACTTTTAAATATTGCTAAAGAACATGACCTTATTGTTACGGGAGGCTCTGACTTTCACGGGTTGTATAATGCCGTTCCTACCCATATCGGCAGCAGAACGACCGATGAGGAAAATATAGAAAAATTATATGAACTGATTGCGGAAAATTCACAAAAATAAATTACTTGAATACTTACTCATTATGTGCAAATTTCATCAGAGCATCACATTTTTTCTGCATTTTAAATGTTTCTTCCATTAAGATTATTAATACATTTAATATGTTTTCATCATATAAAGCGGATTCAAAAAATGATGTTATAACTGTTGATAGACCAACTAATGTATCAGATTCATATTTTATGTCCTC
>CANPWR010000070.1 GCA_947584825.1 uncultured Clostridia bacterium | reverse complement strand
CTATTTGTCAGATAGCCAGCATTTTTAAGTGTGGTTTCGGTGGTGGAGTCTTTATATATGTAGAAGGTTGGGTTGCTGTTAAAATCAAAAGAATCCAAATAAGTTGGTATTGTTCCTACAGAAGTATTTGTACCTTTTGCGATAATTGACTTTAAACCTGTATTATAGAAATAAACATCTTTAAGTGATGTACAACCTCTAAATACCTGATTAGGTATATAGTCAACATTACCTTTGAGTATTACTGTTTTTAATGAACTGCAATTCAAAAAGAAGTTTTCAGGAATTCCATCTTCTGATTGTACATCATGAGTCCATGCGTCTATTAGTGATCCGTCTTCAATTGTAACCTTCTCAATTCCTGTACAGTCAGAAAAAGTATTGTGTTCTCTGGCCATTCCCTGTCCACCTAATGTAGATCTTTGAAATAGAATGTTTCTAGGAATATTTATCTCTTTAAGCGATTCACAGCCTAAAAATGCACTTCCGCCAATTGTCATACCCTCATGAAGGTTTATTGATTTGATCTTCGTGTTTTTAAATGCAACTTCTCCTATTGTCTTTAAACTATCCGGAAATGAAATTTCTTCAATATTGCTGTTTGTAAATGCCATCCTTCCAATTGTTTCAAGAGTTGGCGGTAATTCAAGGCTAGTTATTGGAGTTCCATAAAATGAAGATTCCCCTATTTCTTTCAGGGTGTCAGATAATTTTACATCTTTAAGCTCCGTAAATCCATAAAACCCTTGACTGATAATAATACTACTATCTGTTATTAAACCCGTTTGTGCTTTAATACTAGTAATTCCTGATTCCATTACTATATGTTCTGTTGTTTTAGCATATTTTTTATAATCATCACCAAGTGAAATAGCACCTGATCCGCTAAATGTCAGGGTTTTATTAGAGTCAATAAATTCCCATTTTGTTAAAAGTCCGGCAGGTCCTGATGTTTCAGTTAGTGGTGCGAGTTCTACAGCGTCACGATTTTTAACTGTAGGCATACTATCATCATCTGTAATGTATTTTATATTATCATTAGTTAAATGTAAATCATTTTTTAATGATGCTTCTGTTATACTGTCCTTGTAAATATGCCAAATTACTCCACTTTCAGGCCATGTGCCACTATTAAATATTGGTGAAAAATCGGATATTTGACGAGAGTAAATATAAATGTCTTTAAGATGGGGATGCTGAGTAAAATTGTCTAAAAAGGTAAGCCCTAAAGTTTTTATACTTGGAGGTAAAGTGATTTTAGATAAGTTATGCATTTGTACAAAAGAATTTTTACTTACGGTGGTAATACCGTCTTCTATGATAATCTCATTAATATTATTTCCTGATTTTTCCCAACCAAAATATTCATTGGGAACAACTTTATACATTCGATTCATCTCACCATTACCACTTATTACTAGGGTGCCATCTGAATTAATAAACCAATTAGCATCATCTCCACATTTTCCCGACGTGTATAACGCTTTCGGATTAAAGTTATTTTCATCTGCTTTTATTGCAGACACTGTAATTGCACTCGTAAGGGCAGTTACTGTCATTGCTGTTGTTATTACTAATGAAAAAAATCTTTTAATTTTCAATATTACAACCTCCTAATAAAATTGATAAAAATATCACCTAACTTCTTATTATGTTAGATGTTACTTTAATTATAAACTATGTTTTTAAGATTGTCAAGCATTAATTTTTCTTTTATATAGTTTTTATTAAAAATATCATTCTTTTTGAAAAAAAATTAACTCATTAAAGCAAAATAAAACTTTCAATTGTGTTTGCGGATAATAATTGACAAAAATAAGTTAAAAATAGACTATTATTTTTATAAAATCTGTGCTATAATGTAAACAGTGACAAAAGTTTATTGTCATTAATAAGGAATTCTGAAAATACTGTATTATTAGTGTATTTTCTTAATTAAATAAAAATAGGAGGATAAATTATGAAATTTTCAGATGGATTCTGGCTGACAGAACGCGGCTATGACGTTAATTACGTCAATGAAGCTTACATTATTGAAACAACAGAAAATGCCATCAAGGTCGTAGCAACACCTTCAAAAATTTACAACAGAGCTATGACTCTTGGCGGACCTAACCTTGAAATTACATATTCTTCAACTATGGAGAACTGCATCAAGGTACACATTACTCACTACAAGGGTACGGTTGATCACGGACCTCATTTTGAACTTAATGAGGACTATGGGTACAAGCCCGTAATCAACGAAAATGAAAACAGCGTTGAGCTTGTTACAGGAAAGTCGAAGGTTGTTATTTCTAAAGATAACTGGAGTGTTCAGTACTACTACGGTGACAAACTGTTGACAGGCGGAGCTTGGAGAGCTACAACATTAGTAAAGGAAAGTCAGTTTAAGGCTAATGCTAGACTTGCTAAGCAAGAGGACGACACCTTCTGGAGCTATCCTCAGGATCCACATACAACATATCTCCGCGAACAGCTACAGCTTTCAGTCGGCGAATATATATATGGTTTTGGTGAAAAGTTCACTACATTCACAAAGAACGGTCAGAATGTTGAAATATGGAACGCTGACGGCGGTACTTGCTCTGACCAGAGTTATAAGAGTATTCCCTTCTATACTTCTTCAAGAAACTACGGTGTTTTCGTAAACAGTTCTGATAAGGTTTCATACGAAGTTGCGTCTGATACTGTATCAAAGGTTTCATTTACCGTTCCAGGTGAAGATCTTGAATACTTCATATTCGGAGGAGAAAACCTTACACAGGTTTTAGAAGGATACACAAATCTAACAGGCAAACCTGCACTACCTCCTGCATACACATTCGGTCTGTGGCTGACAACATCTTTTACAACTACATACGACGAAGAAACTATCACTTCATTTATAGACGGCATGGCAGAAAGAAATATTCCACTACAAGTATTTCACTTTGATTGCTTCTGGATGAAAGAGTTTGAATGGTGTAACTTTGAATGGGATAAGTCTCAGTTCCCTGACCCGCCTGCTATGCTTGAGCGCCTGCACAAGGATAAAGGACTTCATACCTGTGTTTGGATCAATCCGTATATTGCACAGCGTTCAAAACTGTTTGACGAAGGCATGGAAAACGGTTACTTTGTTAAAAAGAAAAACGGCGACATTTTCCAAGCAGACGAGTGGCAGCCGGGTATGGCACTTGTTGATTTCACAAATCCGGCAGCCTGCGAGTGGTATGCTTCAAAGCTTAAGGCTCTCTGCGACATGGGCGTCGACTGCTTTAAAACAGACTTCGGTGAGAGAATACCTACTAAAGATATTGTTTATTATGACGGCTCTGACCCTATAAAGATGCACAACTTCTATACTCATCTTTACAACAAGACTGTATTCAATGTGCTTAAAGATTATTACGGAGAGAATAAAGCTTGTCTATTCGCTCGTTCTGCTACAGCAGGAGGACAACAGTTCCCTGTTCACTGGGGCGGCGACTGCTCCGCTGAGTATTCTTCAATGGCTGAGACAATCAGAGGCGGACTTTCACTTTCTCTTTCAGGATTTGGTTTCTTCAGTCACGATATGTCCGGATTTGAGGCTACTGCTACACCTGACATTTACAAAAGATGGGCTGCATTCGGACTGTTCTCTACTCACTCAAGACTTCACGGAAACCAAAGCTACAGAGTGCCTTGGCTATTCGACGAGGAATCATGCGATGTCCTTAAATTCTTTACTGAGTTAAAGGGTAAGCTTATGCCTTACATTTTTGCACAGGCTATTAAAACTCACAATATCGGAGTTCCTATGATGAGAGCTATGGTTATCGACTTTGCTGATGACCCAACCTGCCTGACTCTCGACAGACAGTATATGTTCGGTGACAATATCCTTGTCGCTCCTATACTTAACGATGAGGGCATGGCTGAATACTATGTTCCAGAGGGAAAATGGACCGACATAATCACAGGCAAAACACTTGAGGGCGGTAAATGGTACAAGCACAAATGCAATTACTTTGAGATACCTGCACTTGCTAAACCGAATTCAATTATTCCGTTCGGTAATTTTGAGCGTGATTTTGAATACGACTATGTAAATGGCACAAACTTTATAATTTACAATCTTGAAGACGGCAAATCCGCTGTTTGCCCTGTTTATGATAAGGAAGCAAACAAGGTATTTGAGCTTACAGCTAAGAGAAACGGCAGCAAGATTGAATGTGAATACACTGATACCGATTCTACATTTACAATTACTGTTGCAGGCACAGATAAATCAATTGAAATAACTCCAAGCTTTAGCGGAAAGGTTATTATTGAGCTAGGCTAATCGAATAAAAACTAGTTACATGAAAAGCATTCGGTTTTCCGAATGCTTTTTATTGTATATATATCTTCTTACGAGTACAGAGTGCTTTGTTTTTAGTTATTTCTTCCCTACTACTTTATAGAAATATTGTGTTTATATTTGTCAAGGAACAGTAAAAAATTTTGTATATATTGACAAACAACTTATATTATGTTATTATTTTAATTAATACAACATTTATGTTGTATTATATCATATTTTTGGAGGTACATATGAGTAAAAGAATTATTAGTATACTAACGACTATTGTAATGGTTGTTAGTTTGGTTGGATTGTTGCCGGTTGTGACGGCTGGTGCATTGACTTATGGAGAATATGAGTATACTGTTTTAGGCGATGGTACAGTTGAAATAACCGACTATCATGGCAATGCAACAACTCTTGCAATTCCAAGCACAATTGAAGGAAAGGCTGTAACAAGCATTGGAGATTATGCGTTTGGAACTTGTTTCAGTTTAACAAGCATAGCAATACCAAATAGTGTAACAAGTATTGGAGAAAATGCGTTTTATTATTGCACCAGTTTAACAAGCATAACAATACCAGACAGTGTAACAAGTATTGAAGATTTTGCGTTTTATAGTTGTACCAGTTTAACAGAAATAAATGTTGATTCTAATAATAATTATTATTCATCTAAAGACGGTGTTTTATTTAATTATAACAAAACAGAACTGATAAAATATCCAAGTGATAAAGCACAAGCATTTTATACAATACCAAATAGTGTAAAAAGTATTGGTAAAAATGCGTTTGCAGAAAGTGACAGTTTAACAAGTGTAATAATTGGAAATAATGTGACAAGCATTTGCGATTATGCATTTTCTACTTGTACTAGTTTAACAAACGTAACAATACCATACAGTGTGACAAGTATTGGAAATAAGGCGTTTTATTATTGTAATAGCTTAACAAGCATAACAATAGGAAACAGTGTAACAAGCATTGGAGGTGGGGCGTTTGATAGTTGTACCAGTTTGACAAGCGTAACAATAACCAGTGTAACAAGTATTGGAGATAGAGCGTTTTATTTTTGTAATAGCTTAACAAGCATAACAATACCAAACAGCGTAGCAAGTATTGGAGACGGGGTGTTTGATTATTGTACAAAATTAACAGAAATAAATGTTGAATCTAACAATAATAATTATTCATCTCAAGAGGGGGTTTTATTTAATTATAACAAAACAGAACTGATAAAATATCCGGCAGGTAAAACACAAACAACTTATGAAATACCAGATAGTGTAACAAGCATTGGAAAAGAGGCGTTTGCATATAGTAAGTTTACAAGTGTAACAATAGGAAACAGTGTGAAAAGTTTTGGAGATGGGGCGTTTAATTATAGTTTAAATTTAACAAAAATAAATGTTGATTCTAATAATAACTTTTCATCTGAAGACGGAATTTTGTTTAATTATGATAAAACAGAACTAATACAATATCCAATAGGTA
Organism: uncultured Clostridia bacterium; assembly: GCA_947584825.1. Taxonomy (GTDB): domain Bacteria; phylum Bacillota; class Clostridia; order Oscillospirales; family Ruminococcaceae; genus UMGS1601. The sequence goes on along the minus strand of CANPWR010000070.1, from coordinate 1,098 downwards.
ATACACAAACAACTTATATAATACCAGATAGTGTAACAAGTATTAGATATCATGCGTTTTATAATTGTGAAAGTTTAACCAGCGTAACAATACCAAAAACGGTAACTGAGATTGGAGGAGAAGCATTGGGTTTTTATTTTTATCCTCCGAGTGATCCACTCCCTCCTCATACTGGTGGTGATTACAGGGGTAAATATGATTTTAAAATTTACTGCTATTCAGGCACAGCAGGTGAGCAATATGCTAAAGATAACGAATTTAATTATGAGCTTTTAAATGGCAATAACTCATCACAAAACCCAACTAATAATTCGAATAACAATCCGACCAATTCATCACAAAATCCAAACAATAACCAAAGCGATAAACCAAATAACAACACAAACAAACCAAACCCAACCACTGCCCCAACAACAAAATCCCCACAAAAATCTCTTCAAATCACAACCAAATCAAATACTAAATCACCCTCCCCAACCGCCATTAAAAAAGCCAAAATAAAAAATCTGAAAGCCAAAGCAAAAGGCAAAAAGATAACGGTAAATTGGAAAAAAATAAATAACGCAAAAGGCTATCAGATTCAGACGACGACGAATATGAAGTTCAAAAAGAAACAAATTATATTTGATAAGAAAACAAAAAAGAAAAAGATTACTTTAAAGGGAAATAAAATTAAGAAAAACAGGATATACTATATACGAGTAAGAGCATATACGACCGAAAAGAACGTTAAAGGCAAACCAAAATATACCTACAGCAAGTGGACAAAGAAAAAGGTAAAGACTAGATAATATCACAATTCCATACATCTCTCCTTTTCAAGCCTCTCCCCTAACGGGAGGGGCTTTTTCAAAATACTTTATGAACAAAAAGTAAATAATAAAATGAAACTCAAGAAACAGAGAGAATTAAAGAAAAACAGAGAGATTTCAAGAGAAAAGATGATATATTTTAAATTTTTAGCAATTTACCTCTTGACAACCAATTTGCTAATCATTATAATGTTAAATGTTGCTTCGGTTTTATTGGGTATGCTGAACCAATAAAGCAGGAAAGAAAAAACTTAATTGGAGGAAAACAACTATGACTTATATGCCA
>CANPWR010000069.1 GCA_947584825.1 uncultured Clostridia bacterium | reverse complement strand
GCGAGCGTACTCTTAGGCTCCGGCGGCTTCTCAACGAAATCGTATATCTGACCGTCGTCATGGGCAAACATAATTCCGAATCTGGATGCCTCATCGATAGGAACATTTATTACCGCAATGGTTGCAGCTGCACCCTTTTCCTTATGGTAGCTGAGCATCTTATCGTAATCCATCTTATAAATGTGGTCGCCCGAAAGAATTATAACATACTCGGGATCGTACCTTTCTATAAACGAAAGATTCTGATATATTGCGTTAGCAGTTCCCTGATACCAATTTGCCCCCGACTGCGACTGATACGGCGCAAGTATATGAACTCCGCCGTGTATCCTGTCCAGATCCCACGGCTGACCGTTTCCGATATAGTCGTTCATAACTAGCGGCTGATACTGTGTCAGCACACCAACCGTATCAATTCCCGAATTTACACAGTTAGACAGCGGAAAATCAATTATCCTATACTTTCCGCCGAACGGCACTGCCGGCTTTGCGACCTTCTGCGTTAAAGCATATAGTCTGCTTCCCTGACCTCCTGCCAAAAGCATTGCCACACATTCTTTTTTATTAAACATACACATTCACCTGCTTGTTAGTTTTTGAGATAATTATTTTACATCAGTTTTTCCTGACTTAGCTGATTTATCCATCGCAGACTTTCCTTTTAAAGCCTTAGGCTCCGAAGATTTTCCTTTTTCCGATTTTTTAGAATCGTCAGCTTTCTTTGAAGGTTTTCTCTGTACCTTTCGCCGCTTGAAATACATTACCGAAAACGGCGGTATCTTTATCGTTATAGACCTATCAAATCCATGCATTGCCACAGTTGACGTTCTGACAGGCTTATTCGTAACAGGACTTCCGTCAGGAGAAGTAGAGTTGAACACTTCCTCATACACTCCTGCCTTAGGTACTCCAAATGAATATAGCTCCCTTCCCACAGGGACAAAGTTACACACAGTGATGATCTCATCACCGCTTTTGTCTATTCGTCTGAAAATTATAATGCTCTGCTTATAGTCATCGTTAGAAATCCACGAGAATCCCTCCCATGAATAATCAACTTCCCACATTGGTTTATTGTCCTTATAGAAGTGGTTTAGATTTTTAACAAACTTCTGAAAGTTCCTGTGATTTTCGTAATTGTCTATCATAAACCACTCAAGTCCGTTTTCATAATCCCACTCTCTGAACTGGGCAAACTCACTTCCCATAAACAAAAGCTTTTTACCCGGATGAGCGGTCATATAAGCCAAAAATGCTCTCGCCTGCGCAAGCTTCTGATCGGTGTCACCGAACATCTTATTCACAAGCGAACCCTTGCCGTGAACGACCTCATCGTGAGAAATAGGCAGAATAAAATTCTCGGAGAACGCATAGAAGAAAGAAAATGTCAGAGCATTGTGATGAAATGCCCTATTTATAGAGTCTTGTGACATATACATAAGCATATCGTTCATCCATCCCATATTCCACTTGAAATTAAAGCCAAGTCCTCCGTCACATACTGGCTTTGACACCATAGGCCAAGCTGTCGACTCCTCTGCTATCATCATAACATTCGGAAACTTCCTGAAAACCTCTGTATTAAGCTCCTGCAAAAACTCAATAGCCTCCAGATTTTCATTTCCGCCGTTTTTGTTAGGTATCCACTCACCGTCACGCCTGTCATAGTCAAGATATAACATAGACGCGACCGCGTCAACTCTCAGCCCGTCAATATGGAACTTTTCAAGCCAATATACGGCATTAGAAATAAGAAATGACTTTACCTCTTCTTTTCCGTAATCGAACACCTTTGTTCCCCAAGAGTAATGCTCGCCCTTTCGAGGATCACTGTATTCATAACAAGGCTCGCCGTCCCATTCATACAAACCCGCCTCATCTTTTGGAAAATGAGCAGGAACCCAGTCGAGAATTACGCCTATATCCGCATTGTGGAACATATCAATCATCTTCATAAAGTCGTCAGGCGTTCCGAAACGTGATGTCGGTGCATAATATCCTATACACTGATAACCCCATGAACCGTCGAACGGGAATTCGGCAAGCGGCATAAATTCAATATGCGTGTATCCCATATCTGTAAGATAAGGAATTATTTCCTCGGCAAACTTTGTATAAGATAAGAAATTTCCGTCATCATACTTGCGCCAAGAACCGAAGTTGACCTCGTAGATATTAACAGGAGAATTGAGTATATTGATTTCACTCATCTTTTCACGCCATACACTGTCTGTCCACTCAAAACCGTCAAGGTCATAGATTTTTGTTCCTGTTGCAGGTGCAGTTTCCATATGATTACCGTAAGGATCGGATTTCATCAGCTTCTTTCCCGAACTTGTTGTAACACAGTATTTATAAATATCGTATCTCTTAAGTCCCGAAACAAAGGTTTCCCAAACTTCCGTATCCGCAATCTTCTCCATAGGATTTTTATTCTCATCCCATGAATTAAAATCGCCAACGACCGAAACAGTCATAGCATGGGGAGCCCACACCCTAAAATAATATCCGCTTACACCGTCCTTTTCGCCCTTGATAGAGCCGAAAAACTTGTATGCCTCATAATTTGTTCCCTCATGAAAGAAATGCAAGGGTGCTTTGTAGCTTTCAGGAATTATGTCCATATTAATAATTATACCTTTGAATAACAAAGGTCTCCTTTCAATAGTTAGAAGTTAAAGGTTAGAAATAGAAAATTAGAGATAAATTTTTACTCAATTTATTGCTATATTATTATTAATTTAACTTCATAATTTTTTCTATCCTTTATATTACACCCTTTTAGCTTAATTTTCAATACTTTTTGTATAAATTTTAGAACTTACACAGAAAATATTATGTTTTTTTGTTTATTTTGACCAAAGTTTTTGTGGATAATACTAAGTCAGAATGCCAACAGATTAATTTTTACCTATTTTACTGCAAATAACGGTTATATCATCAGGCTTTGAATAAATATTATTCTTAGCAGCAAATTCACCAATTCCCTTAGAGATCTCATCTGGAGTCATCTTTAAAACCTCTCTCCTGTTTTTGAATACACACCTAACCGCACTCTCGCTTACACCATCGCTGCATACTATGACAATATCGTTTTTAAACAGCTTATTCCTTATCTGTTCAACGCTTGTTTCGGAAAGTATTCCCAAAGGAAAGGCATAGCTATCAATTTTCTTTAACTGACCGTCCCTATATATATAGCTAGGTCCTGCCCCTGCCTTTAGAATATTCAAATATCCTCCGCACAAATCAAATTTAACTAAATCAAGTGTTGCAAAAGACTCCTCCCAACATTTTACCTGCAATACTGAGTTTAGCAACCTGACGGCAGTTTCATCTGAAACTCCTGCTGTCAAAAGTCTAGCTGTTAGATTTACCGTGAACATTGAATCAAGTCTTGCTCTATTACCCGTTCCCATACCGTCTGAGAGAATTATATAGCTCTCAGTATTGTTTATAGTAAGTCTTTCATAATAATCTCCAGAGTGTTGGTTTGGCTCCCCTGACGTTTGATAAAACCCCTGAGAAAGCGAATACACTGACCGTTCTGAATATTCAAGCCTTGTAGTATCGCCTATTGTAACCTTTCTCGGCATTTCAAGCTCGCAACCAATAATATCGCTCAGCTCTACTGTAAGCCTTACTGCGTCTATGTGTGACTTTGAGCTGTAGAATATTTCTCCCCTGAGCATCTTTCGATCATCAACATATATACACGCACGCTGATCTTCTCCGCCCAAACGCCTTACAAGCTCGCTTGCCCTTGACGAAAGTCCTACATCTACATTCAGAAGCTTTGATACGTCTTGTGAAATATCCTCTAGAACATTACCCATCGTTTCTAGCTGTGTTGAAAGAAACTCACGCATTTCACGAAGCTTTCTTGACGAGCTCTGCTCAAACAGCATATTCGTATACATTAGATTATATGTATTTGCCAAAAGCTCTTTTCTTATACATTCAGGAAGCTTTTTTGCTATATCCTCCTCGCTTAGCTTTTCCAAACACGCAATCTTTCTTTGAAGCTGCGTAAACACACTCCTTGTCTCGCCATCTTTTCTCTGCCAGCAGATAGCGTTCATCGGACATTCTCTGCACACGCTGTTTTTCACTAACCTGCCAAGCTGAGTGGGCGTTACCTTCTTTTCCATTGCCTCTGTCACGGTGGAGATCTGCTTCTTCACATCAGTTAAAGCGTTTGATGCAAATGACAGCTTAGACGAAACTGTCTTATTTGAGATCTCTGCAGCCTTATTTGTTCCGCTTACAAGCTTAAACGCACCCGCAACCTTACCCTCCGGAATTGCAAGATACACAACAGCACCTGCTATCAAGTCTGCAAAAAGCTTAAAAGTGTCGGAGTTCATACCTATAGTGATAAGAGATACAAGCGACACTATTATAAACACAATAATGATCGCCGCTATTCCAAATGACGCAAATGCCCCGCAGATCAATCCTGAGGTTGCAAGCAGTAGCGTATTCTTTGCAAGCTCCGGAGCGCACAGTATCACTCCGCAGGTAGCCAGCGCGCCGCAGACGGCTCCGCCTATATGCTTATACCTGTTGACGGCAAAAAGCATTATTACAACTCCAAAGGCACGTCCAAGATTAATTCCTAAGAGCGAGACTGAACTCAGCGTTGCAACAAGCATTACATATAGTATGCTCAATCCCACTCCGTTTAATCCCTTAATACTTATTGTTCCTGTTTTTTTATAGTTTTCAAAACAGTACTTTGAGAAATAAACAAGAAAAAAGCAAAGCATTGCTGCTATTGCCCTATACACTGTTACTTCAACTCCTGTAGGCATAACAAGACTAAACAGCGCTCCGAAAAACAATGTTACCGAACCTGACATAACAGCAAGTGAAAAAGGAGAGTTATTATATGTATGCGGAAAAACGAACGTCTTTAAAACCACTATTGTAGACATTGCACATATACTCGGTATTCCCTCATAAATATTTCCGTTTATTACATAAGACAGTACTGCCGCTATAAATGCAGGAATTGAGCTAAAACCCGATATTGAAACAACTACAATATTAACCGGCGAGTTGAAGCCCAATATATTTCCCTTGCTGGATATATACCCTAAAACCATTGCAAGTCCCATTAAGGAAAAGCTTTTTATCTTTTCCTCATTCTTTTCTAAAACCTGAAAATTCAACATCCTATCACCGTTGTACTCCAAAATTTCTACACATATATCTCTCTGTAGATATTAAAATATTACAATGCAATTCACAGAAAAATTGTCGCAAACAGCGTATTACAATAGGTTTTTATTTTTGACAAATAGTACTATCAGAAGCAAGAAGTTATCAATTTAAAGCTTGACATTCATACATATATTTATATCTGAAACTATCAATATTTTGATATAAATATAAAACCCCTTGGATAACCAAGGGGTCTATTACTTTATAAATATCGTTTGCTGACGCTAATTCTCGTCAACGCTCTTTTCAGCTTAATTTCAGCTCTGTCAAATTCATCGGATCTTGATTTGTCGGAAAGAATATCCTCAGCTTTCTGTTTAGCTCTTTCAGCTCTCTCCAAATCAATCTCGTCCGCCCACTCAGCAGTACTAACTAAAACAGTTACGCCTTCGTCAGACACTTTCAATATTCCCTCTGAAAGCGCCGCTTCACGCTCACCGCTGCTGTCCTTTACCTTTAAAGGACCTGCGACAATATTACACACATACTTTATATGATTTGCAAGTATGCCAATGTCGCCTTCGGTTGTTCTGATTGTAATTTGTTCCGCTTCACCGTCAAAAAAAATCTTTTCGGGTGTGACAATTTTCAGTTTGTAAGGTTTCATATAAATCACCGTTTAAGTGTGAATTTTTTAACACTTTCCCCTTCTAAGATTTATGACTAATTACTTGAATTTGCCTTGTTGACAACGTCATCAATAGTTCCCGCGAACAAAAATGCAGACTCAGGAATATCGTCGTGCTTACCCTCAATAATCTCTTTAAAGCCTCGAATTGTTTCCTTGATTGGAACATACTTGCCTTTCATTCCCGTAAACTGCTCCGCAACCGAGAACGGCTGTGAAAGGAATCTCTCGACCTTTCTTGCACGGTTTACCGTTATCTTATCATCATCGGATAACTCATCCATACCCATAATTGCAATAATGTCCTGAAGCTCTTTGTATCTCTGAAGAATCGACTGAACCTCTCTTGCAACCTCATAATGCTCCTTACCAACTATTTCAGGAGAAAGAATTCTCGAATTCGACTCCAGCGGATCAACAGCCGGATAGATACCCAGTGACGCAATATTTCTCGAAAGTACAGTAGTTGCGTCCAAGTGTGCAAATGTAGTTGCAGGCGCAGGGTCGGTCAAGTCATCGGCAGGAACATAGACAGCCTGAACTGAGGTTATAGAACCCTTGCTCGTAGAGGTGATTCTTTCCTGCAAGGCGCCCATCTCGGTCGCAAGCGTAGGCTGATAACCAACGGCAGACGGCATACGTCCTAAAAGTGCAGACACCTCAGAGCCTGCCTGAGTAAATCTGAATATGTTATCTATAAATAAAAGTACGTCTTGTCCTTCAACGTCTCTGAAATATTCAGCCATTGTAAGACCGGAGAGTCCTACTCTCATTCTTGCTCCGGGCGGCTCGTTCATCTGACCGTAAACCAATACGGTTTTATCAAGAACACCCGATTCCTTCATTTCGTGATAAAGGTCGTTACCTTCACGGGTTCTCTCACCAACTCCTGTAAATACAGAAATACCGCCGTGCTGATTTGCCACGTTATTAATAAGCTCCTGAATAAGAACAGTTTTACCTACTCCGGCACCGCCGAACAAACCGATTTTACCGCCTTTTAAGTAAGGTGCGATAAGGTCGATAACCTTGATACCAGTTTCCAGCACTTCATTAGAAGCTGCCTGTTCCTCGTAAGAGGGAGGATTTCTGTGGATCTCCCATCTCTCTGCAGTTTCCGGTGCAGGCATGTTAT
>CANPWR010000068.1 GCA_947584825.1 uncultured Clostridia bacterium | reverse complement strand
CTGCAAAAGGACGACGACAACGCAGTCTATATAGGACCTTACACCAGCAGCTACGCCGTTAAACAGGCGGTCGAGGAGGCAAACAGGGTCTTTAAGCTTCCCACTTGTCACAAGGTTTTTCCGAGAGATTTTAAAAAGGGCAGACCTTGTCTTAACCACCACATAAACAAGTGTATGGGTCTTTGCAGAGGGAGAATCTCTAAGGAGGATTACAGAGAGATCATTGATCAAGCTGTAGACTATATGAAAAACGGCTCTGCGAAGTCGGTTGAAAGGCTTACCTCGCTTATGGAAAAGGCGGCTGAGGAGCTTGATTTTGAGCAGGCGGCAAATCTGAGAGACAGGATTCGTGCTATAGAGAAAATTTCAGAAAACCAGAAGATAATCGACGAGAATATGAAAGACGCCGATATAATTGCGCTTGCGGAGAATGTCGAGATAGCCTGTGCAAGTGTTTTGATGTATCGCGGAGGACGTCTGTTTGACAAGGTCAGCTTTATGCTGGGTGAGATAGAGGATACCAAAAAAATGCGCAGTGATTTCTTGTATCAGTTCTACTCAAACAGAGCCGATATACCTAAGAATATCTTCCTAGACGGCGAGCCGGAGGACTTAGAGCTTTTGATGCGATTTCTGAGAGAGAAGTCGTGCAGTGCGGTCCATATAAAAATACCCCAGAGAGGAGATATGTTAAGGCTTATTGAAATGGCTCGCACAAATGCAGTCGAGCAGATATCTATAAAGGTAGGCAGAACGGGTAAAGAAATTATCGCATTAGACGAGCTTTCAAAGCTTTTAGGACTTCCCAATCCGCCTAAATATATCGAGTGCTATGACATTTCAAATCTTGCGTCTGAGAATATGGTCGCAGGTATGGTAGTTTTCAAAAACGCAAGACCTTTTAAGAAAAACTATAAGAAATTCACCATCAAGACCGTTTTTGAGCAGAACGACTACGCCTGTATGCAGGAGGTAATCGAACGCCGTATAAAGCGTTACCTAGACAAAGATGAAACAGACGAGGGCTTTAAAACTCTCCCTGACCTTATATTCTTAGACGGCGGAAAGGGTCATGTAAACGCTGTAAACACTGTTTTGGAAAAATATCATCTGGATATTCCGCTTTATGGTTTGGTAAAGGACTCAAAGCACCGTACGAGGGCGATCGCCACAGGAGGAGGAGAGATAAGCGTTTCTCAGATGAAGTCGGCATTTAACCTTATTACCCGTATTCAAGACGAAGTCCACCGCTATGCGATAACCTTTCAGACTGCTAAGCATAAAAAGAACACTTATCAGCTTGAGCTTACCAAAGTCAAGGGAATAGGAGACGCAAAGGCAAAAAAGCTTATTATGCACTTCAAGACCAAAGAGGCGCTCAAAGCGGCTTCACTTGACGAAATAAAATCGGTTATAGGCGGAAGTGAGGAACAGCTTTTAGAACTTAAAAAGCTAATCGATAATATGAAGCTGTGATAAGTTAATAAAAATAAAAACCGATGAGTTTCCCTCAAAAGAGTTTAAACGCCATCGGTTATTTTTATTAAATTAATCAGTTTATAATTATAAATTACTCTTCCGCCTGGTCTGCCTCAGCCTCGGGAGCAATACTTTCGTCTGCTTCCTCAACTGCACTTTCAGTTGTATCTTCACTCGAGTCATCAGTATCATCAGACGAATTTTCAGCTGCTTCGTTTATAGCTTTTTCAGCAGTTTCCTCATCGGGATAACAGCAATCATCGCAGTAACATTCATCAAAATCTTCGTACTCGTATTCTTCCATTTCTCTTTTCTTCTTATAGGCGAACAATGCTCCAATTGCACCTGCTATTGCAGAAATACCTAGAAAAGTTTTCAATTTACTCATAATTAATCACCATACCCTTACTTTTTAAAGGCTTCCTTTCTAACGTGAAGTTCACGTTAAACTCCTTTTGGATGATATTATTTTATCAAAACTACAACAAAATTATAACACTTTATTCTGACAATTTCAAGCCTTTTAATGAATTTTATTCCTGATTAGCAAAAAAATAGTAATAGCTTTGACTATTAAGTTTAATTAATTTACATATTTCCGCTTAGTGCCATTATAATGCTGACAGCGCTTATCGGGGCAGTCTCGCACCGCAAAATGCGTTTTCCCATGCTGATTGTTTTTATACCCTTATTCTCGCAGTATTCTATTTCGCTTTCTTCAAAGCCGCCCTCGCTTCCTATAAGAAGACCGACGCTTTTGTTCCTAAAATCGGAAGTATTAACAACGCTTGAAAAGGGAACTCCGCCCTTTTCATAGCAAACAAACGAAAAATCGTTTTCAGAGAGCCTTAAAACTGCGGTTTTAAAGTCTAGTATATCCGAAACTTCCGGAATTATTCCTCTGTTTGACTGCTTTGCCGCTTCAAGAGAAATTTTATTAAGACGCTCCTTTTTCTTTGCAAAGCTTTTTTTATCGGGTCGGGAAATACAGCGTGAGGTTATAACAGGAACGATTTTCGCAACTCCCAGCTCGACAGCCTTTTGAATGATAAGCTCGAGTTTGTCAAGCTTCGGAACAGCCTGATATAATGTTAGTTCAATATCAGGCTCGGTGTTTATAGGCGACTTTGACAGAATCTCGCAATACACTTCTTTGTCGCTTATACTCAGGATCTTTGCGATATAGTCAGTTTTATCACTGCAAAGAACAAGCCCGTCTCCGATTTTCATTCTGAGGGACCGTCCTATATGTAAAGCGTCGCCGCCTTCAATTGTAATATGATTTTCCGTTATGTTATTTTTATCTACAAAAAATCTTGGCATTTTGGTTTTCCTTTCTACAGATAGAGTTTAGAAGTATCTGGTGATAAGAAATTCTTGTCTTAAATGCTTGACAAAATAAAATAATAAGTTATAATATAAATATAAAAAGAGTACCGTACTCGGCAAGTTAATGCCTTGGCGGTTTACTCCCTATATGTTGTTAAAAGAACAACCTACTTTAGAGAGTGGCGGTTGTTCTTTTTTATTTTAATAAAGAACTTCTAATTTTTCTTGTTAAATATAAGAAAAGCTAGAGTGATAATTTCAGTTATCATGCTAATGAATGAAAATAATTCATAATATGATACCATATCATCACCCCCCTTTTTGGGGAGAAACCGCCAACCGTTATGTACAGTACTCTTGCACCAATTATATATAATGTTAAAAAGTTTGTCAAGTAGGGTCGATGATAAGTTAAAAGTACCACAAAGTTCTGATAGTATTTTCTTTCCTCTTGCTCTTGTCTCTTATTTCTAAAGTTGAGGTTAGAGGATAGCCTCTATTTTATATTTTATTATACCATAAACAAAAAATTTTGCAAAATTGGATAATGTATGCTATACTATTAATAAGTATTGTATGGATAAGACATTTACATATATACTTTTATATATTAGGAGGGTTTTTATGTTATCTGATATTGAGATCGCTTCAAAGGCAAAAATGCTGAAAATCAACGAGATCGCCAAAAAGCTAGGTGTCGATGACGAGGATATCGAGCCTTATGGACATTACAAGGCAAAGCTGTCGGAATCTCTTTTCAAAAAGCTTGAAAGCAAAAAAGACGGTAAGCTTATCTTAGTGACCGCTATTAATCCGACTCCTGCGGGAGAGGGGAAAACTACTATTTCAGTTGGTCTTGCTCAGGCTATGGCAAAGATAAATAAAAATGCTGTTTTGGCATTGAGAGAGCCTTCATTAGGTCCTGTTTTCGGAATAAAGGGCGGTGCGGCAGGCGGAGGATACGCTCAGGTCGTGCCTATGGAGGACATAAATTTGCATTTTACTGGGGATATGCACGCAATAACCTCTGCAAACAACTTGCTTTGCGCTCTTATTGATAACCATATGCAACAGGGCAACGAGCTTAGAATAGATCAGAGAAGAATCCTCATAAAGCGCTGTCTTGATATGAACGACAGAGCGCTAAGATATATAAACATAGGTCTTGGAGGAAAGGTAAACGGTATTCCGCGTGAGGACGGTTTTCAGATAACCGTTGCTACCGAGATAATGGCTGTGCTGTGTTTAGCGTCAGATCTGGACGACTTAAAGAAACGGCTTGAGCGTATTCTGGTAGCATATGATCTGGACGGAAATCCTGTTTATGCAAAGCAGTTAAAGGGGTGCGGAGCAATGACTGCGCTCTTGAAGGACACTCTAAAGCCAAACCTTGTTCAGACGCTTGAAAATAATCCTGCAATTATGCACGGAGGTCCTTTTGCAAATATTGCACACGGCTGTAATTCAGTACGTGCGACAAAGCTTGCTTTAAAGCTGGGAGATTACTGTATCACTGAGGCTGGCTTCGGCGCAGACTTAGGTGCAGAAAAGTTTTTGGATATCAAGTGCCGGTTCGGAAATCTCAGTCCTGACTGCGTAGTTTTGGTTGCTACTATCCGTGCTCTTAAATACAACGGAGGAGTTGCCAGAGATAAGCTGACTGACGAGAATGTAGACGCTCTTAAAAAGGGAATAGTCAACTTAAAAACCCATATTGAAAATATACATAAATTCGGTGTTCCCGTAGTGGTCGCAATAAACAGGTTTCATACAGATACTGAGTCCGAGATAGATTACATAAAAGGCTTTTGCAAGGATATGGGAGTTGAGGTGTCCCTTGCTGAGATATTCGCAAAGGGCGGAAACGGCGGAACAGACTTAGCGCAAAAGGTATGCGATACTATAGACAAGTGCGAGGGCTGTGAAACGAACTTCCACACGCTTTATGATGAAAAGCTTCCTATCAAGGAAAAGCTTGATATAATCGCAAAGGAGATCTACCGTGCGGACGGTGTTATTTACACCAAGCAGGCTGAAAAGGCTATAAAGGAAATCGAGGCGTTAGGTCATGCGGATATACCTGTTTGCGTTGCAAAAACGCAGTATTCGCTTTCCGACGACCCGACAAAACTCGGAAAGCCCGAGGGCTTTGAGATAACGGTTCGGGATTTGAAGCTTTCTAACGGGGCAGGCTTTATAGTTGCGTATACCGGGGATATTATGACTATGCCGGGACTTCCGAAGGTTCCCGCTGCAAATAATATAGACTGTGATAATGACGGAAATATCAGCGGACTTTTCTAGACTTTTGTCTTTGAATAAAAATTAGATGAACGGAGATTGTGAAAATGGAGTTTTTAAAGGATCTATTCGGTGAAAAGGGAACCATAATTTTCTTCGCAGTTTGTGCAGTAATAGTTTTGATTATACTGGCTGCAATAATTTTTAAGGCGCTAAGTAAAAAGAGACGTAAGAAAAAACTCAAACGTGACATTCTGCGAGTGAACGCACTTGTTGAAAACGTACTGCCTGATGTTGATGTTAAGGATCTGACTATCGTATTTGCAAATAAAACAGGCTCGACTGCAAACTCAAGGGGAAAGAAATCCTACACTTATGAGTATTTTATATACGCTTTCAAGGAGTGGGAAAGCTATGCTATTCCTATCAGATTCAGGGGGGACAGAGCTATTCCGGTTGAAACACCTATAAGATTGGCTATTGACAATGTTTCAAGAATAGTAATAAGATATATGAAAACAAACGCAATATTCTATGACAACGACGGCAATGAAATCATAGAATTTACCGTTGCGGCTCTAAACACAAAGCAGATAGCAGACGAGTGTCCGTTTGAGATAGACCAGATAGAAGCCGCGCAGAAGTATTTTACGTTTATAGAAAGATTTGACACTAAGGTTCGGCATAAGAACGATTCCGATGTTAATAAAGAAGAAACCAAGTCTGAGCCTGTTAAAGATAATAAGGACAGTAAAATAAACGAGGTTTTATCTAACGAGCCTTTATACGACGACCATTCGGAAGAAGCACTATTAAAATAATAACAGGAGAACTAAAATGAAAGTAGTTACCAACTCGCCTGAGGAGACAATTGAATTTGCAAAAAGCATTGGGAAAAAGCTGAAGGGCGGAGATGTTATTGCCTATACGGGCGGCTTGGGAGTTGGGAAAACTACATTTACAAGAGGTCTTTCTGAGGGGCTTGGGATAGGAGATATGGTTACATCGCCTACATTTGCGCTTGTCAATGAATACAGGTCTAATAATGGCGAGATCATGCTGTGTCATTTTGATATGTATAGAATAACAGATTCGCTGGACCTCGAAACTACCGGCTTTTATGATTATATGAATGATAATAATATTCTTGCGGTAGAGTGGAGCGAGAATATAAGTGAATCGCTTCCTGAGAACACAATATACATAAAAATTACAAGACTTAGTGAAAACAAAAGGGAAATTGAAATCATCGGAGATGAACGCTTTGGCTGATAAAATGGATATTGGTAAATCAAAAATAGTTCTCGGAGTTGACACATCAGGCAAAATAGCGTCGTTAGCCATCGCAGACAAGGACAGAGTTCTGGCAAGCATTACGGTTATGACCGAGCTTACTCACTCGCAGGTTTTACTTCCCCTTTTGAAAAGACTTTTGTCAGACGCCAATTTAAGTCTTAAAGACATTGACACTATAGCTGTTGCAAATGGTCCGGGAAGTTATACCGGTCTTAGGATAGGTGTTTCGGCGGTCAAGGGGTTATGCTTTAAGGATAACAAAAAGTGCGCCGGTATCTCGACTTTGAAGTCACTTGCTATGAATGTATGTAATGGAGAACCGAGTGATAAAATCGTTTTTTCGGTTATGCGGGCAAGACCGAATGTGTCTTATTTCGGAGCGTACAAAATTTACGGTGAAAAGATTGAAAGTATATGCGATGATACTGTTTGCAGTAACGAGGAAATACTGAAATACAGACAGGATAACGGTTTTGGGGAAATTGTTCTTGTCGGAGATAATGCAAAAGAAATCAAAAACAGCTTGTTTAAAGACGACAAAAGCGTTGTATTAGCGCCGATCGACAAAAGACTTCAGAATGCAAGTTCTTTATGTATGATTGCTTTGAATGACGAAAGCCTTTTTGATGACGCTTCAAAACTGAACGCAAGCTATT
>CANPWR010000067.1 GCA_947584825.1 uncultured Clostridia bacterium | reverse complement strand
ACAGACGGGATATCACCTGCCAGCTTTATAAAAACTCCCATCAGACCGAACATAAAAGCTGACAGGATTATATATATAATGCCTTTGTATTTTGGGTTAATACTTAGTTTCAAGATTTTATCTCCTTGTTAAATTTAGTACCGTAATAATATATTAGCATTAAAGCTTTGGTGTGTCAAACAATAAAATAGATATAATGAACAATTGACAAAAAATATAGGCGAACACAAATTTCGTTCGCCTAATTATATTTTTGCTTTTTAATTTGCAAATAACCTTTGTCAAACTTTTGGCGGCTCGCCGATTACCGTTGTCCTGTTGAGCCAAAGCCTCCTGTGCCCCTTACAGTGTCCGAAAGCTCGTCTGTTTCTATAAATGAAGCCTTCAGGAACGGAGCAATAACAAGCTGTGCAATTCTCTCGCCATCTGAAATGGTCTGCACCTTGTTTGAATGATTATGTAACGCCACCATTATCTCTCCTCTGTAGTCAGCGTCAACAACACCCACCTTGTTTGCAGGAGCAAGACCTTTCTTTGAAGCAAGTCCCGAACGTGCGTAGATAAGACCTGCATATCCGACAGGTATCTCCATAGAAAGATATGTGTGTACCATAACAGTTTCGCTCGGAGCGATTTCAATATCTCCGTCGGTAACTGCGTATAGATCGCAACCCGCTGAAAAGTCAGAGCCGTAGGTCGGGATTACCGCACGGTCATTGAGTTTTTTGATTTTTACTTCCTCAATTTTCATAATTTCTCCTGTTTGTTTATTCTTTATATCATATTCAGTCTAGGGTCATCATCACTGATAATGCAAACCTTGCCCTCTTTAAGCGATTTTTGAACGTCGATTATCCTCTGATTTTCAGAGCCTCTAAATTTTATATTAAGATTCTTTTTCTCTTCAATAAACTCACCATCAACCAGAATGTCAATACAGGATAGAAGTTCCTTTGTATATTCGCAGTTGACTTTGCTGTTACCTGTTAAATCCCTGTCGAACAGATAACCCGAATAGCACCAGATGCTCTTTTGCGGGAACTCAGCTTTTACTCTTTTGACAAAGGATACAAGAGAGCGTTGGTTTTCAACCTCGAAAGGCTCGCCGCCCAGAAGTGAAAAACCGTCAATGTATTCGGGTTTCATCGCTTCGAGAATTTCATTCTCAACATCATGGGTGAAAGGCTTTCCGTAGTTAAAATCCCACGTTTCAGGATTAAAGCAACCCTTGCAGTGGTGAGAACAGCCGCTAACGAACAGTGATACCCTGACTCCGGGACCGTTTGCAATATCATATTTTTTTATTGTTGCATAATTCATATGTGTTCTCCCTTGTTGTAAATATTACAGATGGAGAACTCTTGACTTGATTTCCTTAGTTTTACCAACATTCCAGAAGTTTTCGCCTAAATATCCGCAGGTTCTTCTAGTAACGTTCATCTTAGCGTGATCCTTGTTGTGGCATTGCGGACATTCCCACTCGTTGTCATCGTTTATGATTATCTCGCCGTCGTAACCGCATGCCTGACAGTAGTCACTCTTTGTGTTAAATTCAGCGTACTGAATGTTGTCGTAGATGAATTTAACGGCATTTGAAAGAGCCTTTAGGTTGTTCCTCATATTAGGGATTTCAACATAGGAGATCGCTCCGCCCGAAGAAATCTTTTGGAACTGGCTTTCAAACTTAAACTTATCAAAAGCGTCTATATGTTCACGAACATCAACGTGGTATGAGTTTGTATAATATCCCTTATCTGTAATATCTTCAATTGTTCCGAATTTTTCTTTATCTATCCTTGCAAAGCGGTAGCAAAGCGATTCAGCAGGAGTGCCGTAAAGAGCAAATCCTATACCTGTATCTGCTTTCCACTTATCACATGTCGCTCTTAATTTGTTCATAAGCCTGAGCGCAAAATCAAGACCTTCCGGTTCTGTCTGAGGAACGCCTTTCATTAGCTTGGTAACCTCGTAAAGTCCGATGTATCCAAGAGAAATTGAAGAGTATCCGTTCATAAGATACTTGTCTATCTTTTCGCCTTTTTTAAGCCTTGCTATAGCGCCGTACTGCCAGTGTATCGGGGAAACGTCACTCTTTGTTCCCATTAGTGCGTTATGTCTGCACATAAGAGCTTCGTAGCAAAGCTCAAGACGTTCATCTAAAAGTTTCCAGAACTTATCTTCATCGCCTTTTGCAATTATGCCTATCTGCGGAAGATTGAGCGAAACAACGCCCTGATTGAATCTTCCCTCAAATTTATAGTTGCCATTTTCGTCCTTCCATGGTGCTAGGAAAGAACGGCATCCCATAGGTGAAAATACATTGCCTTCATAATTTTCACGCATCTTTTTAGCCGAGATGTAGTCAGGGTACATTCTCTTTGCCGAACATTTAACAGCAAGCTGAGTTAGATAGTCATACTTTCCGCCCTTTAAGCAGTTATTCTCGTCTAGAACATAAACAAGCTTAGGGAATGCAGGGGTAACATAAACGCCCTGTTCGTTCTTAATACCCTGAAGTCTTTGCTGAAGAATTTCTTCAATGATCATTGCATTTTCATCGATATATTTGTCATCTTCTTCAAGGTGCAGGAACAATGTAACAAACGGTGATTGACCGTTTGTAGTCATAAGCGTGTTTATCTGATACTGAATGGTTTGAACACCGGATTTAAGCTCGCTTTTAAGACGTTCATCTACAAGCTTGTCTATTGTTTCCTGAGGAGTGTTCTTTCCGCAGGCTTTTTTAATAGCCTTTTCAAACTTGTCTTTTGACTTTTTAAGATATTTTCCGAGATGCTTTAAATCAACAGATTGTCCGCCGTATTGGCTTGAAGCGACAGCGGCAATTATCTGCGTTGTTATAGTGCAGGCTACCTGAAAGCTCTTAGGACTTTCAATCAGCTTGCCGTTCATAACAGTACCGTTATCAAGCATGTCGCCGATATTAATTAGACAGCAGTTGAAAATAGGCTGCAGAAAATAATCAGCGTCATGGAAATGGAATATACCATCCTGATGAGCCTTTGCCAACTTTTCAGGAAGCAGAACTCTGTTAGTTAAGTCTCTTGAAACCTCGCCTGCTATATAGTCTCTTTGGGTAGATGCAAGAATAGTATTTTTATTTGAATTTTCTTCAGCGAGTTCTTTATTTTCATTCCTTATAAGACTTAAAATAGAATCGTCAGTAGTGTTAGCCTTACGAACCAATGCTCTCTGGTAACGATAAATGATATAGGTCTTAGCAAGAACAAAAAGCTCAAATTCCATCAGCTTTTCTTCGATAATGTCCTGAATATCCTCGACAAGCATTCTCTTTTTGTTTTTGCTTTCAATGTAGGTCAGTATTGATTCGATTTGAGTATCTGTTGCTCTTTCATTTTCTGCAACTTCTGCATTTGCTTTTTTGATAGCAATAACGATTTTACTGCGGTCGTAATCTACCGCACGTCCATCTCTTTTTACAACTTTCATAGCTGTCCTCTCCTTATACTTATCCGAACTTTTCTTCTTATGTTACTAAACATAATTTAAAACTTTTTACGAAACTGATATTAGTATATGACTTTTATTACACTATGTCAGTTGCAAATGCAACTATTTAAATAATAAATACAATATATAGTGATTTTTTATGGAAAGAGTACATATAACTAGTGGTTTATAAATTGTCTCAATTAACTATTTGTTCTTAAATTGTAGATATTAAACAAAAAACGAGTGCAAACTTTGGGCAAGTTTCCATTACTAAAAGGAAAAGCTATTTGTTGCATTTGCAACTATTATGTGATATTATAAAAATACAATACAGAGGGAAAAGAGAAAAGGTGTCTAAAATGTCTGATACAAGGATATTTGATAATATAACAGATGAAGAAATAAATCAAATGAAAAACTGTTTTAAGGCGGTCAACAGAAAATATATTGAGGGTGAAACCATTAATAACATAGAGAGCGGAAGTTTGGGAATTGTCGTATCGGGAGTTGTTGAGATAATAAGATTTGACTTTGACGGCAACCGAACTATTTTAGAGCGCATAAATGAAAATGGAATATTCGGGAAGTTGTTTTTTTCTCAAATTGACGAAGGAGATGTTGAAATAATCTGTTTGGACGATTCTGAGATTATGTTTATAGATTATGATCATCTGACAAAGCAATGTCATAATGCTTGCAGTCACCACAGCACGCTAATTAGAAATATGCTTTCAATTGTTTCGGAGAAGTCGATAAAACTAAGCAACAGGGTAGAGATACTAAGTCAGAGAACTCTAAGAAAAAAGTTAATTACATATTTTAATATGATTTCAAAAGAAACGGGAAAGAAAAACATAGTCATTCCATTTTCATTAAGCAGCCTTTCAGATTATCTTTGTGTAGACAGAAGTGCAATGCTGAGAGAGATGAAGAAAATGCGTGAGGAGGGTCTTATTGATTCCCACGCAAAAAAGGTAACGATACTGTATGATCAGACGATGTTTTAATTATTATATATAGTATAACATTTAATATCTGTAAGAACAAGCAATAGATATTGGTTAATTTACCAATAAAATAAAAGTATAAAGCCGTACACTTTCTTAGTTGAAAATGTACGGCTTTTAAATATCAAAAAAATAATAATACCCCTTGACAAGATATACTATGTATGATATAGTATTATGCATAGGGAGGTGTTTAGATGGATGCACAGCTAAAGCACGGACTTTTAGAGGTATGTGTTCTGACTGCGCTTTTTAAAGAGGATTCATACGGTTATAGAATTATAAAGGATACAAGTCCTTATATTAAAATATCCGAATCCACTTTGTATCCTATTTTAAGGCGTTTGGAATCCGGAAATTATCTGAGCGTTTATTCGGTAGAGCATAACGGAAGGCTTAGGAAGTACTATAAAATAACCGACTCGGGCAAAAAGAAAATAGAGGAATTTCTTGATGGTTGGGACGAGGTTATGAACATCCATAATTACATTGTCACAGAAACAAGGGGGAAAGAAGAATGAATAAATCTGAATTTTTGAAGCTGTTAGAAAGCGGTCTTACAGAACTTCCGAATAACGAGATAAAAAAGTCATTGACCTATTATTCTGAAATGATCGACGACCGTGTTGAGGACGGCGAATCAGAGAGTGATGCGGTTGCGACGTTAGGCAGTGTTGATGAAATCGTAAAGAGCGTTATTTCACAAACACCTCTTTCAGAACAGATAGGGGAACCTGTTAAGCAAAAAAACAGATTTAGCGTACCTGTTATAATTTTGATAATTTTGGGTTCTCCGATATGGCTGTCAATTCTTTTGGCATTGTTTTCAGTAATACTGTCTTTATATGCGACAATAGCGTCGATAATCATCGCATTGTATTCTGTTGTTGCGGCACTTCTGCTAGGCGGAGCAGGGGCAGTTTTAGGCTCACCGATCATTATGTATTCAAATATACATACAGGAATAGCTGTGATAGGTGCAGGATTTATTATGTTTGGACTTGGAATTTTTATGGCTTACGGAACAGTGATTCTTACAAAGCTCACAATCAGATTTACTTGTTTTCTAGGGCACAAGTTTAAATTGGCATTTGCGAAAAGGAAAACAGCGTAAAGTTTTAAGAAGGGAAGGTGATTTATATGTTCAAGCATTATAAAATTTGGTTTGCTATAGCAGGTGTTTTTATTGCTGCAGGTATTTTGATCTGTACTGCAATGCTCGCGGTAAACAGATTTGATTTTTCAGCATTCAATACCGAAGCTGAAAGGGTTAAAAAAGAGTATCAAATACCAAGAGATAAGGCAGTAAATCTAACTATAGAAACTCGTGATAATGATATTATACTCAAAAAAACTACAGGGAGCGAAATAAAGGTCACCTGTTATGAAAGCGAAGAATTATCATATGATATACTGAATGTTGAAACAGACAAAAATCTTAAAATAGCAGAAAAAGACAACAGAAAGTGGTATCAGATGATTGACATAAGTTTTGGTATACAGAAAACTCCGCTTACTGTTGAAATACCTGATAAGGAATGGCAAAACATTAAAATAACAACATCCAGCGGAGATATCAACTTATCAAGCTTTATTAACTTTTTTAAATATTCAATAAATACGTCAAGCGGAGATATTATTGCTTGTGATATGAATGCAGCAGATATGAATGTTAAGTCGGTAAGCGGAGATGTTTCTATAAAGGATTCTTACATTATGTATCAGCTTGGAATAGAAACTTCAAGCGGAGAAACCAAACTTTCAAAAGTTGACACAAGTGATGTTGAAATAAGTTCAACCAGCGGAGATGTTAAGTTATACAAGACTGATGCTGTAGAGTATAAGATAGAAACTTCAAGCGGAGATATTTCAGGAAAGTTAAGAGATGACGCAGCCTACACATTTGAAGTAGAGAGTTTAAGCGGAGACATTTCGGTTCCTTTGTCGGAAAAAGAAGGTGAAACTCTGTTTTCTGCTATTACGACAAGCGGGGATATAAAAATAGAATATTTATAATATAAAATGGTATAATTTAAAAGCTGTACACTTTCTCATCTGAAAATGTACAGCTTAATTTTCGTTTGATTACATTAAACTATTTATCAAAGCTGGGGTTAAAAGCGTAGAAGTTTTTAGCATCAAGACCATCCTGTACCATTCTGAGACCTTCGCCTTGACATACAAAAGGAAATAAATTCCTACACTCATTTTGAGTCAAATGCTATATTTTCCATTGGATAGTAACCTTATGCGATGTAGCGTAAATCACCTTAATCAGCGTGTCAGTAACCTGACGCTTGTCCTCGAAGGTCAGTTCGTCCCAAGCGGTCAGGTGATTATTAATTTCCTTTTCGGGAATTTCTTTTATCATTTGTTTTTCTTTAATACGTTCTTCAATTTCGCACTTTTGACGGTCAAGCTCAGTAATTCGTTCATTAATGTATCGGAAAAGCGCATCATCGGAATTTTGCACACGCTCAAGCAGGGAATTAATTTCGTTATCAATTTCAACTTTTTTTATGTTTAATTCCGTAAGCTCGGTGTTAGGAACATTCTTCTCTGATTTTGAAAGCGTTTCAAACTGAGCCAGTTTTTTCTTCATTTCATAATAAATGAGCTTTTCTATTTCGTCTGTATAGATCGTACCGGCACCTTTGCAAGCCTTTGCGTTGATTTTATGGGAACACAGTAAATATCGGTCTTTGCGTT
>CANPWR010000066.1 GCA_947584825.1 uncultured Clostridia bacterium | reverse complement strand
TATCTTATCATATTTGGAGGTTATTTTTATATCCTTTTGCTTAAGCTTTTTATTCCCACCAGTAGAACTGGTGGTTTTTTAAGCTAAAGCTACAATTAAAAGCCATACTTGTCTTAATAGACTTGTATGGCTTTGTTTATATAGAATATTAACTGAGTTTATAAATCGTACTCTAAGTTCAAATTAGATGTATCGGTTTTTCGGATTTTATCCCTAAGCGGCAAAATCATTGACGGAGATACAGAAAGCTCGTCAACTCCGATTTTTAAGAAGGTTTCTGTCAGACTTAGGTCTGAACCAAGTTCTCCGCATATCCCTGCGTGGATTCCGTTTTTATGGGCATTGTCTACAACCATTTTTATCATTCTCAGAACGGCGAGATGATGAGGATTATAAAATCTGTCTGTTTTTGTGTTTTGCCTGTCTATTGCCATTGCATATGAGGATAGGTCATTCGTGCCAATGCTAAAGAAATCAACTACCTTTGCAAGCTTATCTGAAATTAGAGCGGCGGCAGGCGTTTCAATCATTATGCCTTCTTCTATATCGTGACTGTAGTCTATCCCTTTAAAATCAAGCTCTTTTTTTACCTCTTCTGTAATATCCTTTATTTCTGAAACTTCTTCGACAGATGTTATAAACGGATACATAACTGCGATATTACCATAAGCGCTTGCTCTGTATATTGCTCGGAGCTGTGTTTTGAAAAGCTCGAGATTTGTCAGGCTTATCCTAATCGCACGAAGTCCCATAGCAGGGTTTTCTTCCTCCTCAAGATTTAAATAATCAGCCTGCTTGTCAGTTCCTATATCAAGAGTTCTGATTACAACTCTTTTTCCCTTTAGCGATTCGGCGGCGGTTTTGTAAATCTGAAACTGTTCTTCCTCAGAAGGAAGACTGTTCTTTTCAAAATATATAAATTCGCTCCTGAAAAGACCGACTCCGCTTGCATCATTTTCCGTGACCGACGCTAGATCCTTAGTGTTTCCGATATTGGCGTAAAGCGTCATCTTTTTTCCGTCTAAGGTTACGTTATCTTTTCCTTTAAGCTCTAAAAGAAGCTTTCTCTTATAAAGCTCTTTTTCCTGTAGAAATTGCATTTCCTTTACAAATTCGCTGTCAGGATCAACGTAAATTACACCATTATATCCGTCAACTACTGCCATTCTGCCGTTTATTGACCAGTTAAGAGGAATGTCAACATTAGTGATCGCAGGAATACCCATTGTCCTTGCTAGAATTGCCGTATGAGAATTAGGGCTTCCGTGAACTGTGACAAATGCCAAAACCAAGTCCTTATCAAGCTGAACGGTTTCGCTGGGGGCAAGGTCGTCGGCTATTATGATAGATGGCACTTTGGAGTCTGTCGGTCTGCTGTTGTCGTTACACAAAATTCTTATGACCCGCTCAGAAATATCCTTGACATCGGCAGCACGAGCTTTCATATATTCGTCTTCCATAGAAGAAAACATCTCGTAAAAATAGTCTCTTGTAATTGCAACCGCAAATTCTGCGGTTACATTCTGGTTTGTTATAATTCCTTCAACTGAATTTGTATAATCAATATCGTTAAGCATTATTTGGTGGATCTGAAGTATAGCGGCGCTTTGCTCACCAGCTTCTTTCAGTGCCTTTTCATATAATTCCTGAAGACCCTCAATGGCTTTGGTTTTAGCTTCGTTGAACCTTGATATTTCTGCTTTGGGATTATCAGCTTTTATATTCTTTATTTCCTGCCGTCCCTTTTGGAATATCCGAATTTTTCCGATAGCAATGCCGCCGAAAACGCTTTTACCCGAATATTTGTCCATTTTCCTCATCCCTTCAAAATATATAATAAGCTGTCACAAGCAATTTATTCCTGAGGGTCAAACAATTAAGTCCGAATTTAAAATTACATACTGATTTTTATAAAAGCACAAAGGCAATTTATTGAAATTGATTTTGAAAACAACCCCTTATAATTTTATCTTATAATCAGAATCAGGCATTGTCAATAGCGCACTATTTTTTTTGGTGATTTATACAAATATACAGTCGTTTAATAGACAATTACAACAATAAAACAATAATCGGAAAGCTATTTGTAAGAACAACATAATTGTGGTAAGATAAATGAAAAGATATATGCTCTAATAGGATACAATATTTGACTGGTTTTCACATAAATCTCACAATAATTATTTGCAAAAGAAGTATAATAATAGATAAACTTTATGGTTTTAGTAAATAAATAGAGTAAAAACAATTATTTTCAGTTTTTGATTTGAGGTCAAGTAAGGATTAATTATATAAATGCTGGTCGGTTATATTAATTTAGTTTATAAGAATATAGGTTTAAGGACAAACCTTTGTGAAAGAGATACGTCAAAAAGGAGTCTTTGTCCGATAAAGGAATTATTAAAATGAAAATTTTAGTTGCAGATGATGAAAAGGTAATATGCGAGCTTATTTGCGATATTTTGCAAAATCAGGGTTATGAAACTATCGTTGCTCATGACGGTAAAGAGGCTCTGAGCATTTTTATGCAGGAACAGATAGATTTAGTCGTGCTTGACGTTATGATGCCCAAATATGACGGCTGGACGGTGCTTGAAAAGATAAGAGAGTTTTCTGATGTTCCTATAATAATTCTTACAGCATTGGAGTCGGAGTGTAATGAGCTGCGTGGACTTACAACAGGAGCAGATGACTATATTACCAAGCCATTCAGCTATGAGGTGTTTGTTGCAAGGGTAAATGTCCTTTTGAAAAAACAGCTAAAAAAGAACAAATCCATTTTGAATTTCGGGGATTTGACCATAAATCAGCTTAATTGCAGGATTTCCGTACAAGGTGAGGAGATACAGCTGACAAACTTAGAATATAAGCTTCTTATTTATCTTGTGGAAAATGAAAATATAGTAAAAAGCCGAGAGCAGATATTTCAATCGGTTTGGGGAAGCAATAACAGTTATACTTCACGAACTATTGATACGCATATTAAGGTTTTAAGGGCAAAGCTTGGAGTTTGTTCAGGCTATATTCAGACAGTAAGAGGCAGAGGATATTGCTTCAGTAAGGAAGAATAAACTTAATTCAGGATTTGATTTTATCCGAAAACACCGAAAGGAGGATTGCTCCTTAAAGAGCATAGCTTAAAATATGTCAATTAAAAAGAAGTTGTTTGTTTTTTATGGCTTGCTGATGGCAGGATTTATCCTTGTGCTTGTTATTGTAGACGTTTTATTTGCAGGAAGATTCTTTATACACGAAAGTAAAAAGCAAATGATTGAAATTTGCAGAAGTGTAAAAGCTGAGTTTCCTGAATTTGAGAAAAGTGATTTAAACGCTTTTGACGATTATCTGGAAAGTATGGACGAGCGCAGAAATGTTAAAATATTAGTTGTAGACAAATCTGATAAAGTTCTTTTCAGAAATCATATATTAGACATTGATATTAAACAAAAAAATAAGCTGTCAAAAAGATGGAGTGAATTTTTTCACAGTAATATTGACGAGCTGAATGACAACAAACAGCATTATGAAGTGTTTAAAAATAAAGATGACGCACTTCGCAGGGTCGTACTTATGTCAAAGCTGAATGATAACTACTATTTAATTCTCTCACGCTCGCTAAGAAGTATTCAGGACAATGTTCGTATATCAAACAAGCTAATTATAATTATCGGGTTGGTTATGTTTGTCATAGGGACAATTCTTGTATTAATTATAGCAAAAAGAATGTCTGGTTCGGTCGTTGAAATCAACTCCGCAGCGAGAAGCATTGCAAATCTCGACTTCACACAAAAGGTTCGGGTAAAGGAAAAGGGCGAAATAGGAGAGCTTGCAGACTCTATTAACATAATATCCGATAAGCTGAACGAGAGTATTAACAGCTTAAAGGACAGCGTAGTAAGCAGAGAACAGCTAATTCGTGATATGTCGCACGAGTTAAAAACTCCGATAGCGGCGGTCAAGGGATACGCAGAAGGGTTAAAATACGGTATTGCAAATGACAGACAGAAGGCTGAGAAGTATTGCGATGTAATAGTAAGCCAGTGCGATGTAATGGATAATTTGGTTAGGTCTATGCTAAACCTGTCTAAAATGGATACTAATAATGGCGATATTGAAAAGAATACATTTCTTATTTCTGAATTTAACAAATCCGTCGAGGAAAGCTTTGAAATAAAGCTGCTGGAAAAGAAGATAAGCCTTGTTACAAACAAATATGAAGATAAGCAGGTTTGTGCAAATTTTATGCTTTTGCAGCAGGCAGTTTCAAACTATGTCGATAATGCGATTAGGTATTCCCTAGTCGGCGGGGAAGTAGAGCTTAATTATCTATGGGAGGATAATGGACTTAAAATAACCGTATTTAATACGGGAGAACAAATAGATAAAGCAGAGCTTGAGCATTTGTGGGACGCATTTTATAAGGTCGATAAATCCCGTACTCAGAATGGAACAGCAAATTACGGCGTGGGGCTGGCTATAGTAAAAAAGATTGCCAATATCCATAATGGTAAGGTATGGGTAGAAAATCTTGATAACGGAGTAAAGTTTGGAATATATATTCCTCAGGGATAAAACGTAAATAAAAACGTCCGGGTTTTTCTCGGACGTTTTACTTATATTAAGAAATCTTTTATTTAACTTTGACTTTTCTTATCTTTTTATTCCAACTGCTGAATACCTTTTTAACTTCGCCGTTAGCTTTTGTATAAGTGGAATAAGCACGTACCCTTATGTAGTAAGTTTTTTTACTCTTTATTTTTTTGCTTAATGAAATCTTATTTTTATTTGTAAATTTATTAAACAGCTTCTTTTTAAAGTTTTTCTTTTTCGATAACTGTACGTTATAGCCTTTTGCATTCTTGACCTTTTTCCAAGTAACAGTTATCTTTTTCTTAGTTTTGCTTTTTACTTTCAGCTTTTTGATTTTAGCTTGACTCATATTGTCTTCGGCGGTCTTTTTTGCGTTATCAACAATAGACGAGCCTGAAACAGCTGAGGTTTTATTAGAAGCTGTCAGAGAAGAAACTGTCGACTTAGAATTGTCAGATGATGTGCTTGTCGGTTCGGACTCTAAAGGTTTTGTTATTGATGGTTCAGATGATGTGGGCTGTGTAATTGGCGGATTAGACGATGTAGGTTGTGTAATTGGCGGTTCAGAAGTATCGGATTTATGAGCGTTTCCATCTTTTATAGCTTCAAGAAGCCCAGGAGTCCTCCATTGATATGTTTCTCTGTCAACCTCTTCGCCGTTATCCCAGAAAAATGTTGCAATACCTAAGTCGGTACACTTCTTTACAACGCTCTCGCACCAATAAATCCTACTTGTATTCTCAGCTGCTGAGTTTACACCATACTCGCCGAGAATAACCGGAACTCCATTGCTTATAAACTTATCATTCAGCATATCAAAAAGCCTGTTAAGCTCTCTTACTTCAGCCTCGCTTCCCCAAGTTGGCGGATTTCCGTTAATGCAGAACTGCCAAGGCGTATAGTAATGGACCGAAAGAATACATCTGTTTTCAGGGTCTTCAGGCATTTTATATCCCGATGAGCAGGTTCGTGCAATATCAGTATAATAGCCGGCTATTAGGAGATGGCGTTTATCGTTGTTTCCGCCTGACGAACGAATAATATTGACAAAATCCTGATTAATTTTGTTTAACAGATTAAATGCATCCGACATGTTTAGATTATCAAAGCCAACTTCATTCATAGACTCAAAAACAAGATAATCCGAATAGTTTTTGAACCTCTCGGCGATTTGTGACCACAGGGCTCTGTACTTTTGAATAAAAGCATCATAATCGGAGCTTGCGGTGGTTATTACCCAAGCACCGAAATTAGGATCTCCGCCTCCATCGTGATGGATATTGATAATTACATACATACCGGCATTCCGTGCATAATCCACAACCTCCTGCACTCTGTCCATCCATTCTTCATCAACCTTATAGTCGGGAGCCCCGCCCATATGATCTCTCCAGGTTACAGGAATCCTCACAGACTTAATTCCGTCGGCTTTAAGCTGATTGAAAAGCTCCTGAGTTGCTTTGGGGTTTCCCCACAAGGTTTCGCCTACATTGTCGGAATTCTCGTCGATTTTTCCGTCGCCGTTTCGGTCGGCATTGCATACGTCAAGTGTATCGCCTAAGTTCCAGCCGATACCCATATCCTTGACAAGTTCGGCAGAAGTCATGTCTTCACGCATCATACCGCCATCAGTAGACTCAGATACTGCACTAAAAGCATATGGAATAACTGACGATATTAAAACTAATGACGATAAGATTACAGTAATAAGTTTTTTAGAGTTCATATGATCCTCCTTATGAAATTCAGAGTTAAGATTTCTAAAATTATACTTATAATATAACATATATCTCAAGCAATTTATATAATTATTATTGCATTTTTATAAATTTTTTTGTATAATAAATTTGAATAGCATTAGTTTTGTTTATTACAAGCAGATGTTATATAATAGTTAAAGAGTTACTTTTGCAAAAGATTCAAAGAAAAATAGGGACTTACTCCGAAAGAATATCGGGAAGAAAGTCTGCTATAATAAAAGGGTAAATGTTTTAAACATTGACTTATAAATTTGAAAAGGAGGACTTTTTATGAAGAAATATGTTTGCCAAGTATGCGGATATGTTTATGACGAGGAAAAGGGCGATCCTGATGCAGGTATTGCACCGGGCACAAAGTGGGAAGACCTTCCCGATGATTTTGAGTGCCCGCTTTGTCATGTAGGCAAGGATCAGTTCGCTGAGGAATAAAGAACATATATTAAGAAAGAAGCAGAGAGCGTTAATCGTTCTCTGCTTCTTTTTTATCTCAACTTATCCTGTGCTAAGAAAAACATTCCGTACACAAATGTACGAAATACCCAATAAAACTTTTATGAAATTGAAAACGCGAGAAATAAAAAATCACGTTACACAAATGTGAAACGTGATTTGGATGCAACGTCACGCTGTTTGGTGACCCGTACGGTGAATTAAGACGAAAGCCGCGCTTCGCTTTCGTTTTCGTCAGAGAATGCACATACTGAGTAATAAAGCAAAAATTTTAATGCATTCTCTCAGTTTCTCATGCGCCATCAAAAAACAGCACCACCTAAAGGCGGTACTGTTTTTTGGTGACCCGTACGGTGAATTAAGACGAAAGCCGCGCTTCGCTTTCGTTTTCGTCAGAGAATGCACATACTGAGTAATAAAGCAAAAATTTTAATGCATTCTCTCAGTTTCTC
>CANPWR010000065.1 GCA_947584825.1 uncultured Clostridia bacterium | reverse complement strand
AATATCAAATACAATAACAAAGAAATTACATTTTTCATCAAAATAATTACAACAGCAACAAAATAATTACAATTACATAATTAATCCGGATACCATTTGATATCCGGATTTTTTCTGTTTTTTGTTTATTAAGCCTTCTATACTCGCCGTTGCTTCCCATTTTCTCTTATGCAAAGTAAAGCCTGCCGTTGTACAAAATAAACACATTGTGCTAACTTTCCAAAGGCAGAGAGCGTGCAAGTCTCAGACTTGCCAGTTAATAGGCTCTTGACCTGTTGAAATCAAAAACTGATTGACCTTCGAGAAATGCCTGCACCCGAAAAAGCCGTTAAACGCAGATAGCGGACTAGGGTGTGCAGCTTCAAAAATTCTATGTACAGGGTTAGTGATAAGAGCCTTCTTTGCTCGGGCATTTCCGCCCCAGAGAATAAACGCAATAGGCTTATTGCGCTGATTCAGCTTTCTTACAACCTCGTCGGTTAGGATTTCCCAGCCCATACCCTTGTGGCTGTTAGCCTGACCTTCCCGAACAGTAAGCACCGTGTTCATAAGCAATACCCCTTGCTTTGCCCAAGAGGTAAGCGTTCCGTTTTTAGGCAAAGTACAGCCCAAATCGGCATTAAGCTCTTTAAATATGTTTTTAAGCGACGGCGGAAAAGGTACTCCCTCCTTTACCGAGAAGCAAAGTCCGTGAGCCTGTCCTGCGCCGTGATAAGGGTCCTGACCTAAGATAACCGCCTTAACATCGCTGTATGAGGTGTATTTAAGAGCGTTGAATATATCGTACATATCAGGATAGATGGTTCGGGTCGCATACTCACGCTTTAAAAATTCCCGTAGCTTTAGATAGTATTCCTTTTTAAATTCGTCCTTGAGAATTTCGTCCCACTCGTTTCCTATGTTTACCATTGTACCCTCCATTACATTGAGCCTACTGCACCCTCATAGACTGCCGCAGCAACTATTCCGATAACCATTACAGCCACCACCGCAAGCACTATGATTCGCATCATAAGACTTTTCTTTTCGCTGTTTTTCATAAGTTTCCTCCGTTTTTAATCAGATGTTCTCGCCGAAGTTAACGCCGTTTTTGAATCAGATGCAGAAACGTCAACTTCCTTTGTATTTTTCTTTATATCCTCAGCCATAGCCTTAAAGATTTGATAAGCCTTGTCGTAATTTTTTTGCATATCGTCTTTACTGTCTTTAAGAGTTTTGATAGGCGCTCTCATACCAAGATAAATGTCCTGAGGATAGTTCGTGTGATACTTGAATACGTCCTCGATATAATCGCCTTTGAGAGAAAGTCCCTTGTTTGTCACAAACTCATTGTCCGCAAAATCAGCTGACACATCAGACAACAGATTGTCGCTTTCGTTTTCGCTGTAAATATCAGCGTCGGTTTTATCGTCGGTCAGAATAAATATTATCTCGCCCGTCTGCATATTCGCAAGATAAACCTCCTGATACTGCTGTATCTGAACGTAATCATCAGTATTGTCTGTAAGCGGTGCGGAAAGTATCTGAACATTAACCTGCCCGTCTCCGTTTATGTCTGGGCAGAACCTCTCAAAATAATCCGCAACTTCCTCAGTTCGATTTACAAGACCGTTGTTTACCGTCATTATAACTTTGATGTCAGGCTTGACCCTTGAAAGACTGTCGTAGGTTATATAAGATACAACGGCAATTGCAAAAATAATCAGAATTATAATTATCTTATTGTGCCACCAGAAGTTTTTAATCCACTCTTTCTTGCTTAGCTTGATTACCTCAGGTGCTTCTTCTTTAATTATTTCGCTTTCGTCGATCACTCCGCTTTTCAGCTTAACCAGCTCGATTTTTTCATTGTCAAGCTGTTTTTCATAGTCTCTGCGCTCCTGCTCTTTGCGCTCGTTATACTCCTCAAGCTCTTTTTGATAACGCTCATAAGCCTTTTCATCGTCCTCAAAACGCTTACGTTCGTAATCATAATCGTCCTCAGGAATAAGGCTCTTATCCCGTAAGGCGTCTAACTTTTCTGCTCTTTCCTTGTTTTTATCCTCACTTTTTTTATTCATTTCATTCATCACCTTTCCAAAGAAAAGCTTATACATATTAAAGGTAGTATACCGCCTAATTATGAACTGGTGATTAAATTTTGAGCATATACCCTTACTATTTATTAATTAATGTGCAAAAAGTGAAAAGTCGTGCTATAATATTAAAATACTTTAAATTGGAGAAATAAATATGACAAACCAAAAAAACTTCGGCTTTGATAATGCTATGGATTTTATAATGAGCTTT
Organism: uncultured Clostridia bacterium; assembly: GCA_947584825.1. Lineage (GTDB taxonomy): Bacteria > Bacillota > Clostridia > Oscillospirales > Ruminococcaceae > UMGS1601. The sequence continues at coordinate 5,009 of CANPWR010000065.1, read as the reverse complement.
TCACGTCTCGGTAAAAAGGTAAACGACCTATCACGAGTGAAAAGACTTCTCGATTTAATCGACAATCCGCAGGACTCATTAAGGTTCATACACATAGCAGGCACAAACGGAAAAGGCTCAACTGCTGAGATGATTAGCGAAATTCTATATGATGCCGGAATAAAAACAGGTATCTTCACATCTCCTTATATTGTAGAATTCCGTGACAGAATACGTCTTATGGGAAAGGTTATCCCAAAAGACGAGCTTGCCGAAATATGCAGTTATATTAAATCCAGACTTGAAAAATTAAAAGATGCAGACGACTTCTCCGGCTTTGAGATAACTATGGCTATCGCTCTGTTGTATTTCAAAAAAGCAGGCTGCGAGGCAGTTGTCTTTGAAACGGGATTAGGGGGTCTTTTAGACTGCACAAATGTTATAAAAAGACCGCTTGTATCGGTTATAACCTCAATCTCTCACGACCACACTGCAATTCTCGGTAAGACTATTCGTGAAATAACAGTACAAAAGGCGGGCATAATAAAAGACGGTTGTCCTGTAATTTTATCAATTAATAATCCCGATGAAGCCGTAGATGTAGTTTCAAAAACCGCAAAGGAAAAAGGTTCATCGCTTATTATTCCCAAACGCTCAGATTTGGCAATAAAAAGCACTCGGCTCGGTGATACTTCATTTGAATATAAAGGTATTCCATATTCTCTTTCGATGAGCGGAGAACACCAGATTTCAAATGCACTGTCTGCGATAGAAACGGCTTACCTGCTCAAAAAGCATTTTACAATAACAGAGAAAAATATTCAGACAGGACTTAAAAAAGCTTTTGTTATCGGCAGAACCGAAGTTTTAGCTTACCCTTCAAATGGCAGCAGCCGCTACGTTATTCTGGACGGAGGTCATAATGACGGCGGAGTAGAGGCACTTGCAAAGGTTCTCAATGAAATACCAAAGCCTATCACAGCTATTGTTGGCTCGCTTGCAAGAAAGAATGTCAGAGACTCTCTTCCTAAGCTGTTTGAAAGTACAGATAAAATCATCTGCGTTGACGATTTTACATCAGACACGATTCCTAAGCAGGAATTGTGTGATATCTTAAATGAGGAGTACACAAAAAAATTTACATCTGAAAATAAAATTATCGCCTTTTGCGGAAAGGATACAAAGTCTGAATTTCAAAAGGCTATGAGTGGTGAATATCAAAACACCGTTATCTGCGGAACACTTTATTTAGTTTCTTATATAAAGAATCTTTAAACATAAAAAGAGCTGACAAAAACCGTCAGCTCTTTTTTATGACTGCTCATCTATATACTTCTCCCTGACACCTATATATGTTACCATAAGGTCAACCGCTCCCTCTATACCTATCTGAGAAGAGTTTATGCAAAGATCATAGTTACTTGCTTCTCCCCACTTCATATCGGAGTAATAGTTATAGTAGTTAGCTCTGTTTTTATCAGTCTTTCTAATAAAATCACGAACCTTGTCCTTTTCAATATCATAACGCTCAAGGATTCTTTTTTTCTTATTTTGCATATCAGCGTTTATGAAAAAGTTAATAACATTTTTGTGATCCTTAAGAACATAGTCTGCACATCTTCCTACAATTACGCAAGGTCCCTGCTCGGCAATTTTCTTTATAGTATCAAACTGAGCCAAAAAAAGCTTGTGGTTAAGCGGCATATTCGGATGTATCTTACCATCGGAGCTGAGCGGATATGTTCCCATAACCAATGAATAAAGAAGGCTGTTTGAATGTGATTCATCATTTCTGTAGAAAAGCTCCTCACAAATTCCGCTTTGTTTTGAAGCCATTTCCAAAAGCTCCTTATCATAAAACGGAATGTTAAGTCTTTCTGATAATTTCTTTCCTATTTCTCGTCCGCCGCTGCCAAACTCTCTGCTGATAGTAATAATTGATTTCACAACAAAAACCTCCTTTCAACATTTACAAGTTTATATTGTTGTAAACTAAGTATAACATACTTTATTATACTTTTCACTGATTTTTTTATACAATTTTATGTAAAATTCTTTGTGCAATAAGTCAATAAAAACGCTCTGCATACATTTATTTTTATTGGATAAAATATATGTGATTAAAAACATTATAAAAGGAGGAACGCTCCTAACGGAGCTAAACTAATATGAAACTAAGTCAATCGCAGTACAGTGATTTATACAAAGAGGCGTCAATGGGAACAAAGTCGTGGATCACCATTCCAAAGGCATTTGTAATAGGCGGGTTGATATGTACCTTAGGAGAAGTTCTGCTGAATCTCTATGAGCATTTCGGGCTGAGCAAAGACAACACAGCAATGCTGACCTCAATAACGCTTATATTTTTATCGGCATTGTTCACAGGTCTTGGTCTTTATCAAAAGCTTGCAAAGCACGGCGGTGCAGGAACGCTCGTACCTATAACAGGTTTTGCAAACTCGGTTGTTGCTCCTGCCATTGAATTTAAAACTGAGGGAATGATTTTAGGTCTGGGAGCTAAGATATTCATAATCTCAGGACCTGTTATTCTTTACGGCACGTTGGCATCAATGGTATACGGACTTATATATTATATCTGCACAAGATTATTTTAATTACGCTCATCTCGTAATTCACAACTCAATAAATTGAATTGTTCATCTTGTTATGATATAATACAGACGAGGTGAAGTAAATGCTGTCTAAGATATTGTCTAAAGAAGATTGCTCAAAATGTAAAATTTGCTGTGAGTTTGACGACAACGATTTATGGGAAAACCCCATAATATATGACGATTGTACCGAAAGCGTTTTGAAAATAAATCCGTCTCAGGAATTTACTCAAACCGAACTTAACGGTAACAAGTACAAAGTCTTAAAATTAAAAAAGGAAAACAATATATATCCATGCGCTATGCTTGACAGAGAGAAAGGCTGTATGCTCGGTTCTGAAAATAAGCCGTTTGACTGCAAAATATGGCCCTTGAGAGTAATGAAAAAGAACGGTAAAACGGTTATTGCTCTTTCGCCGGTATGTCCTGTAGTTTCGGAAAAACCAATCGATGAAATAATGTCTGTGGCTCATGAACTGTCAGATATTATTTTTTCTCAGGCAAGCCTTCATCCCGAAATGATAAAGGATTATATTGACGGATATAAAGTGTTAATAGAGAAATAGATTAAAATTCTCATCAAGTTTTATTTACAGCAAAAAGACCTTTGCAATGCAAAGGTCTTTTTTAATATCTTGTTAAAAAGTAGCAATTTTACTTTTTCTTTTTTGAAGCAGCTGCCTGAGCCATAAGCTTCTTAGCTCTGTGTTCCTGCCAGCAAACCCATAGTGTAGGAGCAATACAGTTTGAAGAATAAACTCCGGCAAGCATTCCGATAATAAGCGGGAACGCAAAGCTCATAATTGATGAAACTCCGGCTACAACACATACTATGCACACAATAGCCATTGCCATAATAGTTGTTACGTTTGTATGGATCGAACGTCCGATCGTCTGCGTAACAGACATATTAACAAGTTCGTCAACATCTGCTTTTCTTCCGTAAATTCTCTTGTTTTCACGGATACGATCGTAGATAATGATGGTAGCGTTTATAGAGTATCCCAAAATTGTCAGAAGAACTGCCATAAAGTTAGCGTCAATATCAAATCCGCAAATAACAAAGCATCCAAATACCATTAACATATCGTGTATAAGTGCAACGACCGCCATGCATCCTGCTGAAATACCACCGATTTTTCTGAATCGGAATCCGATATAGATTATCATAATGATTACAGAGAATATTACGGCAACCAGACACTTGATAAAGAACTCTTTACCGTTTGAAGGTGAAACGTCGTTAGAACCGTAAACCTCAAGGTTATTGTCCTTTAATTCGCTTTGAAGAGCATCTGTAAGCTTTGTCTGTATTGAGTTTGTAAGTCCCTTTTCTGACGCAAATGAAAGTGTAACCGTTTTTGATGAGTCAGCCATACTTTCACCAGTTGTTACAGTTGCTTTTTGTCCTATGGAGTCGTTAACTACACTTTCAACCTTTGAAGTGTCTATCTCGCCTTCATAAGAATAGGTGATTTCTGTTCCGCCCTTGAATTGAATTGCAAGATTCAGTCTTCCGCAGAACGCTACAACTATCGAAATAACAATAAGTGCTATTGAAACTATATAAAATATCTTTCTGTGTCCGCAAACATTAAGCGGCTTTTTTTCTTTTGTTTCCTGTGCATTTTCAGCATTTACAGCTTCTACTTCAGGATTTATAGCTTTTTTCTTCTTACTCATGCTTAGCACCTCCGTAAAGTCTTGGATTTTTGAAGCACTTGAACTTTGAAAGTGACGAAAGCATTAATCTTGAAGCGAATATTCCGAATACAAAGTTTAGAATAATTCCTACAAGCAGCGTATAACCGAGTGAGTAAATAGTTCCGGCTGTTGAAGCTCCGAATGAGAAGAAAATAAAGTTCAGCATTTTTGCGAACAAGCTGTCTGTTGGTCCGAAAGCTCCCATTAATATAACCGCTACAAATACTACCGTGATGTTACTGTCAAATACAGCCGACCACGCTCTCTTGTAACCCACTTCAATAGCGCCGTTAAGCGTCTTTCCGTTATTCAGCTCTTCCTTGATTCTCTCAAATGAAACTACGTTAGCGTCAACGCCCATTCCGACAGCAAGGATAATACCCGCAATACCCGGAATTGTAAGCGTGAAGCTCTCAATGCTCGGAAGGAAGCCTGATATAGCCGCTATCGTGCATACAACTTGTCCTACAAGAGCTATTGATGCAACTAAACCTGCAAGTCTGTAAATGAATATCATATACAGGCAGATAAGTGCAAATGCAATAACACCTGCAATAAGCATAGCGTTCAAAGCTCCTGTTCCTAGTGTAGGAGAAATAATGTCCGTACTCGTTGCTTCAAGCTTAAACGGAAGTGAACCTGCATTGATTTTGTCCGCAAGCGCTTTTGCGCTGTCGTATGTAAAGTCACCCTCGATAATGCACTTTCCGTCTG
>CANPWR010000064.1 GCA_947584825.1 uncultured Clostridia bacterium | reverse complement strand
TATGTGTAATGTACTTTATACACATATATGGTGATGACATTTTAAGAGGAGCGCTTGAATGTTTAGCAGACGAAGCCACAAAATTAAGCGAACATTGTTATGAACTTATGCAAGAGGCGGAAGAATGATTTATTTCAATCAATAATTATCCATTATCCATTATCAATTGTCAATTATTCCGACCCGCCGTTGCACAAACTATAACCTTTTACAAACTTTTCAAAGGCGGCAGAGCCTCCGGTGGCTCACCGGTTCTCCCAGATATTGCGTACATATCGCTTTATTGGCTTTATATTCGTGCGTTCACATTCAAACTCGCAGGGCGACGAGGTAAACACAATGGGAAGTCCTGTCTGTTTTGATACCTCATCTGCATAGTCAAGCGAATCCATAACGGTCTGTAAGTCTGTTTCCTCACCTAAGTTTGAGTTGTTTATTATACCTGTATGTTTAAAGCGCGCGGTGTATTCTATCTCCCTCATAAGCGAAACAGCGTCATCAGGTTTGCTTGTCAGAAGTCTGTACTTGTTGATAACATAAAGCATATCAATATCGTCCGACTCGGCAAGCCTGTCAAAGATAGCCTTGTACCTACCCAATGCCGTCGAACCGCTGTCGTCGCCTCCAACATCAATTATAAGGTAACCTTTATCAAGTGTCAATCTCTCAATATCAAAGCTTATTGCCGGAATATCAAGATTTGAATTTGCATACATAGGCGTAATAAGATTTATGTTAAAGTCAGAAAAAAGGTCTCCGAAATCGGCAGTTCTGAAATACGGGTTTACAATATCCAGATCAACTACTGTAACCCTTTTTCCATTCTTAGCAATTTCAAGTGCAAGATTAACGGAAATGTTGGTTTTTCCGCTTCCGTAATGCCCTGTTATAATAGTTACTTTTTTCAAAACCGACCCCCAATTTTTAACCAATAGAATTTAATCCTTAATACGCAAATAAATGACTGGTACTATAAAAGTATAACAGTCATTTATATATTATATCACGTTTTTTATTTTAATTCAACAGCTATTTACAATCAATTTCAAAATCGAATGTCAGAAATTAGAAACAAGATCAGAAAACTGATTTATAACTTCTAATAACTAAATACTCTTATATCTACTCAGTAGTTTCAACAGGCGGTTCACTGTCAGAATCAGAAACTAGTGTATCTTCCGGCTCGCTTACCAGCTCACCTTTCATTAAAGCTTCAAAGTCATCGCCATCGATCTTCTCATTCTTTATAAGATAATCAGCAACCAAATGAAGTTGGTCTATATGCTCTCTGAGAATCTTTTCCGCATCCTTGAAACAGCTTTCGATAATACTTCTTATCTCGCTGTCAATCTGATATGCAATTTCTTCGCTGTAGCGGTTGCCGTTTGTATAGTCACGTCCCAAAAAGACTTCGTGTTCATCATTTCCGTACACCACCGGTCCAAGCTTTTCACTAAAGCCGTACCTTGTAACCATGCTTCGAGCAGTAGAAGTCGCACGCTCAAGGTCATTAGATGCGCCGGTTGATATATCGTCAAGAATGATTTTTTCAGCTACACGTCCTCCAAGCAAAACTATGATGTTCTGATACATTTCTTTCTTAGAAACATATGCCTTATCCTTCTCAGGCAGAGAAAGCGTAAATCCTCCTGCCGCACCTCTCGGAATAATAGACACCTGATGCACCTTATCCTGCCTGTCGCAGTAATATGTGCAGATAGCGTGACCGCCCTCGTGGTATGCAGTAAGCCTTTTTTCGTTCTCGGTAACAACCTTTGAACGCTTTTCAGGTCCTGCAATTACCTTTATTGATGCTTCCTCTAAATCCTCTCTGGTGATAGCCTTTCTGTTCTTTCTTGCCGCAAGCAGACTTGCCTCGTTAATAAGGTTTTCCAAATCCGCTCCCGTAAATCCGACTGTCGTCTTTGCAATAGTTTTCAAATCAACATCGGGCGCTAAAGGCTTGTTTCGAGAGTGTACCTTTAGTATCTCCTCCCTGCCCTTAACATCAGGGTAAGACACCAAAATCTGTCTGTCAAATCTTCCCGGACGAAGCAGTGCAGGGTCGAGAATGTCACGGCGGTTTGTAGCAGCCATAACGATTATTCCCTCGTTGCCAGTAAATCCGTCCATTTCAACAAGAAGTTGGTTAAGCGTCTGCTCACGCTCGTCGTGACCGCCGCCCAGTCCTGCTCCTCTCTGACGTCCAACAGCGTCAATCTCGTCTATGAATATAATTGCAGGTGAGTTTTTCTTTGCCTCTGAGAATAAATCTCTTACCCTCGAAGCACCCACGCCAACAAACATCTCTACAAAGTCAGAACCCGAAATTGAGAAAAACGGTACTCCTGCCTCTCCTGCAACAGCTCGTGCAAGCAGAGTTTTACCGGTTCCCGGAGGTCCCAAAAGCAAAACACCCTTAGGAACTCTTGCACCTATCTCGTTGTATTTCTTTGAATCCTTCAAGAAGTCTACAATCTCGGCAAGCTCTTCCTTTTCCTCGTCAGCTCCTGCAACGTCATCAAAGGTTGCCTTCTTGCTTGTTACCATATGATGCTTTGCGTTGGATTTTCCAAAATTGCCTATCTTACCGCCGCCTCCGGCAGTTTTCATCATCATATACACGAATATGCCCATTGCTCCAAGTAACAGCAGTGTGGGTATAAGATTAATCCAGAAGCTGTTGTCCTTGACCTCTTTCATATTCATTTTAAGAGGTTTGTCAGGATGTGCTTTATTATATTCCTTTTGATAATCATACTGTTCGTTAAATATCCTGTTGTAAAATGCCGTAACGCTCGGTACTGTATAGGTTCTCTCCTCAGAGGAACCAATAAGCTTATATTTAAGCTCTCCGGTTCCCAAATCAAGAGTAAACTCAGACACCCTTAAATCATCAAAATAGCTGGTGATCGTCGAATAATCGACCTTATCAGTCTTTGCAGTTACATTGTTTAGCAAATACACAAGTCCTGTAATAATTGCTAACGAAACCAAAATATAAATAATTATGCTCTTATTTCTGCCTTGTTTCAATTTGTCAACTCCATTCCGTAGAAATTAGAGATTATGATATTAGATTCAAATAAACATATATCAAATTTTAAACATCTAACTTCTATCATCTAAAATAACACTAAATTGTGATAGTTTTATGATATTTCAACATCTAATATGCGTTTTGTATTCTCATCTGCCGAAACACGTTCATCTGCGCCAAAGCCTTCAACATAAATCACTCCGTTGTCGTCGCTCAAAATAACTGTGCTTTGCCGATTTTCAAGCGGAACGCTCTCATTAAACAGCTTTTTCAATGTTTTTGTCAATCCTCTTTCGGGAAGCCTTATCCTATCTCCGCTTATGCGATTTCTGAGAAAAATCTTGCCTTTTATTTTATCATAATCTATATTTTTCTTTGTAAACATATTGTGAATATTAGATTTCTCACAATCAATCATATGCAGTTTGATTTTTACTTCTTTGCCAAAAAAGTTCTCAACTAATATATCTGAACTTACAAAGCTTATTTCCTTTGAATAAGTCTCAGGATTATTCATTCCCTCACTGAAAATTAGTTTTCCCGATTTAGCACTTGCATAAACATTCTTTTTAAGATTTATTTTTTTGTTTTCAAAACAAGCACTTTTCAAATCCTCTAGCTTTGCCGACGACACTTCAACGCCATATCTCTTTAAAAGCATTATATATACTCGGTTAGAAATTGCCTCACTCTGTGAGTTTATCATGCCAATATCATAAATATCATTATCTATATGTGCATTTTCAAGCAAACATTCCGACATATTATTTAAATAACTCTCATCTATAATGACGGATTTAAGCGTATTACTTATGTTTTTGTAAAAATCGCCATTCTGATTATTTGATATTTCAATTAGCTTCGGAATAACCATATGTCTTATCTTGTTTCTGGTATAATCATCAGAATTATTTGTCGAATCGGTAACATAATTAATTTTTCGCGTTTCCAAAAAATCTTCAACATCTTGTCTTGTACACTCGATCAACGGACGCACTATGTTACCTCTTTTATACGGCACTCCGCAAAGACCTTTCAAAGCCGTTCCTCTTATAAGGTTTATCAGCATTGTCTCAACACTGTCAGAAAGGGTGTGCGCTGTGCAAATCTTGTCTGCCTGAACCTCAGAAAATGCCTTATACCTCAGTTCTCTTGCACCTTCCTCGATACCCAGCTTATTTACATGGCAATATTCCTTAACATTTATGCTCTTGACAGTCAGAGATATACCAAGTTTTTTGCAAAGTTCAACGCAATATTTCTCGTCTCGGTCGCTTTCATCGCCTCTAAGATTATGGTTTATATGCATAGCGGAAACATCAAAACCCAATTCATGCAGGCACACCAAAAGTGCAACGCTGTCCGCACCGCCCGAAAGTCCGACAAGGACATTATCAGTAGCAGAAAGCAAATTGTATTTTGATATTGTGTTTGTTACTTTTTCAAGCATAATATTACTCCATTTCATATTGATAATGGATAACAGGCAATTACTCATAAACACCTATTATCCATTATAAATCCACTATCAATTATACATTAACAATTAAAGGCTACTGCTCTCTATTAACATCTAAACTTCTGAATAACTGGTATTCGCCCAGCCAAGCGAGTTTTACCGTACCCGTCTCACCGTGACGGTTTTTGGCAACAATACATTCTGAATCTCCCTGATTAGGATTCATCTTGTCGTAATAGCCTTCTCGGTATAAGAATAAAACAATATCTGCGTCCTGCTCAATAGAACCCGATTCACGCAAATCGGAAAGTAAAGGTCTATGGTCGTGCGTTCTGCTGTCAGGACCACGTGCAAGCTGTGAAAGACATATTACAGGAACATCTAGCTCTTTCGCCATAAGCTTTAGCTGTCTTGTTATTTCGGAAACCTCTGTAACACGGTTTGTGTGACGATTGGGGCTTTCCATAAGCTGTAAGTAGTCAATAACAACAAGACCGAGATTTCTCATACGTCTTAACTTAGCTTTCATTTGTGGAACAGTTAATCCCGCAGAATCGTCGATATATATAGGAAGCTCGGAAAGTGCCCTTGCACCCTCAGCAAGCTTTGTCCAATCCTCAATCTCCAGCATACCGCTTCTAAGCGAATTGTTATTCACCAGAGATTCCGACGAAAGCATACGTGAAACAAGCTGCTCCTTTCCCATTTCAAGTGAGAAAATAGCTACATCCTTGTCAGAAGTTCTGCACATGTTTCTCGCAACATTCAATGCAAACGCAGACTTTCCCATTCCAGGACGAGCCGCCACAATTATTAGATCTGATTTGTTAAGACCTGTCGTATAACTGTCCAAAAGTGCAAATCCGGTCTTAGCTCCGAGGAATTTATCCTTATCCGTACCAGAAATCTTTTGAAGTCTGTCGTAAGCCTCAATGATGATCTCGTCTAGTTTTGTAAGTCCGTCAGACGCTTTGCCCTTTCTTATGTCATAGATTTTCTGCTCGGCAATGTCAAGCAGGTTCTCGGCGTCAACAGTAGTCGCTGCTTTATCTATTATATCCTGAGCCGTCTCAATGAGCGACCTTAAATAAAATTTGTCCTCGATTATTTTGCAGTAGCTGGCTATATTTGAAACAGAGGGAACGTTTTCCATCATACCTTTAAGGTAAGTTCTTGCCATAACGCTTGTTTCAAACACTCCGGTTTCATATGCCTCGTTGCCAACTGTAATTATATCAACCGTTTCATTATTAGTGAACATTCTCACCATTATGCTAAATATCTGCTTGTGCTTATCGTTGTAAAAGCACTCAGGCTTTAGCGTTTCAATAACGGTTGGGAGCGCTTTTTGAGCGTCTATCAAAACACCACCGAGAACAGTCTGCTCTGCCTCTAGGCTGTATGGGATCTCCCTGCCCGTAAACTCATACTGTGTGTTAATATCCATAATAAGAACCTCAACTTCCAGAAGCAATAGACCAGACGCAGATACAAGAATCTATCCTTTAAACCACTTCAAATATTTTGTCATTCAGTTTCTTGTCTCTGAGTACTTGTCTATTGTTCTAAAACCTTTACAATTAATGTGAAGTTAACCCCCTGCGACATTTTTACCGTTACATTGAAATCACCATAGGTTTTTATATCGCCGTTTGTGGAAATTTTTTTCTTGTCTATTTCTATTCCGTAAACCTCTTTTATCTTTTCACTTATAGTCAGCGGTGTAACTGCTCCAAACAGTCTTCCGCCATTTCCGGCTTTTGCTTTTATTTCAATCGTTTTATCTTTTAATTTCTCAGCGATTTTCTCGTTATCAGCCTTTTCAACGTCCAACTTATGCTGCTTAGATGCCTTTTTACCCTCAAGTTCGTTTAAGTTCTTTGCATTTGCCTCACACGCAAACCCACGAGCAATTAAATAATTCCTTGCATATCCGTCAGCAACATTCAGAATGTCTCCTGCCTTGCCTGAACCCTTAACGTCTTTTAATAAAATTACCTTCACTATATATCGTCCTTTCTAGAAACAAGACCGGCGAGACGCCGGTGGCTCTTCACTTTTTATATTTATAAATAATTAAATATACATTAATTTTTAGTATTATCCTGATAGTATTTATCAATAGCCCATTTAAGCTTTTGCGTCGCCTCATCTAGATTTGTTTCAAGCTGACCTCCAGCCATTGTCTGGTGTCCGCCGCCGCCGAGAGACTCCATAACCAACTGAACATTCATCTCTCCTATAGAGCGTGCGGATATAGAGGTCTTGCCGTTATCCGAATAAACTACAAATGAAGCCTTTATCCCCTCGATATACAATAATTCGTCTGCTGCCTGAGGAGCCGCTATTCTTATAGTATCGCTATTCTCGTCATCGGTAATGGTTATCGCACAGCCTTTGTACATTACAGCATTTGTGATAAGGTCGGTCTTACGCTTGTATAAATCAAACGAAGTCGAGAACATAGACTTAACTGTTACCGTATCTGCACCGGCTTTTTTCAAGTAAGCCGCCGCCTCAAAGGTCCTAACACCTGTTCTCATCACAAAGTTCTTTGTATCAAGCATTATTCCTGACAAAAGACACTCCGCAATACTTGGGGATAGCTTTATATTGTCACCAAAATACTGCACAAGCTCGGTAACCATTTCCGACGCAGAAGAAGCATACGGCTCGTGAAAAAAAACAATAGGATTGTCTATTGACTTAACCATTCTTCTATGGTGGTCTATCACTATGACCTTCTCAAACATATTGTAAAATTCAACACTGTCAAGGATTTCAGGGTTATGAGTGTCAACGATTATAAGGGTCGATCTGTCCGATTTCATAGTCATAGCAAGCTCAGGCGGAATGAAATAGGTTTCATTCTCATTTTTGTTGACGTGGTCAATCAAGACACCCGAGAGATTTTCCTCAGGATCAACAACAACATAAGACTTCTTCCCTATCTGACGCATGAGTGAGCATACTCCGA
>CANPWR010000063.1 GCA_947584825.1 uncultured Clostridia bacterium | reverse complement strand
AAGTCGCAGGTAATGATTTCAGAATGTGTTTTGAGAAGCTTTTGAAGCTTCAAAAGTCTGCTTTCACGGCGGGCAACAAGAATAAGCTCATATCCCAAATGGCTCAAAATCCTTGACATTTCATATCCTATTCCCGAACTTGCTCCGGTAACAAGTGCTGTTTTCATAAAAAGTCCTTCTTTCTGAAGATATTTTATAAAATTATTATAACCCGAAATGCTTAATTTTACAAGAAAATAAATCAACAATTATTTCATATAAAATTAGTATTAATAAATAAAGTAACTGCCATTTACAATTTACATTTTGCGGTATATAATATATTAGTTACATAGATTGATTTTAACATTTTGAAAGGAGATATTTATGGACCATTCTAAAAAAGCTGTTGAGCTTTTCAAAAGCGGATATAACTGTTCTCAGGCGGTTTTCGGAGCTTATGCCGACGAGCTTGGGCTTGAGTTGGATACTGCTCTTAAGATTTCGTCGTCATTTGGCGGAGGTATGGGAAGACTGAGAGAGGTCTGCGGTGCTTTGACAGGAGCATTTATGGTTCTTGGAATGTTAGAAGGCGGCTATGATGCGAAAGATAACAAAGCAAAAGCCGAGCATTATAAAAACATTCAGGAGTTAGCTGGGGAGTTCAAAAAGCAAAACGGTTCGATCATATGCCGTGAGCTTTTGGGACTTTCAAAAAAGGGAGCGGATAATCCGATTCCAGAAATCAGAACGGATGGTTATTATAAAAAAAGACCATGCGTTGAGTTGGTTGAGCTTGTAGCAAAGAATTTGGATGAAAAGTATTTCAGCAATTAGAGGCAAAAGACAATAAGCCGGATGCAATAAGCAGGTTATTACTATCTGAACTTAGTTAAATGATAGTTCTTGCCTAAAACTTATTGCTTTTAGCTTTAGTAGTTGTTCATTCTCAGTTTGTATCCTTCACCGTAGATTTCATTTGCTGAGGTTACTATCATAAATGAATCACGGTCGGTTTGTAAAACATACTCCTGAAGCTGAGGAAGGTCACGCTTTTTAATGGCGCACATAACGGTCTGACGCTTTTCTTTTGAATAAGCACCCTGACAGTCAAGCAAGGTACAGCCTATATCAAGCTTTTTTAAAATATAGTCGCTGATTTCTTTTTCCTTTTTTGTAATAATGTAAACAAGCCTTGCCTCGTCGCTTCCGTAAAGGACAATATCTAGTACAATGCTTGAAGTGACAAGCGATAGTAGTGCATACAGCGCATAGTCGGGATTTTTGAAAACTATTCCAGAGATTATTGAGATTATCCCGTCAACAGCAATGAATATAATTCCCGTTTTTAGATGCTTGTGTTTTAGCTTTATTAGCCTTACTATGATGTCCGTTCCACCTGTTGTGTAGCCTGCTTTAAAAATCAAACCTATTGCAACTGCGAGAGAAACTCCGCCTCCCAAAGCAGAAAGCATTACATTATTAGTTAGCGGAGGGAGCTTTGCAAATAGATCGGTTAGTATGGAGGATAGAAGAATGGTGACCATTGTGCCGAAGAAAAAACTCTTTCCCAGTTTTATTAATCCGATAATCAGCAGAGGAATGTTAATAAGGAATAAAAACACACCAACGCCAATACCTGTCAAATGGTTTGCCATAATTGATATACCCGAAACCCCTCCGGGAGCTATTTTATTCGGGGTGAGGAACAGACTTAATGCAAAGGCGTACATAGCTGATCCCAGAATAATTAACAAAGTGTTTTTAAATATTTTTATTTTCATTTTTCTCCTCCTCATTATTATTTGAATTGTTTATATAATAAATTATTTGCTTTCAAGCAGATAATACAAATTAAATACATTAAACTTCCTGCTGTTTCTTCTTACCTTTAAAATACTTGTTTGGTTTGGATTCAGAAGATTCAGTTTTTTGCATAATAACATCAGGCATTAGGCTGCCATTCATTATGCCCAGAACTTCATTCATAAGCTCGGTTGATTTTTGCTTTTTAGGCTTTTGTATGAGATTAACCCGTATATGAGGTTTTTTTATGTCCTCAAAATCAACTCTTTTTTTATAAGCCTGTCTGAGAGTTGTGATTTGCTCAATAGTGGGCGATTTAATGTAAAAATACAGCCAGTCTCCACGCTGTGTTATTTCAGTTATACCCAGCTTTGACGCTGTGTTACGCATTAGAGCAATATCGATAAGTCCCAAAACAGCATAAGGCGGTTTTCCGTACCTGTCGGTAAGCTCGTCTAAAACATCGTTGCTGTCATCGCTATTTTGGATTGAAGCAATTTTTCTGTATGCGTCAATTCTCTGAGAGAGACTCTCAATATAATTTTCAGGAATATACGCGTCAATGGCAATATCAACAAGACAATCTTCAGGCGAGGAGGGGAGAGCCTCTCCCTTCTGCTCGGCAATAGCCTCATTCAAAAGTCTGAGGTACATATCGTATCCTACTGCTTCCATATGTCCGTGCTGTTTTCCTGATAGAATTGAGCCTGCACCTCTTATTTCAAGGTCACGCAGAGCTATTCTGAATCCCGAGCCGAACTGGGTAAACTCTCTTATTGCATTAAGCCTTTTAGACGCTATTTCAGTTAGCACTTTTCCTCTTCTGAAAGTGAAATAAGCAAATGCACGTCGATTGCTTCTTCCTACTCTTCCTCTAAGCTGGTAGAGCTGTGAAAGTCCGAGCCTGTCTGCGTCCTCAATTATAAGTGTGTTTACATTCGGAACATCAACGCCTGTTTCGATTAGCGTTGTGCAAACCAGAATGTCAATTTCCTTGTCTATAAGCTGTCTCCAGATTTCAGAAAGCTCATTTTCAGCGATCTGACCGTGAGCGACACCTATCCTTGCATCCGGAAGAAGGTTTTGCAGCTTTGACACACACCGGTCGATAGTTTCAATTCGATTGTGTATATAGTAAACCTGACCGCCGCGACGCAGCTCTTTAGATATTGCGTTTGCAACAACTCCATCATTGTGTTCGATAACATAGGTCTGAACGGGATACCTGTCCTGCGGAGGTTCCTCGATTACCGACATATCTCTTATACCGCTCATAGCCATATTTAGTGTTCTTGGGATAGGTGTTGCCGAAAGAGTGAGTATATCAATGCCTGAAAACATTTCCTTAAAGCGTTCTTTGTGTGCAACGCCAAACCTCTGTTCCTCGTCGATAACTGCCAGACCAAGATTTTTGAATTCAACGTCCTTTTGAACGAGCCGGTGAGTTCCTATTACCATATCAATAACTCCACGTTTCAGGTCTTTTACTATGTCCCATTGCTGCTTTGGAGTTCTGAAACGAGAGAGAAGCTCAATTTTAACAGGGAAGTGTTCAAAGCGTTTTATTGCTGTTTGGTAATGCTGCCAAGCAAGTACAGTTGTCGGAGCGAGAATTACGCACTGTTTTGAATCAAGTATACACTTAAAGCAGGCTCTAAGTGCAACTTCAGTCTTTCCAAAACCGACATCACCGCATAGAAGTCTGTCCATAGGAACAGGCTTTTGCATATCTTCTTTAATCTCGTTTATTGCCCTAAGCTGATCGTCAGTTTCCTGATACTCAAAGCGTTCTTCAAAATCTGCTTGCCAGTCGTTATCGGGAGAAAATGCAAATCCCTTTGACATCTGCCTTTTTGCATACAGTTTTATCAGCTCGTCTGCCATATCCTTAACTGCGGATTTAACACGCTTTCTGGTTTTCTGCCAATCCAATGAGTTTAGTTTGCTCAGCTTAATATTAGCGTCGTCACGGGGACCTATATACCGTGAAACCAAATCAAGCTGTGTAACCGGAACGTACAAAATATCAGTACCTGCATAGTTGATTTTTATATAGTCCTTGGTAACTCCGTTAGTTTCAAGCTTTTGTATACCTGAAAATCTTCCTATTCCGTAAAGCGAGTGTACGACTAGATCTCCGTTTGATATATCGGACAGATTTTTTATTTCCTCTCCTTTTTTGTACTTTCGCTTTGGCTTTTTCTTGGGAGCGTTTATCTTTTGTCCCGTTATCATTGCACACTTTATGTCGGGATACTCAAAGCCTCCGCTTGTACTGCCATAGGTTAAATAAACAAGTCCTTGCTTTATTTTTGACTTATCAGTTAGTATTTCAGCAGGTATATTGCTGTCACGAAGGTCGTTTGCCAGAATGGGCAGAGTTTTTTCGCTTCCTGCGAATACTATAACACAGTAATTCTGATTGCAGTATGATGATAAATCCTCAATAAGATGTCTTATATCTCCACTCCAGCTTGATGTTTGAAGCGGATTTGCATTGATAAGATTTTTGAGGTTGTAATTATCTCCGCCACGCATAAAGGTGTCGAGATAAACAAGAGATGTTTTTTCGGCTTTTGACATTATCTCTGAATATTCACAGTAGAAACCTTCCAGCGGCTTGAAAAGAATACCGTCATCGTATAGCATTTTTATATCCTCAGACAGCTGAGTTAAAATTGCCTTAGCCTGCTCCTTGCAGTTTGAGTTTTCCGAAATAATAACTGTTCCGTCTTTGAAGTAGTCAATAACTGAACAGAACTCTTCATACGCTAGGGAATAGTATTTATCCAGATTATTAAGAGAAATTCCTGCCTCGAGTAATTCTAAATCGGCAGATAGTTTTTCCTTGATTTTATCTGCTTTTTTACCTCTCGGCTTTTTAGAAACGTCTCGAATCTTTTCGGCGAATACATCTTCAGATGGGAATATAACTTCCAGAGCAGGGGAGACTGCAAAGGAACTTACTTTTTCAAGCCTTCTTTGTGATTCGATCTCAAACGTATGGATGCTGTCAACAGTATCACCCCAAAGCTCAAGTCTGTAAGGAAAAGCAGAATGAACAGGGAAAATATCTGCTATTCCACCTCTTATTGAAAACTGTGCCTGCCCTTCGACCTGTTCACACTCGGTATAGCCTGCTGAAACAAGTAATGACGTAAGCTCAGACAAATTAATATCTTTACCTGTTCTTATCTCAAAGGAGTATTCCTCCAGCTTTTCCGATGGAATAGTACCCTGCATACAGGCTTCAACTGTTGTTACAATAATTCTTGACAAGCCTGCTTTTATCTTTGAAAGTGCTTCAATTCTTTTGTGTTCATATTCTCTTGAAAAGCTGTCTACATATGCAAAGTTGAAATCCTTAGCAGGGAACAGGCATGCTGTTTCCTGATGAGAAAGAGAGTTTATGTCCTCGCAGATTCGCCTTGCCGAAGATTCTGTGTCGCAGATAATACAGCAAGGCCTCAGCTCGCTAAGAGCCAAAGCCAGATGCGCTTTATGAACGGATGAAACTCCTGTAAGCGACAGCGGAGTTTTACCTATTTTTATTGACCTTTCTATCTCATGATAGAAATTGAGTTTCGTGCAAATTTCATTAAAGATGTTTTTCATAATTCACCTATTATATTCTGTACGATTATAGTTACAGAATTACGAATTATACAAATTCATAGCTTTATCAATATTTCCCTCTACAATAAAACTAAGCGAATCAACTGCTTTTTCCAATGCAGGCTCAATAGCTTGCTTATCTTCCTTGCTGAATTTTGACAGCACCCAGTCGGCAAGGTTATAGTTTGGATTAGGCTTTTTGCCGACGCCTATTTTAATTCTGGGAAATTCGTCGCTGCCTGTTAAAGCAATAATACTCTTTATGCCGTTATGACCGCCGTCAGAACCCTTTCTGCGTATACGCAGCTTTCCAGGCTCAAGAGAAATATCGTCATATATAACTATGACGTTTTCTATAGGAATTTTGTAAAAGTTCATAGCGTCAGCTACAGCTTCTCCGCTGTTGTTCATATATGTTGTAGGCTTGAGTACAAGGCATCTTTTTCCGTTGATTGAAGTTTCTCCAGTTTTTGATTTGAACCTGACTCTGCTTAAATCAAATCCGTTTTTTTGAACAAGCTTATCTATAGCCATAAATCCGGCATTGTGCCTAGTTTCATTATATTCTATACCGAAATTTCCAAGACCTACTATAATGTATTCAATTTTTCCCTTTACATTGTTATTCCCGCTTTCTATTTTTTTAAATATATCCCAGATGCTCATAATTATTTCTCCTTAGAAGAAGTTTATACATCACTTTAACCCCCATTACACACAGGAAAGGGGGTTAAGCGCTTTGTTTAATTGACAATTTACAGTGGATAATTGATAATGAAAGTAATCTGTTTTTTAATTTTGGCTGTTGTCGTCAGCAGCTCGCTTGGCTTTTTCTTTAGCGATTTTTTCATTTCTGTTCTTTAACATTCTGTCAGCGTATCCGTCTTTGATAACACCTTGACCTCTCTCTATCATAAGAGCTCCGTCGGGAACATTTTTTGTGACAGTCGAGCCAGCCGCCGTATAAGCATTTTTACCGACCTTTACAGGTGCGATAAGGTTTGTGTTGCACCCGATAAAGGAATTATCACCTATGGTAGTTCTAAACTTCTTGTCGCCGTTATAATTTACCGTAACAACTCCGCATCCGAAGTTGACATTTTCACCGACATCGCTGTCGCCGACATATGTAAGATGAGCAACGGCAGTACCTTCGCCAATGTTTGAATTCTTAATTTCCACGAAGTCGCCTATCTTAGCTCCGTTTGCAATGTGCGTGTTCGGGCGAAGCTGAACCCAAGGACCAATGGTTACACGGTTTCCTATTACGCTTTCGTTTGCTATTACGTTGTTGAGCTTAGTATCTCGCCCTACCTTTGTATTGTTCAGACAGGTGTTAGGACCAATTTCACAGCCATTTCCAATCTCTGTGTTGCCCTTGAGGATAACTCCTGCGTGTATCACGGTACCCGTTCCAATTTTAACACTGTTTGAAATGCTTACGCCGTCTGTGCAGGTAAATTCGACTCCGTTGTCGAGATGCTTGTTTATTATTTGACGTCTCGCTACATCGTTTAAATGGAGAAGTCCCCGTCTGTCATTTGCGCCGAGCGATACGTTTTCGTTTTCTGAAATATAAGCGTCTGCTGACTTGCCGTTATTGATAAGAAGCGAAATACAGTCGGTGAGATAATATTCTCCCTGTGCGTTATCAGGCTTTATGCTGAATAGGACATCAAGCAGGTCTTTTGTCTTAAACCAGAAACAGCCTGAATTTATTTCCTTAATATTTTTCTGTTCATCGGTGCAGTCACGTTCCTCAATGATACCAGATATGCCGTTATCAGTTCTGATTATCCTGCCGTAACCGTAAGGATTATCAACGACGGAGGTTACAACTGTTACCGAGAGGTCTTTTTCCTCGTGCAGTTTAAGTGCATTTTTTATAGTTTTGCTGTCAATAAAAGGTGCGTCTCCACAGAGGATTAGGGTGTTGCCGTCTGAATGTTCACGCAGAAAATTTACTGCTTGCATAACTGCATGACCTGTTCCCAGACGGTCAGCCTGTAGTGCAGTCTGATACTTTCCATTTAAAAAGCTGTCTATATATTCTCCGGCAAAACCCTTGACTACGCATATGTTTTTTAAATCAGCTTCCTCGCAGGCTTCAATAACCCATTGAAGCATAGGCTTTCCCAAAACCTCACACAGTGCTTTCGGCATATCCGTTTTCATACGCTTGCCTTGTCCGCCTGC
>CANPWR010000062.1 GCA_947584825.1 uncultured Clostridia bacterium | reverse complement strand
CCGTTTGGACTCATTTTCTCTATGATGTCAAAAAGCGGAGTTATCAGCTCTGATAATCCTGCCGTTTCAGCAGGCCAATAGTTCATCTCTGTATTTATATTTATCGTAAACTTACAACCCCATGCAGGCCACATATCCTTGTTCCATATACCCTGAAGATTTAAAGGAAGCGTACCCTCACGGCTGCCTGCAATCATTAAATATCGTGCAAAGTTATAATAAAGCTCAATTAGCTTGTTGTCCTTGCCTCCGTTTTTAACATTTTCAAGACGTTCATCAGTCGGAAGAGCCGACTTACCCTCACTGTTATCCTCAAGTTCTATTTTTACCCTGTCATAATACTTTTTATAGTCCTTTATATGACGTTCTTTTAAATCAGAGAATGACAGCTTTGAAGCCTTTTCAATATCAGTTTTCGCCTCTTTTTTGTAGTTCTCATATCTATAGCTTGTCTGGCAGGAAATTAAAATAGTTACTTCGTCGCATCCCTCAGCATTTATGTAACTTCCCCAGCGTTTAACTGTTCCCGAAATCGGAATAACCTTAATATAAGACGCGAAATTAATTCCGTCCTCTCCGCCCATTCCGCCGTAATAAAAAATCTCATCATCTGAAATAGGAGAGTTATTATCAAAGTAATCATCTCTGCCGTCAATATGTATGCGAATATTAATGCTATCCTTTTTATCAGCCCTTATATTGACAGCCAGAACATTTTCAGGATAAGACGCTATAACCTCACGAGTGTATTTTATTCCGTTTGAAGTAAAATTAACAGACTGCACAGCGGTTTCTAGGTCTAAACTTCTTTTAAAATTCTGTATATCCCCCAAACCTCTTTGGTCTATTATAAAATCTCCAAGCGGCATATAATGACGCTGATTTATAGGAGTTCCGCAGAATGCATCATGCACTATCTCCTCTGCCTCAGAAATCTTCTCCTCAAACAAAAGCTCCCTTACCTTTTGAAGATTTTTAAGTGCAGACTTATTATTCCTTTCTCTATATCCACCTGACCATATTGAATCCTCGTTAAGTGAAATAGTGTCATAATACGGATTGCCATACACCATTCCACCGATTCTTCCGTTTCCGACAGGAAGTGCTTCGTTCCAGTCTTCCGCCCATTTATTATACCATAACTCTGCTGATGTTTTCATAAAATCATTTTACCTTTCTTTCAATTAAACCGTTATTATAAAATTATTATACCATACTTTTCATATCCTTTACAACTCTAAACATAGTTGTTTTTAGTGTTTTTAATAACTAATTGCAACAACCATTTTTTGTGTATAAAAAGCCGACCGATTATAAAACCGGTCGGTAATTAAATATCTATTATTTGTTTATCCAACAAGTCCCGAACGCTCGATACCTTCTGTAAAGTATTTTTGTAAGAATACATACATAACAAGTATCGGAGTTATCGCAAGGATACATCCTGACTCAAGCCAAACAATCATCTGACGAGGACCAACTGTTTGGTTATCAAACAATTCCGACTGAAGCGTTGCCGACAAATTTTTCAGCATTAACGCAACCGTATCGTTCTGATTAAAGAATGATGACGATACATAGTAGTCATTCCAGTACCAAACAATTGAGAACAGGAATACCGTCAGGAATGACGATGCTGCATTAGGAACCATTACAATTAAAAAGGTTTTCAGAGGTCCGCATCCGTCAAGATAAGCTGCATCCTCAAGCTCTTTAGGAAGTCCTCTAAAGAACTGCCTAAATATAAGAATGAACAATCCTGCTCTCAGACCGTTTGCGAATAACGCAGGCAGATACATTGTAAGTCCGCTGTTGATGAGCGATATTGTATCGCCGGTGAATAATCTAACCAATCCCAAAGGATTAAAATAAGAATACTGCATATACAGCGGGATCGTAGTAATCTGAGGCGGTACTATAATCATCATAACAACAATTACAAACAGAAAGCCTTTACCCTTGAAGTTAAATCTTGCAAATCCGTATCCTGTAATCGCACAAGTAATAACCTGAAGAATCGATGCCACAAGATTCAGCTTTATGGTGTTTAGAACAGTCGCACCGTATTTCATAACATCCCAAGTTTCCTGTATGTTTTTCAACGTCAGGCTTTTTGGTATCCATACAATTGACGGATCGTTCATCTGAGCATTAGGTCTGAACGCTGTCGAAATCATAAATATCAAGGGATATAGAATGATAAAACACAAACCAAACAGAATTAAGAATCTGAATATCGGCCATACCGAACTTACAAAAGCTTTTCGTCTATTATATCTTCTTTGCTCAGGGGTGATATTTATAGTGATTCCGGCCTCTTTCATAGCCTTAATCTTAGCTTTTTTAGCAGCTTTCATTTCCTTTTCAAAGCGCTTTTCTTCTCTTTTAGTTGCCATCTATATCCCCCCTATCCTACTTCGTAATATACAAACTTGTTTATAATAGCAACTAGTATTGCCAAAGCCACTCCTACAATCAGGAAGTAAGCCCACGCCATTGCTGACATATATCCGTAATTCCAGTCGCTTCCCTGTGTTAGTATAAGCTTCATAACCTTATTCTCAGGGTCAACGAACGAATCAATAACTGTATAAACTAAGCTTGCTAATATCATTGGGCTTATGTATGGAATTGTAATCTTCCAGAAATACTCCCAAGCCGTTGCACCCTCCATCTGAGCCGCTTCCTTTGCGGAGAACGGTATGTTCTGAAGAGCTGCTAGGAACAAAAGAATCTGAATGCCGGAGTTCCAAACAAGATTGAATATATCCGAAGTTACTGTCGTTATAGTATTTGTAAGCGTTTCGCTTATACCGTAGATGCCCAGAAACTCCAGAAGCTGGTCTACCAGATTGGTTTCAAACAGCGTGCTGAATTGCTCTGCTCCTCCTGCTGCATATCCGCCGGTATCCATATTACCGTTAATTATTTCAATTACAGGTCCCGTTGCAATAATAACAGGAAGGAAGAAAACTGCTCTTGCAAAAGTTCTTCCTCTGAACTTCTGATTTAAAATAACTGCCACGAATATCGAGAAAATGATAATCAACGGCGTTTTCAAAGCTGTTGAACCAAGTATCTCAACTAGATACTGTGAATAATACTGGTCCTTTCTGAATGCATCACGATAGTGACCAAGACCATTCCAGTCAAGCTGCATAACCCCTCTCTGAGGCTGCGTTTCATTAAATGAATAAACAAGTGATTCAAACAGCGGCAGTATGAAGAAATAAATCGTTCCTATAAGCCACAGTGCAATAAATGCATATCCGTAAAGAGCCTTTCTTCTTTCATACGGAATTTTAATACCCTTTTGTTTAACGCCTTTTGGAGGTTTCAGGGCTTTCACTTCTTCCTTTGTAGGTGTTGCAACAACATTTTCTGCGTTTGCCATTAGCCTTGTACGCCTCCTTCCCCAATAACCTGACTGACATCAACATCAGTTCCGTCAATTGATACCTTTCCGTTATTCAAATCAACCTGCACAACAGATTCTGCTGCACTTCCGTCTTCACTTCCGTAGGTTGTTTTTATAACATTATTTTGCCTGTCAATTTCAAAGTTGGTAATTACCTTATTGCTTACCGCACCCAAAACCTGCTTTGCAGCTTTAGACTCAGCAGCTGATGTTTCTAACCAACCTTCATAATTTGCATAATACAAATCACTATATGAAGTGTCAGACAGCTTTGAACTCTGCTCATACAGCATATCATAGTGCAATGATGAACCGTATGCAAGTGCCAGCAGGAAGGTTTCTTCCGAATTAGAACTCTTGTTTATTGCCTGAGTTGAATATGGCACATATCCGTGAACTACCATTTGATAGAACGGTATATCGTAGTCAACGATATTGAAACCGCTTGAATTTACAGGAACATTCGTAATATGGTCAACATACGGGATTATGTAAGCGTTTGCACCGTCCGCCAGAACTGAGTCTAAATCTTTATTTGCCTTTTTATAGCCTTCAATAATGGTATCCATCGTATTCTGTCGGTTTGAAAAGTTTTTAGCTGAGAAGTCTGAAACAAGTCTTGAGGAATATCCTCCAAATGAAATATTTTTAAGCTCTTCCTCTTTATAGCTTGAAATGACTTCGTCAAATACCTTTGAGTATACCGTTGGAGTCAAAAGCGCAGGAGCAGTATCCGTAGCTCCGCCGAATGCCGGATTATATTGGATTTGCCTTGAGTAAGCATTTGAAACTCTCGTAGCTGTACTTGTGAATGTCCAATAACCCCATGAGCTGCTTTGCATCTCCATATTATCCATAGCCGGATACATTTGTATTCCGTTAGACTCGGCAAAGGACATCAAATCATCAAAGTCTCCTCTTCCACCAAGAGTTCCTGCCGGTTTTGCCTTTGTTGAAATCTTCTTTGCAATAGATTTATCAGTCCAGTCGTTATAGTTTGCAATAATGTCCGTTACACCATTGTCCTGAAGCTTTTCAAGAATTGTCTTTGCCTGATCAAATGAAGTAACCGACGTTTTTAGGTCAAACGGTATTCCGAGTATTGACTTTTGCATTATGACTCCGCCGTATAAATCTACATAAAAGTTTGCTTGGTTTTCCTTTACCTTAGAAGTAAGTCCCTTATTTTCAATAAGATAGTTTCTGTAAACCTTTGCACAATCTGCATAGTTTACATCATCTTTTTTAGCGATAGGATAGTAGGTTACTGAAATCTCCTCTTGAGTCAATTTACCTTCTTGGAAAACCTTAAGTGGATCTGACTCACCGCTTAAATAGAAATCGTCAGAAGTCCTTACTTCAAAACTGAAGTACACATTATTATAAGTCTGATTGTTCTGTCCGTTAACCTGTGCATTAACAGAAACATTCGCATCTCCGCTTGTTGCTACTGCTACAAGAGCCTTTTTGCCTGATACTGTTGCAGCTACAGGCATATATGCTTGTTCTGTAACCTTTGAAGCTGTCAACGGTACTATAGTGTAATCTCTTCCATAAACCTTCTGAGAATAAGAACTTGAATAGCTCGATTTTCCGTTGTTGTACTCAATAACAGCACCGCTGCCGTCTGGAACTATCATATATCCGTCTTCTTCGGAAGATGCCGCACCGAATGAAGGTGTAAGACTGATCTGGGTCAAAACCTTTCCGTCTTTAACAGAAATATTCTCCTCTTTTATTTTCGACGTATCACAAGATACCTTTAACGAGTCCTCATTCAAGGTGTACTCTACCGGAATCGTAAAGCCGTCTCTAAAATCATACGTCATTCTAATACCGTTATTAGTAGCTTCAATTGTAGTTTCACAAATATCTCTTGTTCTCGACTCAATTCCCGAATAAAGCGGAGAAGTGGTTCTCTTAGCCTGGTCTCCGTATTCAAGTGACAGACCTGAATTTAACTGCTGCCTCTGGGTATCCTTCATATAGGAATCTCCCCTTGACGTTTTGCCTAGCGGCGTATCGTCAGCTAAAGCGTTGATCGGGGTACTCCACCAATAGTTCGGAGTTGACGTCGTATTATCAACAATACAAACTCTTTCATTTTCTTCATCGTACCAAAGCTCAAGCTTTCCGGCTTCCGCTGCCTTTTTGCAGCTGCTAAGCGCCTGTTTATCACTAACCTTTGCCGGAAGATCATTTGTGCCGTAGCTCTGAGTTTGTGAAGATGAACTTGTCTCTGCCACAGTATCATTTTCTTCATCAGTTGAACCTACCAGAGTTCCGATAGGAAGCATCATGGCAACAACTAGTGCAGATATAATGATTTTTCTTAATCTCTCATGCATAATTATTACCTCCTTTAGCCTCTGAATCTATATGTCAACTCTGTGTAGATCGATGCGATAAATACATATACCTGCTGGAACAAGCTTATCAAAAGAACCAATAAAAACAAAATTATCAGCATCGCTACCAATGTAAATACTATTGACAAGAGCGTTTTCGGAAATGAATATTGGTGAACTGTTCTTATTGCTTGAATCATCAAAACGACCGACCAACCAAGTCCGACATAATAAATCACATTCATCCATACTATCTCGTCGCTTACTATAAAGTTTGAGATAAACACGCTCAGGAATGTACCAACAATATACGGTACCAACGCATAAGCTGAGTAAATGCAAATTCTCTTGATTGTTCCTTCGCCGTTAAACAGTGTGCACAAAGCCCAGTTTGCTATTACCCATGTAAAGAAGTAAACAATACTTTGTACAAATAACGGAACAACATTAAATATCTTTACATATGAATTATTAAACTGAAATCCTGTAAGCTGTCTGTTTACAACCATGGCAACAAAAAGCAAAAGTACAATTACCAAGGCAATTTTCATTGAACCTTTTTTCTTCCATCTTAAATCGTCATAGCCTTCAACCGGATGGAAAATAACATGTCTCAACCAACCTAGCTGTGAAAATTCATACATATTATTTACCCTCCTTTTCCGGTTTCTTTCTTATCTTAGGCAATTTTATTATGCCTTTCTTAAATAACCTTCTCAGTACTATAATAGCTACAATTATAATAATTAAAACAATTATGATAAGCGTAAAATTAGCTCTTAGGAAATCGTCTCTGTCATACTTATAAGCCCTGTCATATGAACTCTTTGCAACAGAAACCTTAAAGTTTTCCATCGCCTTTTTATAATCACCTGTGTTCAGATAAGCCTTTCCGAGTCCGTAATATGCAAGAGCATATCCGCCGTCTCTCTTGATTACCTCATTCCAAGGATCAATAGCTTCTTCGTAAAGACCTTTCTCATATAATGCCGCAGCCTCGTGAACATATTTTCCGAAAGTAGTTTCAACGAATATCGTTATATCGTTTTTCTTTCCGTCTATAACATAAATCTTCTCGCCTACTGCCTCTATACCGTTCGGTGCTATGAAAGTACCCCTCTGATCTGACGTACTGTTCTTTGTACCGAATATGAACAGCAGATCGTTATCCTGAGTGTATTGGAATACACGTCCTGTTTCATAGTCCAGAATATTTAAGATACCATCGGAATCAACAACTATATCAGTCAGCCTTGAGGCATACTTGCTTGTGTCGCAATCAGCAAATTCCGGTAAATCACCGAATTCGTACTGATTACCTGTAGCGGTGTTCCAGATATTTTCACCTGCAGGATTCAGCTTTTTGACTGCGTCAGTTGAAGCGTTTGCAGCCTCTGTTACCGTGTAAATAAATCCCTCGCTGTCAATGTCAAAGTTTGCGTACTCAACCGGAACATTTCTTACCATTGACGCTATCTGTTCGTTTGAAGCAAATTTTCTCCAGATTGCCTGACGGATAACAGCAGCCGTTTGTTCAACTCTGTTAGCTCCGTAGAAACCTGTAAATGCACCTGTTTCATCAAACACAACAGCACCCGTTGTTACCGATGAAACAACTACATATAAAATTCCTGCACTGTCAACCAATATTTTTGAAGGGTTGAATGTCTGTGAAGCATTAGCATAAAGCTCCGAGTCAGGCTTTTTATACTCAAGAGTGCAGGTCGCTGAATTATTCGACTCTACTGTTGCCTTCACAACTCTGGCATTTTTATTGTCCGCAATAAAAATCACAGGTTTTTTTGTTTGTTTGTCTATGATTACGTATACACCCGTCGGATTTGAAAAGGTTGATAGACCTGTTTCTGCATCCACTGATGTTTGGGAATTTGAAACTCCCTTATAGCATCCGATAACCTTTAGATTTGAATCGGTTCTTAAAATTCTGTCATTACCTGAATCTGCTATCCAGAATTCCTTTGTACTTTCCTCAAAGAATATATCAGACGCACCTGTTAGATTGGTAGGCTCGCTTTCACTGACAAATAAATCACTTTTCGGATCTGCCAGCTTATCAAGTTCCATCTCATAGCCGGTAATCGTTTCATCAACTCTGTATCCGCTTTGCGACGGGATAACATCTTCCCAAGCGTCATAGTTGTATGATACGTACGGTTCGCTAGCATACACAGACGCAGACATTGCCGCTGTTATGCTTAGTGCGAGTCCGACTGAGATGATATTTTTAAAAACATTTTTCATTCTCGACACCATTATCACCTATTTCCCTTTTATATTTTATTTGAATATTTATCCGTTAGTCTTTAATTCCTGAATTAGCCATTGTTTCCATTACGTTACCTTGAGCTATCATGAATACG